>JBOHYH010000137.1:0-15052 GCA_050737775.1 Arenimonas sp.
CCATGACCCGGGCTACGTCGGCATTGTTTCTACATTCAGTGACACTCTTTCACACTCCACGAAATTCTTTAGTAAATACATATGCAAACCATGATCCGTACTCTTTTCATCTTGCTCGCCTTGACGGCAGGCACCGCAAACGCTGGCGCCCGTCAACAAATGACGACTTTCACGAAAAATCTGCAAGGCTTGAGTAGCCCGTTTGAACAAACGGTTTACAACCCCGCAGGAAAGGTGAGCGATAAATCAACCGGCATGGTGAAGTTAAAAGCGCCCCGTCAATTCCGTTGGCAGACACTGAAGCCCTATCCACAAACGATCGTGGCCGACGGCAATCACATTTGGATTTACGACCCCGATCTGGAGCAGGTAACGGTCCGCAATCAGAGCGCCGAGGAATCCAATAGCCCATTGGCCGTCTTGATTGACAGCACCGAGATGGAACGCCAATTCAAGGTTACCGAAGTAGCGACATCGAATGGACTTGAATGGCTGCTATTGAAACCGAAAAAACCGGATGAAGCGCCGTTTGAAAAGGCCATGTTGGGTTTTACGGCTAAAGGTCTCGCACGCATGGAGCTCTATGATGGATTGGGCCAGCGTACCGTGATCAGTTTTGCCCAGTGGCAACGTAATCCCAAATTTACGGCTACCGATTTTACTTTTACGCCGCCGAAAGGTGCCGATGTTGTCGGTGACGTAACACCCGGTGCCACGGTCACCCCGGTTCGGGATTGATTTTTTCGATCGTCATCCCCGAACGCTTTTGTCGGGGACCTAGCGACTTCAAGCCTCAAAGCAACGACACTGGCTTCCCGCCTGCGCGGGAAAGACGATGCTTTTTAAAAATATTTCCCCGTCATCCCCGAACGCTCTTGTCGGGGACCCAGCGACTTCAAGCCTCAAAGCAACAGCACTGGCTTCGTGCCTGCGTGGAAAAGACGCTGCATTTTTAAAAAATAAAAATTTTATAAAAAAAGAGCTTCCGCATTTGCCGTTGTAATACGAGCGATTTCTTCTTCCGATTGCCCCCGAAGTTTGGCAACCACTTTCAGAACATCAACCAGGTGTGCAGGCTCATTGCGTTGCCCACGATAATCGGCATTGGGTTGATCGGGTGAGTCCGTTTCCAATAACAAAAACTCTATCGGCATGCTCGTCACCAAGCGGCGCAAACGTTGCGCTCGGTCGTAGGTAATCGGGCCGCCAATACCCAGTGAAAATCCGAGATTGAATAATTGTCTGGCCTGTTCTTCGCTACCCGAGTAGCTATGAATCACGCCCTTCAGTGAGCCGACCTTCTTGATGCTGGCAATCACTTCATCAACGGCACGACGAGCATGCACTACCACCGGCAATTCAAATTCACGTGCCAGTGTTAACTGTTCGATGAAATAGAAACGTTGTAGCTCGGCATCCAGGCCTTCAACAAAAAAATCCAGGCCACATTCACCTACAGCATTCGGTTTTTCAGCTTCTATCCAATTTCGCAAAGCCGGAATATGTTCCGGACGATGGCAACTCAAGTACATCGGATGCAAACCATAAGCTGGATAGAGCCCCGAGTATCGGTTGCAGACATCTTTCAGGTTACTCCAGCTGGCAAATTCAACTGCCGGCAACAGTTGCTGCTTTATGCCTTCTGCCTGTGCACGTGAAACGACAAGACTGCGATCATGCTCGAATTCAGGCGCATCCAGGTGACTGTGGCTGTCAAATAACTCTAAGACCATTTTCACTCTTTCTTGAACTGACCTTCAATGGGTGGTTTTGAAGCCGGATTATTGACTTGCTCCGGTATTTCATCACGACCTTTCCAGGACGCCAGTAACAAGGTTAATGCGCCCATGAATATTTCATCGAATGGCATGCCGAATGTAAGAAGCGGAATTAAATCAGGGGTTACCAGGTCGATGATAAATAGTGCTGCCACGATCTTGAACAAAGTCGGAAATCGCAGGCGAGACGCATAACCAAGAATCGGGCCGAGCAGGGGGTTGGACATTGATTGACTCCTGAAAATCAGTTTGTTGTATAACACGCATAATTCCAGAATTGCACATCAAAATTGACGTCAATTCAGCACGAATACAGGGCGCTGGTTAAGCGTATGCCATAAATCCTATTTAACATGCCGCCAGGTATGGCCACGGCACTGGTTTTTCGTGCTGGCCCATGTCTGTTTTGGGGGTGCCGCTGCCGCTTATAAACCGTTAAAATAGCGGTCTTTATCACGTCAGGCATTACTCCCATGGCCCTCAATCCGACCGATTTATACGATATCCGCTCCCTGCTGTCCGAAGAGGAACGCATGATTCAAGACGCTGTGGCGCGTTTTACCGATGAAAAAATCATTCCGATTGTCGGCGATGCGTTCAGCGAAGGCCGTTTCCCGAAAGAGCTGGTACCTGAAATTGCTTCGATGGGTTTGCTGGGTTCGTCGCTGCCGGAAAAATACGGCTGCGCCGGTTTGAACTCGGTCAGCTATGGTTTGATCTGCCAGGAACTGGAGCGTGGCGATTCCGGTATTCGCAGTTTCGTTTCCGTGCAAAGTTCGCTCTGCATGTATCCGATTTTTGCCTACGGCACCGAAGAACAACGCATGAAGTATTTGCCCGGCATGGCCAAGGGCGAAATCATCGGCTGCTTCGGTTTGACCGAACCACACGGTGGTTCCGATCCGATGAACATGAAAACCACCGCTAAGAAAGATGGCGATGATTGGGTTATCAACGGCGCCAAGATGTGGATTACCAACGGCAACCTCGCGCACATCGCGATTGTCTGGGCGATGACCGATGAAGGTATCCAGGGTTTTATCGTCGAAAAAGACATGAAAGGATTCGCGGCGCAGGAAATTCACAAGAAAATGAGTTTGCGCGCTTCGGTAACTTCAGCATTGTTCTTCGACAATGTCCGTGTACCTGATGCCAACCGTTTGCCAAACGTGAAAGGCTTGAAAGGTCCGCTGGGTTGCCTTACCCAGGCCCGTTACGGCATCACTTGGGGCCCGATTGGCGCTGCCCAGGCTTGCCTGACCGAAGTCACCGAATATTGCAAAACCCGCATCCTGTTTGGTCGTCCACTGGGCGCCAATCAAGCGATTCAATTGAAACTGGCCGATATGGCACGCCGCATTACTTTGGCGCAATTATTGAGCCTGCAATTGGGCCGCTTGAAAGATGCCGGCAATATGCAGCCAGCTCAAGTCAGTCTGGCGAAATGGAATAATGTGCGCATGGCCTTGGACATCGCCCGCGAAGCTCGCGACATTCTTGGCGGCGCCGGTATCACCACGGAATATTGCCCGATTCGTCATGCCTTGAATCTGGAATCGGTGATTACCTATGAAGGCACCGAAACCGTGCATCAGCTGGTTATCGGTCGCGAGTTGACCGGTATCAACGCGTTTTAATGATCCATGCTGATTCGTGATGCCAGCGCAGCCGATTTTGCACGGATTCTTCAACTGAACGAAGAGTCCGTGCATTTCCTGAGCCCGCTCACCGCTGCTCGACTGGAAGCCTTGCATGCTGAAGCTGCCTATCATCGCGTTATCGTTGACGATGAAAAAATCGCCGGATTTTTATTGGCGTTTCGAAAAGGCACCGGCTACGACAGCAGCAACTATGTCTGGTTTTCCGAACACTTCGATCAATTTCTCTATATTGATCGAATCGTGGTCGACAAGAATTTCCAGGGCCAGGGTCTCGGCAACATGCTGTATGGCGATATTTTCGAATTCGCCCGGAACAGCGGTGTAGCGCGAATTACCTGCGAATTTGATATTGATCCGCCGAACCATGCTTCACGGCGTTTCCATGAACGCTTCGGTTTTTCGGAAGTCGGTACGCGCAGCTATGGCGAAGTTACCAAGCAAGTCTCACTACAAATGGCTGCCATTTGAACAATATGAAATCCCTGAGCATCGAAACTCAACGTCTGATCTTGCGTCCCCCGACACTGGACGACCTGCAGGAATGGATACGTTTTGCTTCCCATGAAGAAACCATGCGCCATCTGGGGGGTGTGCAATCGGCATCGATGGCCTGGCGTAGTCTGATGACGATGATCGGCAGTTGGAATGCGCACGGCTATGCGATGTTTTCCGTGATTGAAAAATCCAGTGGCAAATGGATAGGTCGGATTGGCCCATGGCAGCCACTCGATTGGCCTGGAACGGAAGTAGGTTGGGGACTGCATGCCGATTTTTGGCATAAGGGCTTCGCACTTGAAGCTGCGGCAGCAACCGTTGACTGGTCGTTTGAAAATTTGAATTGGCCGGAAGTCATCCACACGATTGCTGCCGAAAATCTGCCCTCGATTGCACTGGCCGAAAAACTCGGCTCGAAATACCAACGCCAGGCATTGCTACCGGCGCCCATGAGCCTGGAAATCGGTGTCTGGCAGCAGACACGCGAGCAATGGTCTGAAAACCGCAAACGATGGGGTGTGAATTCATGAATACCATCTATGGCATGAAATCTTCCGGCAATTGCTACAAGGTGCAGTTACTGCTCGAAATCTTGGCTCGGCCTTATCGCTGGGTTGAAGTAAACAGCGCGGCAGGTGAAACCCGCACGCCGGAATATCTCGCCAAAAATCTGAATGGCAAAGTGCCATTACTGCAAACCGAAGCAGGGCAGTATCTGCCGGAGTCGAACGCCATTCTTTGTTATCTGGCTAGCGACACCCATCTTTTTCCGAACGACAAATGGCTGCAGGCGAATGTTCTGCAATGGTTGTTTTTCGAGCAATACAGTCACGAACCTTACGTCGCTGTCGCACGTTTCATTAAAAAATATCTGCCGGAAAACCACGAGCGCCATGCTGATTTGCCGCGTTTGCTTGAACGTGGTTATCAGGCACTGGCCGTGATGGAAAAACATCTGGCAAAACATGACTATCTGGTCGATAGCGGTTTTTCGATAGCCGATATTGCGCTTTACGCCTACACCCACGACGCCGCCACCGGTGGTTTCGATTTATCCCGCTATTCCCATCTGCAAAACTGGCTACAACGTGTCCGTTCGCAACCAGGTTTTGTGGCACAAGAAAATTAATCCAAAGATAAAAATATTATGTCTGCCCAGCCTGTCCTGATTCCTGCCCGTCAAAAAAACGTCAACCGCGCCTTGGTTTGCGATGAAAACTTTGTCGAATTCGTCAACAATTGGTCCGGTCAGGTAGACGGCAAACCAACGCCGGATGAAGAAATTCTTCCAGGCAGCCTGTGCACGGCAAAAGATTTCATCGATTTGTTCGAATCGCAATTGATCAGCCGCCATCTTGATTTGATGGCCCGCGTACTTCGTGTGCAAAACAAGGTTTTTTACACGATTGGTTCATCCGGCCACGAAGGCAATGCGATGGTCGCTCGTTTGACCCGCCATACCGATCCGGCTTTCCTGCATTACCGTTCGGGCGGTTTCATGGCCGAGCGTTTCCGTAAATTGCCGGGCATGGACCCGATCATGGATTCGGCCCTGAGTTTTGCCGCCAGCAAGGAAGACCCCATCTCCGGTGGTCGCCACAAGGTCTGGGGCAGCAAGCCATTGTGGGTGCTGCCGCAAACTTCGACCATTGCATCGCATTTGCCGAAAGCATTGGGTACTGCAATCGCAATTGAACAGGCCAAACGAATTGGCCATCAGTTGCCGATTCCGGAAGATTCAATTGCCATTTGCACTTTCGGTGATGCCTCCAGCAATCACGCGACTGCACAGACCGCTTTCAATACCGCGCAATGGACGGCTTATCAAAAATTACCGGCGCCCGTTCTATATGTTTGCGAAGACAACGGCATCGGTATTTCAGTAAAAACACCGAGCGGATGGATTGCCAATGCTTTCCAGCAGCGTCCAGGCCTGGATTATTTCTTTGCTGATGGGCTCGACATTGCCAGTGGCTACGAGCAAGTTGCTCGAGCGGTAAATCATTGCCGCAACACGCGTCGTCCCACTTTCCTGCACCTCAAAACCACCCGTATCATGGGCCATGCCGGTACTGATTTCGAAATCGAATGGCGTAGTTTTGAGGAACTGATGGCAGTCGAAGCTAGCGATCCCTTATTGCGTTCGGCTGAAATCGCCTTAAGTTCCGGTTTGATGAGCAAAGCAGAAGTGCTGGCTAAATACGAGGCGACCCGCAAACTCTGTTTTGCTGCGGCAGACAAAGCCGACAGTCTGCCGAAACTCGATAGCCTGGCCGATGTAATGGCGCCCTTGGCGCCTTACACACCGGAAAAAGTCAAAGCCGAAGCGGATCGTTCCGATTACACCGAAAAGCGCATTGCTATATTCGGTGGCGAAGAGAAGTTGCCGGAAAAACTGGCGCCGCGCCATATGGCAATTCAAATCAATAACGCCTTGCATGATTTGTTCTGCAAATATCCGGAAACCCTGTTGTTCGGTGAAGACGTTGCCCAGAAGGGCGGTGTTTATACCGTCACCAAAGGCCTGCAAAAATCGTTCAAGGGCGCCCGCGTTTTCAATACATTGCTCGATGAAACAATGATTCTGGGTTTGGCCCAGGGCTTTGCAAACATGGGCATGCTGCCAATGCCGGAAATCCAGTATCTGGCGTATTTTCATAACGCCTGCGACCAGATTCGCGGTGAAGCCTGCTCGCTGCAATTTTTCAGCAATGGCCAATTCCGGAATCCGATGGTGATGCGAATTGCCTCGCTGGGTTATCAACGTGGCTTTGGTGGCCATTTCCACAATGACAATTCAATTACCGCCTTGCGAGACATTCCAAGCCTGATCGTGGGCTGCCCAAGCCGTGGCGATGATGCCGCGACCATGCTGCGCAGCATGATGGCGCTGGCGAAAGTCGATGGCCGGGTTTGCGCGTATCTGGAACCGATCGCGCTGTACATGACAAAAGATCTTTACGAAGCCGGAGACGGGCAATGGTTGACCCAATATCCATCGCCAGAAGAATCTATGGTGATCGGTTCAGCCCGGGTCTATAACGAGACTGCCAAAGACCTGGTGATTTTCAGCTTTGGCAATGGCGTACCGATGAGTTTGCGTGCCGCCCGCGACATCGAGAAAAACCATGGCTGGAAAGTGCGTGTCGTCGATTTGCGCTGGCTGCAGCCACTCAATACCGATGAAATCGCAAAACACGCAGCTGACTGCGCTCGCATCATGGTAGTCGATGAAGGACGCCGCAGCGCAGGCGTAGGCGAGGGTATTATTACGGCCGTTGTCGAGTCCGGGCAGGGCGCAAAACCATTGCGCCGCGTGGTCGGACAGGACACCTACACCCCACTTGCAGGTGCGGCATTTCTGGTGATCCCAAGCGAGGCGGACATCGTCGCCATGGCCGGAGAACTGGTCTAAATTCGTTAACTGTCTACTGTAGAGCTGCGAAGCTCGCTCTCTCGGGTTACACTGCGTCCTATGAGTTCATCACGTCCACAAGCCATTCTGTTTGCCGATGTCAGCGGCAGCACCCGCATATTCGAGACCAAAGGCGACGTTGAAGCGCGCCGCCTTATTTCTGCCGTGTTGACGGCTTTGTCGGATATCTGTGTGCAGCATGGTGGCCGGGTCATCAAGACCATCGGCGACGAAATCATGTGCACCTTGCCAGCCGCCATGAATGGCATTCTGGCTGCGGTTGATATGCAACGGAAAATGGCGCGAGACATCAATTTCGTTCGCGATAATCTGGCTATTCGCATAGGCCTTCATTTTGGTGATGCGCTGGATGAAAACGGTGATGTCTATGGCGATGCGGTTAATACCGCAGCCCGCATGGCATCGCTGGCCAAGCGCGAACAAATCGTTACGACTCTGACAACGACTAAATCAGTCTCAGGCAAAATGCCCGAAACCCGCAGCCTGGGCAAAGCTCGGGTCAACGGAAAGCTCTTCCCGATCGATATTGTCGATGTTATCTGGCAGGAGGACACCTCAGGCATGACGATGGTGCAAAGCGCTATCCGTTTGCAGGACTTGCCGGGAGCAGTGGAGAGCATTGCCAAGCTGACTTTGCGACATCGCGGCAAATTGATTGAAATCGATCAAAACTCCGAACCCTTCATGATGGGCCGCGAGGGCACCAATAACCTGACAGTTGAAGCCGATTGGGTGAGCCGTAGTCATGCCCAGATCGAATTCAAGCGCGGCCATTTCATGATTGCCGATCGTTCGACTAATGCAACCTACATCAAGTTTGGCCAGGACGAAGAGTTGCGGCTGCACAGGGATGAACTGCATCTTCGCAAATCCGGCACCATTAGCATGGGGCAATCGGGGGCAGTGAATGCCAATGACCTGATTTACTTTGAGGCTGAAGGTGGATAATTCCGGTTTCGGCCAATAAAAAACCCCAAGCTTGCTTGGGGTTTTTTGTATGAAACGATCAGGATTTTATGGTTTTTTGACTGGCGCAGGAGCAGCAGCGGCTTTTAGATAGCTAGGTGGTGCATAGCCATAAGCTGAGCTTAGTACGCTTTCACTGCCAGAATAGGCCGCAGCATTGGTAGGTACGAATTTGGCTGTACCCAATTCGCTGATAACGTCGAACAGATTATTGTCCAGATGCAGTTTGAGCATGGCATTCTTCACCGCTGTGCGAACATCGGCAGGCACTGTCTCATGGGCGGCAAGGGCACGACCCGGCAGTTCACGCGATACCATGGCCGGTTGCAAATTGCTGTATTGATCGGCGATATAGCTCGGCACCATGGCGCCATCGGATTCACCGGCAAAAATCATTTCCACGCCGTCTTTCAAGTTGGCGGCAAAGGACTTGATTTCAGGCTGTGCGATGGGGTTTCGATAAATTTCACCCAGCAACAAATAGCCCAGGCTAGGGGAAGACATACTGGTAATACGGTGTCCGATCAAGCCTTGAGCACCACCTGAAGCCATCTCATCACTAATGAGCAAGGTGTATTTGGTCGGCTCGACCACGCGTACCAGCGGAATCATGCGTTGACGCTTGGCTCGATAATCGGTGAAGTGGGCTTCTTCAAATGCGAAGTCGACTTTGGCTTTACTCCGCATGTCACGCCAATGAACATGATAGTTCGGCGCAATTTTCAATGTGAAAGTATGGCCGGTAGATTTGGAGAGATAGGCCAGCAAAGGTTTGTAGACTTCCTGCGCCTGTGCCGGTGGATAGTTAGGTTCAACCGTCAGGGTGTAGTTCGCTGCGCCAGCCTGCATGGATGCAAACAATAATACAAAGCCAGTCAAAACCCCGACACGTTTAATCTTTGGATTTCCCATTTGTTCCTCCTCCTGCGAATCTCGATATAGCAAAGAATACGCCTTAAGCCAATATTTGTGCTAAAAAAAGTCCCATAAAGTGCTAAACAGGTCTCTGTAATCCTGTTAAAGCTTGTAAAGGCTTCACTTCGTTTTCATCGCAAACCAGTAAATCGGAATCGGCAATGTTTTGTAATATTGCCAACCCCACGCTTTCCCGAGCCGCGACGCAGATTACTTCTCCAATTTTTTCTTCCGCCCGGTAAATCAGAACGCCGACCGAAAGATGCTCGGCTTGTACGAGCCTGGCTTGCCGTTTTGCCTGCCCAAGATAATGGGTGCGAGCAACAATTTCCTGGCCTGGGTAGCAACCTTTTTTGAGACTAAGGGCATTCAAGCGTTCAAGACAGAGCATTTGCGGGGTCCAAAGTTCCGTCTGTGCTTCAGATAGTCTTGGAAGGCCATGCATTAAGTCCGCATCACGCCAGTCAGACTCGGCTTTCAGGTCATGCGGGACGTTCGCTGCCAATGTGGTGGGCAAAACCCATAATCGTCTTGTACTGGCATCTGAAGAAAAATCCAGGGAAAAGCCATGTTCCAGTTCGCCGAAAGTAAAATCTCGTTCAAGCCCGGGCGAAGACTGAAAATCGAATTCTGCCGCAAAAAATTTGTCGGTATCGAAGACCAGTCTTACCTTGCTTCTGAAAACAAAACCTTGCAAATGTTGTGCAAGTTTTTCTGCGGAGAAATCCGGTAACAGCAGGTATAGCAAGTCAGCCCGAATTCGGACCAGTGCAAATAGCGCAATCAAGCGGCCTTTGGGGTTTAACAGACCATTCCAGTGCCACTGGCCATCGACCAGCGCCTTCACATCATTCATGCTTTGCGCCTGGATGAAAGCCACGGCATCAGGGCCTTCCAGCGTCAAAAGACTGAAACTCTGCAGTCTGCTCAATGATGCGGTCGAAAAATTCAGCTTGTCGGACATAGGCGCGGGAATTAAAATTATTCTTTAGAGAAAGAATGCAGATGATAGGCCAGAAACCAGAAGCAGACGACATTGTTCCGCAGGAGCCTTCCGAAGCTCCCGTAGAAACCGATGTTAAGCTGCCGATAGAAATAGGTGGCCGCAAGGGGCCAGAGCCGACACGTTACGGCGACTGGGAAAAAAACGGTCGTTGCATCGATTTTTGACGCAACTGTCGCATCTGAATTCCTATCATTGATCGACTTAAAGAGAGAGCATTTCATGGCAGCTAGACAGCGACCGTTATCTCCGCACTTGCAAGTTTACAAACCGCAAATCACTACCATCTTGTCGATAATTCATCGTGCGACTGGCGTTGTACTTGCCATAGGCGCCTTGCTAGTGACCGCCTGGTTACTCTGCATAGCTGCCGATACCGAGTGTTACGCATGGTGCCAAAAAATCCTGGCCTCCTGGTTTGGCAAACTGGCATTGTTCGTTTTTTCTACCTGCCTTATCTACCACCTGTTAAACGGCATTCGCCATCTGCTTTGGGATATTGGCTGGGGCCTGGATATTGCAACGGTTGAAAAGACCGGTTATCTGGTCGTCTTCATGTCGGTAGCCTTGACCGGCTTGCTTTGGTTCTTGGCGCTTCGCGGGGGTGCACTGTGAACAATATGCGCGATCCATTAGCCACCGCTCGCGGCTTGGGCTCGGCAAAAGACGGCGTCAATCATTGGTGGATGCAACGCGTCACTGCCATCGCCCTGTTGGTACTGTCGCCTTGGTTTATCTATTTTACGGTCAGCCTGATCGGAGCAGATCAGTTCACGGTAAAGGCCGCGATTGCCAAACCTCTGAACGCTACATTGTTGGTCAGCTTCATGATTGCAATGCTCTGGCATGCCCGTTTGGGCCTGCAAGTGGTGGTTGAAGACTATATTCATGGCTGGCAGGAAATCACCCTGCAGCTGATTATCAAATTTGCATATGCCATTGCTGCCATCGCCGCGATTATCGCGATTGGCCGCATCGTATTTTCTGCCTGAGGCGAAACTCCATCATGACGGCTTACAAAATTACAGAACACAAATACGACATGATTGTTGTCGGAGCGGGTGGTGCGGGTCTACGTGCGACTTTCGGACTGGCCCAGAAAGGCCTGCAAACGGCCTGCATCACGAAAGTATTTCCAACCCGTTCGCATACCGTCGCAGCACAGGGCGGCATTTCGGCAGCGCTGGGCAATATGGGTGAAGACGATTGGCGTTATCATTTTTTCGATACTGTGAAGGGTTCCGATTGGTTGGGCGATCAAGATGCCATCGAATATATGTGCCGCGAAGCCATTCCAGCCATTATCGAACTCGAACATTATGGCGTTCCATTCTCGCGTACCGAAGAAGGCAAGATTTACCAGCGCCCGTTCGGCGGCATGACCACCAAATACGGCAAAGGCCCGCCAGCGCAACGTACTTGCGCAGCGGCCGACCGTACCGGCCATGCAATCTTGCATACGCTTTATCAGCAATCCCTGAAACACGATGCGAAGTTCTTCATCGAATATTTCGCACTCGATTTGATCATGGACGAAGAGGGTATTTGCCGCGGTGTTTTGGCGCTGGATATGGCCGAAGGCACTTTGCACCTGTTCCGTGCACATGGCGTTGTGCTGGCTACCGGTGGTTATGGTCGCGCTTACTTCTCGGCGACTTCAGCCCACACCTGTACCGGTGACGGTGGCGGTATGGCATTACGCGCTGGCCTGCCGTTGCAGGATATGGAATTCGTGCAATTCCATCCCACCGGCATTTACGGTGCTGGCTGTCTGATCACCGAAGGCGTACGTGGCGAAGGCGGCATTCTGCGTAACAGTCAGGGCGAGCGTTTCATGGAACGCTACGCGCCATCGGTAAAAGACCTCGCGCCACGCGACATGGTCAGCCGTTCGATGACCATTGAAATCCGTGAAGGCCGTGGTGTTGGTCCGAAGAAAGATCATATTCATTTGGACTTGACACACCTTGATCCGGACGTCATCCACAAGAAATTACCAGGCATTGCCGAGACCGCGAAAATTTTCGCTGGCGTCGATGTCACCAAACAAGCAATTCCGGTATTGCCGACTGTCCACTACAACATGGGCGGCCTGCAAACCAATTACCACGGCGAAGTGGTGACCTTGAAAGATGGCAATCCGAATACTGTCGTTCCTGGCCTGTATTCCATCGGTGAAGCTGCCTGCGTGTCTGTGCATGGTGCGAATCGTCTTGGCTCGAACTCCTTGCTTGATCTCGTGGTGTTCGGCCGGGCAGTGGCAATACGTGCTGCAGAAACCATCAAGCCGAACATGCCACATAAATCCTTGCCGGCCAGCGCCTGCGACAAATCGCTCGCCAATTTCGACAAATTGCGTAACGCCAATGGCAGTACGCCCACGGCCGAGATTCGCGACAATATGCAGGCGATCATGCAAAACGATGCCGCCGTATTCCGCACCGGTGAAACATTACAGCAGGGCGTTACGAAAATTCAGGAAGCCTTCAAGAGCTTTGAAGACGTCAAAGTAACGGATCGTTCATTGATCTGGAATTCCGACCTGATCGAAACCATGGAGTTGCAAAACCTGCTCGGTCAGGCGGTCGTCACGATGGTCTCGGCAGAAAACCGCAAGGAATCCCGCGGTGCCCACGCACGTGAGGACTTCACCACACGTAATGATGCCGAATGGATGAAACATACGCTGAGCTGGATCGACGACAAGGGCAAGGTCACGATTGATTATCGTCCCGTGCATATGAGCTCGCTCACCACCGAAGTGGATTCCATCCCACCGGCCGAACGGAAATATTAAGGTCCTGACCATGGCACGCGAAGGTGGAACTATCCAATGGCAGTGGCAAGGCTATGATCGCAATCATCGCGATGTGACCAACTTGCTGCTGCATATCGTGCTGGTGCCCTTATTCATTTGCTCGGCTCTTTGCACCGTGTGGCTTTTAGCGCATGGCGCATGGCTTGCTGCCGGAGTTTCGCTATTCACCATGATCTTTGCTTTTATCGGCCAAGGTCTGGGGCATAAACGCGAAACCGAAGCACCAATTCCGTTCGACGGCGCGGGCGATTTTTTCGCACGCATCTTCACCGAGCAATTCATCACTTTTCCACGCTTTGTACTGAGCGGCGGCTGGTTGCGCCAGTTGCAGCAGAAAGACTAACCCGAGGTTCGTATGGCAGAGTTTACGCTTCCAAAAAATTCGAAGATTGGCAAAGGCAAGCACTTTCCGGCTGCTTCTGCTGCGAAGAATATTCGCAGCTTCAAGATTTACCGATGGAACCCGGACGACAACTCGAATCCGCGCGTCGATACCTATGACGTCGACATGGATACCTGCGGCCCGATGGTGCTCGACGCATTGATCAAAATTAAAAATGAAATCGACCCGACCCTGACTTTCCGTCGTTCCTGCCGCGAAGGTATTTGCGGATCTTGCGCGATGAATATCGACGGTACCAATACACTGGCTTGCACCAAAGGCATCAGTGAATGCGGAAAAGCAGAAGTACCGATTTATCCATTGCCGCATATGCCAGTGATCAAGGATCTGGTGCCGGACCTGACGCATTTTTACGCGCAATATGCATCGATCAAACCCTGGATTCGTACGCAAAGCTCGGCGCCTGCGAGTGGCGAACGCCTGCAATCGCCTGCGGATCGAGACAAACTTGATGGATTGTACGAATGTATTCTCTGCGCCTGCTGCTCGACCTCATGCCCAAGCTATTGGTGGAATGGTGATCGCTATCTGGGCCCGGCAGTATTGCTGCAAGCCTATCGCTGGATTGTCGATAGCCGTGACGAAGATACGGGTGCGCGTCTGGATGATCTGGAAGATCCATTCAAACTTTATCGCTGCCATACCATCATGAACTGTGCTCGCACTTGCCCGAAAGGTTTGAATCCTGCAAAGGCAATTGGTGAAATCAAGAAGCTGATGTTGCAGCGGCGTGGCGCCTAAACCCGTAGGAGGCCGCTTGCGGCCGACGCAATAGTGGCAGCTGGTTCACCAGCGATGGAATCTTCAAGAATATCGAAATATTAAAATTTAAATCGCTGGTGAGCCAGCTCCCACGGTCGTGCAGTCATATCCGCCACACTTGGCGGTTTCCGCTCCTGCTGCGGCAAAACGACTGCGTTATGATTCCTCGCATCCACCAAGAGGCGAATCAATGAATAACACAGTATTTTTCTGGCCGGCCTTTGTCCTTGTCCTGCTGACCATCTCGGTAATGCTGCGCATGTTGTCTACTCGCATCGCACAAATGAAAGCCAATAAAATACATCCTCAATCGATTTCAACATCGATTGAACTGCTGGCAAAAATGCCGGACACCCGCGTTTCGGATAATTTCAGAAATCTTTTCGAGACGCCTATCCTTTTTTATACGGCCCTGTTGTTTGCAACCGTGACGCAGCAAACCAGTCCGTTGCTAATTGCATTGGCCTGGCTGTATGTTGGCTTGCGGGTTATTCACAGTCTCATTCAATGTAGCTACAACAAAGTCATGCATCGTTTTTATGTCTTTCTGACCAGCGTTGCCGTGCTAATGGCGCTGTGGATCAGCATGGCGATGAGTATTCTGAAATGACTGACGACCCCGAAATCAAGCGTCTCCGCTGGCGTTGCCGCCGTGGTATGCGTGAGCTTGATCAATTGATGCTGCGTTATCTGGACCAACGATTCCAGCAAGCCCCTACAAGCGAGCGTGATGTTTTCCTACGTTTGCTCGATTGCGAAGACGATAAGCTGTGGGCCTGGTTTATGGGGCGCGAACAGCCCGGGGACGCGGCACT
>JBOHYH010000138.1:0-20941 GCA_050737775.1 Arenimonas sp.
GACATGGACAACACCGAGAAAGTGGTTAATTTTCTCGAAGAAGCGCGAGCTTTGAAACTGCAAGTCAAGGCACCCGATGTGAATGCTTCGGGTTATATGTTTTATGCGCTCGATGCAAAAACAGTTCGCTATGGCCTGGGTGCAGTAAAGGGCGTGGGCCGTGGCGCATGCGAAGCGATATACCAAACGCGTCTAAACGGCGGCGAATTCAAAGACCTGCTCGATTTCTGCAAGCGTGTTGATTCGGGCAAACTCAATCGTCGTGTTCTGGAAGCCTTGATTCACGCCGGCGGCATGGACTCACTTGGAAGTAATCGCGCGAGCCTGATGCAGCAATTGCCGGAAGTCATCCGTGCCACCGAACAATTGGCGCGTGAACGCGACGCCGGGCAAAGCTCCTTATTTGGCGGCAGTGCAACACCGGAAATTCATCTGGAACTGGTCCAGGTAAATGACTGGCCACTCGAACAAAAACTCAATGGCGAGCGTGACACGCTCGGTCATTATCTGAGCGGGCATCCGCTCGACCCATGGCGTAATGAATTGCAAAACCTGATCGGTTTTGATTTGAGTCAGTGCGAAAAAATCTGGGGCGAAAAAAAGAATCATCGCGGTGAAGCTGCCATGGTCGTGGCGGGGCTGGTAACCAGCGTGCGCCGACGTGGCGAAAATATGGCCATCGTGCAGATTGAAGACGGCCATGCTCAGCTTGAAGTGACTTTTTTCCGCGAAGCATTTCAACAATTCGGAGCACTCGCCACACGTGATCGCATTCTGGTCATTGAGGGTGGTTTATCGGAAGATCACTTCTCGGGTGGTATGTCCTTGCGTGCAAGACAATGCTGGGACTTCAAGGCCTTGTGCTCACAGCAAGGACGGCGCTTGTCGATCAGCGCCGATTTGCGCCAAGCAGGGACTTGGGAAGGCATGCAGCAAATCATGTCGGCATACCGTCCTGGCGGCACACCACTGCGTATGGAACTTCTTACCGCCACGAGCCAGGGAACGCTGGATTTGAACGGGCCCAACTCGGTACGCAGTGAGCCGGAATTGATTTCCTCCTTGCGCGCGTTACCCGGAATTACCCAAGTAGCGTTAACGCTGCACAAGCCGTGGCTGGCGGTTAATTGATTGTTGGGTGTAGGAGCGCCTTCAGGCGCGATAAACCTCGCCAGATCTGTCGCGCCTGAAGGCGCTCCTACAGCAATACGAGTGATGCTAGAATCCTCACAAACAAGCAAAACAAGCAAAACAAGCCGCCCATGAATCCCAATTTCCTCGACTTTGAACAACCCATCGCCGATCTTGAAGCCAAAATCCAGGAACTGCGACGCGCAAGTACCGGACCCGCTGTCAATATCGATACTGAGGTCAGTGGGCTACAAAAGAAATTGAAAACGCGCACCGCCGAAATTTTCAAGGCATTGACGCCTTGGCAAATTTCGCAATTGGCGCGCCATCCCCTGCGGCCATACACGCTGGATTATCTTGGCCTGATCTGTGATGAATTCCACGAGCTAGCCGGTGATCGTGCCTTCGCGGATGACGCTGCCATTGTCGGTGGCTTGGCTCGCATCAATGGTCGTGCATTCATGGTGATCGGCCAGCAAAAAGGTCGCGATACCAAGGAAAAAATTCGGCGTAATTTCGGCATGCCGCGTCCCGAAGGCTATCGCAAGGCGTTGCGTTTAATGAAGATGGCGGAGCGTTTCAAACTTCCGCTCATTACCTTGATTGACACCATGGGTGCCTACCCCGGCATTGGTGCCGAAGAACGCGGCCAGTCGGAAGCCATCGCTCGCAATCTTCTGGAAATGGCCGAACTCAAAGTGCCGATTATCTGCACCGTGATTGGCGAAGGCGGCTCGGGTGGCGCGTTAGCAATTGGCGTCGGCGACAGAACCCTGATGCTGGAATACAGCACCTACTCGGTGATTACTCCTGAAGGTTGCGCATCAATTCTTTGGAAAAGTGCCGAAAAGGCGCGCGATGCTGCCGAAGCCATGGGCATTACAGCGAATCGTTTGTTTGAACATAGTCTGATTGATCGAATTATTCCAGAACCCCTCGGTGGAGCACATCGCGATCCGGCTGCGATGGCAGCCACCCTGAAAGAAACCATTCTTGAAGAATTGGTCGAACTCGAAAAGCATGACATCACTACCCTGCTTGAAATGCGTTACAAAAGACTACGCAGTTACGGGGCATTCGAGGCTTGATTCACCATGCACAAAAGCAAACTCTGCGGCTTCATCATTGATTGTCAAACCGATGACGTAAACAGTGCCGCCAATTTCTGGGGCGGCGCGCTAGGTATGGCAGTAAAAAAATTGCCGGAAGAAGAAGGCGAAAAATATGTTCGCCTGCTCGACCCCACCGAGCATCTGCATATTGAAGTTCAAAAAGTGTCGCATGAGTCACGCGTACATCTGGATATCGAAACCGACAATATTGAAGCCGAAGTGGCACGACTTGAAAAACTCGGTGCAAAGCGCATCAAGCAAATCCATACTTGGTGGGTCATGGAAGCACCAACAGGCCAACGTTTCTGCGTGGTCAGACAAAGTTCTAAAAACTTTGATCAGCAAGCAACCGTGTGGAAGTAAGCGGCCTGCCAGCGGATTCTATCGAGAGCACTGCGCTGTTTACGGAATTACAGGCGCAACTAAATCGACACGGAAACAAATTTCTCTGTGCCTACAGTGGCGGACTTGATTCCAGCGTGTTGCTGCATGTCGCAGCTAGAATTTCCGGCATTAGCTTACGCGCCATTCATATCCATCATGGCTTGCATCCCAATGCCGACGATTGGGCCGAACACTGCGTTCGAGTGTGCAATGATCTGGGTATCGAACTCATAGTCATCAGTGTCGACGTCAAAAAAGATAATGGTAAAGGTGTTGAAGCTGCGGCACGCAGCGCGCGGTACCAGGCTATTGCCAACCATATCCGGAGTGACGAAGTATTGTTGACTGCACATCACCAGCAAGATCAGGCCGAAACCATTCTATTGCGTTTGCTGCGCAGCTCCGGCAGCCAGGGTCTTGGCGCGATGCGAGCATTAAGTGCTGCCCACGGCTTTAAACAATTGCGACCTTTGCTGTCAATTTCAAAGGCGCAATTGCATGACTGCGCAGTCGCCGAAAAATTAGGCTGGATTGAAGACCCCTCAAACGATAAAACCGACTTCGACCGGAATTTTCTGCGCCATGAAGTGCTGCCGATGCTTGAAAACCGCTGGCCGCAGGCAGTATCTGCCTTATCTCGCAGTGCAGAACTGCTCGCCGAGGAACACCAATGTCTGCGTGTACAAAGCGATATTTTTCTGGCGCAGGTACAAGGGATTGATGAGCAATCGCTATCTGTCCCGGCATTGATGAAACATCAAAAACCATGGCGAGCACAAATTCTGCGGGCCTGGACCGAGTCCCTGGATGCACCGCCCTTGCCTGCTCATATTCTTCGGGAAATCGAGCTCACGCTTTTACAGGCAAAACCGGATGCAAAAGCCCGGGTAACTTGGGAAGAGACCGGAATTTCACGCTGGCGCGATTGCCTGTATTTGTCCAAGGCACAGCCCGATATGCCGCAAGACTGGCAACTCCACTGGAATGGCACGGATGAATTCATGCTGCCAAATGGTGATCGGTGGGGCTTTGATGGAGCAGGAAATAACCGGACTACTGCCATGGATTTCCAGGATTGTTTTGGCGGCGATTTAATAGTTACATTTCGCCGGGGCGGTGAAAAAGTTCTACTTGAAAATCGCGAGCATTACTCTTCGATCAAGAACTGCATGCAGGAACTGGGCGTACCACCCTGGGAACGTCGCAAATTGCCGCTCATTTCTACTTCAACCGGCGAATGCCTGGCCATGGGCGATGTCTTGATATCTGCCCGATTTAAAGCTTTTTGCGAATCATGCAAAATTAGGTTTTCGCGCAGGGTTTAAACCGTAGGGGCGCATGCTTGCTGCGCCCAAAATGTATCGACAGGCCACGGGCGCAGGCCGAAAGATGCTCCTGCATTTTCGGCACTCCCGCCATCCATGGCGGTCGCAAGCATGCGCCCCTACGCAAGTAAAATGTCGCAGGGTTTGACCGTTCGTCCACAAGACTTCAGACTAATGCCATGGCTACCAAAAAAACAGACTCCTCACCGGCATCAGTTCCCTTTGAACACTCACTGGACGAGCTCGAAGCACTGGTGCAAAAAATGGAAAAAGGCGACTTGAGTCTTGACGATTCACTGGCTGCGTATGAACGCGGAGTAGGCCTGTATCGCCAATGCCAGACCGAACTCGAGCAAGCCGAACTACGCGTGCGTTTATTGAGCAATCCGGAGAAGCCGGAAACGGCGTCGGATTTTCATTCCGATGACAGCTGAAAATGACCTGCGCTTGTGGCGTGAGCGAATCGAAACTGTTTTAGACGCCACCTTACCTTCCGAAAATAATGCGCCACGGCGACTTCATCAAGCGATGCGGTACTCGACACTTGGCGGCGGAAAACGTATTCGTGCCTGCCTGGTCTATGCTACCGGCTCCTTGTTCAATGCCGATCAACAGGCTCTCGATGCAGCGGCAGCAGCCGTTGAAATGACCCACGCCTATTCGCTGATTCATGATGACTTGCCAGCAATGGATAACGACGATATTCGACGCGGCAAACCAACCCTGCATATTGCCTTTGATGAAGCGACCGCAATACTCGCGGGCGATGCTTTGCAGACGCAGGCGTATTTGAGTCTGGCGCAGACAAAAACAGCCGATAGCATTCGAATTGCCTTGTTGCATTGCCTTGCCGAAGCCTCCGGTTCCGCCGGGATGTGTGGAGGGCAGCAGATGGACATGGATGCCTCCAATCAGGCATTGAGTCTTGATGCTCTGGAGAATATTCATAACCTGAAGACCGGCGCCTTGATTCGCGCCAGCGTTCGGATGGGCGCTTTAATCGGAAAGGCTACCGAGTCCGAATTGCTGGCTCTAGATCAGTTTTCCGGCAGTCTCGGTCTGGCTTTCCAGATAAAGGATGACATTCTCGACATTGAAGCCAGTTCGGAACAGCTTGGGAAAACCGCCGGCAAGGACGCCGAACAAAATAAATCGACCTACCCAAAATTGCTTGGCCTGAATGAAGCAAAAAATTTACTCGGAATATATGCAGAAAAAATGCAGTCGAGTTTGTCGTCAATGCAAAGTGATACTTCCGCACTAAGACATATTGCCGATTTCGCAGTCAATCGAACACAATAAAAAAGCCCGGCGAACCGGGCTTTTTTATTGAAATTCTGCTTCGCTTACTTAATCAGGCGAATGGAGAACGGGTAGCGATAGTCTGCGCCGCTATTGGCCTTGATACCGGCCATGATGCACAGAATCAATGCACCCAGACCAACGATCAATGGAATAAAGAACAGCAATCCGAATGACACCATGGTCAGTATGATTGAAACGATATAAGCAATAGTCACGGTAATCTGGAAATTCAACGCTTCTTTCGCTTGACCGTTCAGCCATTCCTTGTCCGTCTTGTCCTTGTTAATCAGCCATATCACCAACGGCCCGATGAACCAGGTAAGAATCGGAGAAAGGTGTGCAATCAAACCCATAGTTTTATCATCTTGACTTACTTCACTCATCGGTACTCCCCCAATTAGGACGCAATGTTGCGCCAGATGGTAAATGTCGCTCCGGCAGCGCAAACTGTCAAGTCAGGCCTCGCCGGCCACCGTCATATTTCCGATCAAAATCGAGCCGGTACGTACATGTGAGCGCATATCGACATCGGACCCCACGGCCTCAATGGTCTGGAACATGGTCTTCAGATTCCCCGCGATGGTGATTTCATCGACCGGATACTGGATTTCACCGCCTTCGACCCAGAAACCAGCAGCTCCGCGCGAATAATCGCCCGTTATGGCATTCACGCCCTGCCCCATCAGTTCGGTGACCAGCAGGCCACGCCCCATGCTGCGAATAAGCTCTGTCAAATCGCCTGCATTGGCGGCAACGTTCAGGTTGTGCACACCACCGGCATTGCCGCTGCTTTGCAAGCCCAATTTGCGCGCCGAATAACTCCCCAGCAAATAGTGTTTCAACACGCCACTCTCGATTAAATACTGCTCACGGGTAGCAACGCCTTCGGCATCGAAATTGGCAGAACGAAATCCGCGCGGGATATGCGGTTGCTCAAGCAAGGAAAACCATTCCGGAAAAATCTGCGTATCGATAGAATCAAGCAAAAAACTGGCTCTTCGATAAAGCGAAGCACCAGAGACAGCACCCAGAAAATGACCAATCAAGCTGCGTGCCGACTCGGCTGAAAACAGCACCGGATAATTACCGGTGTCGACACTGCGAGGATTCAGTCGGCGAATCGTGCGCTCCGCTGCCTGCTTGCCGATGCTGCCGGCCGCTTCAAGATCGGTATAACGCAAGGCACTCGAATACCAGTAATCGCGTTGCATGGCATCATTTGCACCGGCAATCAGCGAACAACTCAACGAGAAATGCGTGCTGCGCTCGGCACCGACAAACCCGTGGCTATTTGCGTAAACCGCCACACTGTCGCCATGGCTCATGCTGGCACCATCTGAATTGGAAATTCGACGATCAAATTCGCGGCCTGCGGACTCGGTTTGCAATGCCATTTCAACCGCTTGATCGGCAGAAATGGCGTATGGATGCCATAAATCCAGATCGTGAAATTGCGTTGCCATGCGGTCGGCATCGGCCAAACCGGAAGCCGTGTCTTTTTCGGTAAATTGTGCAATCGCGCAAGCTTGTTCGACCGTCGCTTTCAAGCTGCTTAACTGTATATCCGCCGTACTCGCAGTGCCTTTACGTTGATCGAAATACACCGTGACGGCCACGCCGCGATCCTGGGTGCGTTCTACGGTTTCCACTTCGCCCATGCGCACATTGACCGACAGCCCGCTGTCTTCGCTCAAGGAGACTTCTGCCTGACTCGCCCCCTGTTGCCTGCAAAGGCCCAGAACCTGCTCTGCAAGCTCGCTGAGATAATCTGCCTGCGAACCCTGTGATTTATATTTGTCGATAGCTGTATTCATCCGCATACTATGCAGTATTAAGGCACTCACGAGAACCCACATGCGCGGCGTTGATGAAGAAACCGGCGAATATTTAGGCCCGAGCCGTAGCGAAGAACGTCGGGATGCACTCGCCGTGCTGGAACTTGCCAGCAAGATGATCGAGCAGAATGACACCCGCATTCATCAGCTACCGATGAGCGCCGAATTAATTGCATTGACCATCACCTCGAAAAAAATAACGGCACAGATTGCCCGCAAACGCCAAATGCAGTTTCTGGCAAAACAACTGCGTCGCGAGGACGAGGAAGTCCTTGTTGCAATTCGTGCAGCACTGGATTTTGACAAGAATCTTTCACGTCAGGAAACCGCTTCTCTACATCGCGTCGAAGCCTGGCGTGATCGCCTGATTGCCGAAGGCGATGCTGCGCTTGCTGAATTGCTCAACGAATTTCCTTCTGCAGATCGTCAGCATCTTCGGCAATTGGCCAGAAATGCCAAGGAAGAAAAATTGAAAAACAAACCGCCACATGCTTTCCGCGATTTGTTTCGCGAATTGCGCGAGTTGATGAGTGATCATCATGATGGTGAGTTGCCCGAAGAATCCTGATCCAGAACCATAGGGTGCGCTCAAGCGCACCATTGTAATTGCGTCGTGTAATTCGGTGCGCTTGAGCGCACCCTATGCCTGCGTACCGCCTACCGTCATCGCATCGATTTTCAATGTCGGCTGACCGACACCGACCGGCACGCTTTGTCCGTCCTTGCCGCAGATGCCGACTCCGGCATCCAGTTTTAGATCATTCCCGATCATGCTGACACGGGTCATGGTTTCCGGACCATTGCCGATCAAAGTGGCACCTTTTACCGGACGGGTAATTTTTCCGTCTTCAATCAAATACGCTTCGCTGGCAGAGAACACAAATTTGCCTGAAGTAATATCGACCTGACCACCACCAAAATTCGGTGCATATAGCCCTTTCTTGACCGAAGCGATAATTTCTTCGGGGGCGTAATTACCCGCCAGCATATAAGTGTTGGTCATGCGCGGCATCGTGATATTGGCAAAGCTTTCACGACGACCATTGCCCGTCGGTGCAACGCCCATCAAACGTGCGTTCAAACTGTCTTGCATATAGCCACGCAAAATGCCGTCTTCAATCAGGGTCGTGCATTGTGTCGGCGTACCTTCATCATCAATATTCAAGGAACCACGACGTCCGGACAAGGTGCCGTCATCGACAATCGTGACACCCGGCGCGGCAACACGTTCGCCGATTCTTCCGGCATACACAGACGTACCCTTGCGGTTGAAATCGCCTTCGAGTCCGTGGCCCACCGCTTCATGCAACAACACACCCGGCCAGCCAGGTCCCAGCACGACTGTCATGGTACCGGCCGGTGCATCATCGGCATCAAGATTCACCAGCGCTTGCCGCAGTGCTTCTTTGGCAATTTCCTGTGGGCGCGAATTGGAAAACAACTCTTCGTACGCAAAGCGTCCGCCGCCACCTGCATAGCCGGATTCACGACGACCATTCTCCTCAACAATCACCTGTACGTTGAAGCGCACCAAAGGGCGAATGTCAGACGCCAGAATACCGTCGCTGCGCGCGATCAATACGGTATCCACCGCACCGGCAAGACTCACGATGACTTGCTTGACGCGAGCATCCTGCGCACGAATAAACACATCAATCTCACGCAGCACATTGATCTTATGTTCCGGCTTCATCATCTCGATGGGATCAATCGGCGCATACAACTCGCGACCCGGCACGACGATGCGTTGACCTGCGCTGGATTGCGAACCTTCGCGACTGATTGCACGCGCTGCACTGGCAGATTGGATCAATGCTTCACTGCGGATATCGTCCGAATAGGCGAAACCGGTTTTTTCTCCGCTGATGGCACGAACGCCTACACCTTGTTCGATCGAATGAGCACCGTCTTTCACGATGCCGTCTTCCACCGTCCAGTTCTCGCGACGACTATGTTGGAAGTACAGGTCACCAAAATCCACCCCCGGGCCCATCAGCGCACCGAATGCAGCATCCAGATCGGATAAGGCCATATTGGTTGGCGTCAACAAGCGGGATTGGACAAGACTTAAGGAATTACTCATTAATGAAACTCTCGCTAAATGTTTTATGGACCCGTTGTATCGGGCTTGCCTGTATTGGAAGATTTGGCCGGACCTTTTTCTACCACATCCACCTTCGGTTTTTTCCAAGGTCCGGTGACATGATAGACCGTGCGTGCGGTTTGTTTTAGCGGTTTTTGCAAGACGGCCTGTGCTGCGACACCCATCGCGGCACCTGCAGGCCCACCGGTCAGCATGCCGAGCGCAGGTAACAAGCCGCCGGCTTTTGGCAACACTTCAATTCGCTGATCATATTCCTGCTTGCGGACATCGGCGGCGCCACTGACTTTAATTTCTGCAGCGGGACCATTGATGTGTAAATTTTTGGTATTGGCAAGCCCGTCGGAAAAAGCAATATCACCTTGCAGGGTATTAAACGAAAAGCCCTTCGAAAAAAAATCGCTGAAATCCAGAGTCAGACGTCTCGGTATTTCGGCCAGACTGATAAGCCCCAAAATACGACCCGAACCGCCCGGTTCGACATCCAGTAAGCGACCTTCACCGACTTCCACTTTGAGATTGCCATTCAAATTACCCAGACTCATGGCCCCGGGCGAGCCGGGCCAGGAAGCATTGAGCCATGCCTTGGTTTTACCGTTCTGGATCATTCCGACAAAGCCCATGCTATCCATCATTTTGCCCAGGCTGTCGGTAGTGAAATCCAGCTTGAGATTGGTACGCGAACCTGTCGACTGCTTCAACCAGTCACCCGATGCATTGATACTGAAGGTTTTTGATTTCGTAACAAAACGATCAATTCGCATGCCATTGGCGATTTGTGTCGTTTGTAAATCCGCCTTACCCAATTGCGACGTACCGACACGCAGATCGTCAATCGTGAATCTAAGCGAAGGCACTTTTGCCGGATCGGTTTCGACAGGCTGTTTTTCTACTAGCACTGTGCTGCTTGCAGGCGGACTGGCTGCGGCCAGCATGTAGAGTTTGCTAAAACGGCCCAGAACGCCGTTTTTCGCGTCAGCCGCGATATCGATATTGCCTTCGATACCATTGCCATCAATCTGCAGGCGTGTACCGGTATTGGTTTTGTTCAACAATAATTTACTGTTCGCAAAAGGCTGATCCATGAAAACAAGTTTGTCTGCCAGAAGATTTACTTCATTCAATCCTGAAGCACCCTCGCCGCCACTGGCAAATGCCATCCAGCCTGCAGCATCTAGCTGCGCTACCTTGCCACGCGCAACCAGTCCTCTTGCAGGCAGATTACCGATGGCATCTCCGCCAAACTGTAAAATCCCGTTCATTGGCTGATTGGTTTTTTGTGCGGCCCGCATGTGCAAGACATTGCCGTAACGCAAACCGATAAAACCCTGATCCAGCGGGATCGCACTATTTATTTGCAAAGCCACGCTTTGCGAAGATGTTTTGTTGAGCGGTGCCGGCAAGTCTACTTGGGTACCAATAAGGTCAGAGCTCAAGCTCAGTTGCGATACGGGAGTTTTCCCTACTTCGGCATTAGGAATATTAACCCGTACCGACCAATTGCTGCTTCCCACCAGATAGGGCTTTAACCAGGCAACATTTTGATAACGATTTGCCAGACTCTCGCTGCTTAAGTTCCCGTCGAGAGCCGCTACTGCAGCGAGTTTCGGATCATTGGTATGGCTACCGACGGATAAATTGAATATTGCCGGATGCTTATCAAAAAGCACCTTGAGATTTTCTGTCGCGAAACCGGACTGATCAAAACGGGTTCGTCCACTTACCTGGGTAAAGGCGATATTCCAGCGTGAATCGGACAGTGATGCATTTTCCAAATCAAGCGTTCCCGACATTTTTTGCGTATGCGTACCTTTGTGCAGTGGAATTTGCAAATTCATTGATACATTCGCCGCACCATTGGCGGCTCCTGCTTTTACATGCTCACCGTATTTCTTTTGCAGGGGACTTGCCAGCACGAGGCTGCGAAGATTTTCCGCCTTGCCGTTTGCCTCGATGTCCAAGTTCAATACTGCAAGGGCGAAATCCTCAATGCCGCCCGTCACTTTACTGATCTTGTTGTTCATCAAGTCGCCGCTGCCGACAAGACTGAAACCCGGGCCATCAAATGCCACATCGATATCGAGAGGTTGGGCGACCGGCCATTCTGGATGAAATTTGATCTGCGCATTACGAATGCGTGCACGTGCATCAAACACGCCTTCCTTGTTTCGAAATGGCCAATCATTCAAATCGCCATTCACCACGATCCGGCCATTGAGAACGTCGCCTTTAATCAGTGCGTTATCCAGCCACTTGATGGTCGCGGGTGGCATTTTGTGCAGGATCCAGAATTTTTTTGCCTGGGTAAAACTTGCCGGTTGCAAATCGGCAGCCAAATCCAGAGTCGGCGCCGTGCCATCGCCCTGAAATCCCATCTGGAATCGCGTTTTTACGCCGATGTCCGGGCCAGTGATTTGCAAGGCGTTGGTGCCAACCGTCCAGGTTTCGCCGTCGCGCCAGAAAGCCAAGCTGCCCGTGAGCGTCAAATCGAGATTTTGTCGAAATCCAGCTGGCCATAAAAACAGAATCGGCTTTTTCTCAATCTCGAACACGCCACCCTGCCCATCCATTTGCAAACGGCCATTCAAGCCATGCAAACCAGGGCGGTTACCCGCCGGTTCGATATCCAAATCGTGAATCACGACCGAGCCTTTCCACGGGCCTTCGCGAGAGCCCTGTAGATCGACGTCATTCAATTGTGCAGTAGGTGCGGCTTGTACCAACCACTGCCTTAACCCTTCCGGCAATTGATCGGTCAGGGACAGTAGGGTGAACGCTGGCTGCAGATCTATCTGCGGTGCCCGCAGAATAATATTTTCACCACCGGCAATCAGCAGCCCATCAAGCGATGCCACTTTTTTATCGCGATGAAAACGCAATACAGGCGCAGTGAATTGCCAGCCGCCTTTCTGCTCGAACCACTTCGCGCTGATTTCCAGGCGATCAAATTTTGCATCCGGCGAAATCGCATTGGCCTTGTCGAGCTTGATCAATTTGCTCGATACAATTTCGATATTTTTAAGATCTGCCTGGGTTTGCAAACTGGTAACACGCTGATCTTTGAGATTTGCCCAGGCATTTGCCTCGCCTTCGCCGTTTTTCAGTGTAATGCCGGTCGCTTTCAGCAAGGGCGACCAATCCTTCATGCTGAGGTTTTTCCCACCGACCCAAAGCGTGCCGTCGTACTGGCTGCGCGACATGTCCACCACGGCACTCAGGGGCGCACTCTTGGTCGAGACCCAGGCCGATACCCCCACGTTGATGCGTTTATTCGATACCCGCAAACGCAAATCAACACGCGGAATATCGACGTTCAACTGATAACGCGGCGCGCGAATGCCTAGCGCCGCTTTTTCAATCTGCAATTCACCAAAACCTTCGAGTTTTTCGAGCGGATCGATATTGGGGTCGGTTTGTCCCGGCAATCCTTTCAGTGTCCAGCGCTGATCTTCTGTTTGTACCAACTGCAATGAGAGCTGATTTATTTTCAGCTCGGTCAATGGCTCGCCAGGCAATAGTCCGGAATAAATCGCCACCAATAAATCGGCATGCCCGACCTTCAGGGTCTGGTCACCTTCGCCGACCCGCAAATCATCGAGCGTGAAAACCGGACCTCGCCTGGTCCAGCCGCCTTTTGCTTTCGAAAAATTGACCGGCTCGCCAATGCGCTGGCTCAGCCATTCCTTGATTTGCTCGGGATGCTTTTCAACCCAGGGTAGCGCCTGATTCAACAAACCCACCAAAACCGCAAACAGTATCAACAACACCAGAAAGCTGTAGCCGATGATTCGGCGTGCATGGCGCAAGCGGCGTTTCATTGCAGTTACCATGAGTTACAGCAGCACCACATCGAATTGTTCTTGCGAATATTGATCGTCGGATTGAAAGCGGATGCTTTTCCCGAGAAATTCTTCCAGCTCGGCTACCGCAGCAGACTCTTCATCGGTAATTTTCGTGACCACAATCGGCGATGCAATAACCAGCAACTGTGAAGCTTCAAACTGACGCACTGCTCGCGTGATCTCGCGGAAAATTTCGTAAATAATGGTTTCCGCTGTTTTCAAACTGCCACGACCACCGCATTCATGACAAGGTTCGCACAACTGTCGCTCCAAACTTTCGGTCGTACGCTTGCGTGTCATTTCCACCAGGCCCAATGGCGAGAAATCATATACCGTGGTTTTTGCGTGATCTCTTACCAATCCTTTTTCCAGAGTGCGAAGCACTTGGCGCTTGTGTTCGTCATCGGTCATGTCGATAAAATCGATAATGATGATGCCGCCCAGATTTCGTAGACGCAGCTGACGTGCAACCGACTGCGAAGCTTCGAGATTCGTTCGGTACACAGTCTCTTCCAGATTGCGCTGGCCGAGAAAGGAGCCGGTATTTACGTCAATGGTCGTCATTGCTTCGGTTTGATCAATTACCAGATAGCCGCCGGATTTAAGCGGCACTTCCTTTTGCATGGCGCGCTGGATTTCATCCTCCACACCATACAAATCAAAAATAGGCCGTTCACCCGAGTAATGCTCTACCCGTTCGACCCAATCAGGCATGAATTGCTGCACAAACTTAACCAGACGTTCATACGTTTCGCGAGAGTCGACGCGAACCCTGTCGACATCTTTTCGCATCAGGTCGCGAACCGCACGCAAAGGCAATGACAAGTCTTCGTATATGCGCTGGCCTACTGTACTGCCGGTGCTGGAATCCTGGATGATTTTCCAGGCACGTCGCAAGTAATCGACATCTTCTGCCAAGGATTCGGAAGCCTGGCTATCGGCATTGGTACGGACGATATAGCCCAGACCCGAGCCATTCACCAACTCGGCCATCAGGGTTTTTAATCGAGTACGCTCCACTTCATCTTCGATCCGTGCCGAAACGCCGATCACTTTCGAATAAGGCAGCAACACCAAAAAACGCGAAGGGATACTGATTTGCGTCGTGAGTCTCGCGCCCTTGCTGCCGATAGGGTCCTTCAAGACTTGCACGATAATGTCCTGGCCTTCGTGCACCAGAGATGTAATCAAGGGCGGTGGCACCGGCGTCGCAGGCGCAGCAGGTTCTTCGCTTTCTTCCGGCGACACCTGAGGCAAGCGCATGATGTCGGAGGCATGCAGAAAAGCCGCGCGTTCAAGCCCGATGTCGACAAATGCTGCCTGCATTCCCGGCATGACACGTTGTACACGGCCCTTGTAAATATTGCCGACCACGCCACGCTTGGAAGTGCGTTCGATATGCAACTCCTGCAACATGCCATTTTCGACAACGGCTACGCGGGTTTCGCGTGGCGTGACATTGATCAGTATTTCTTCGCTCATACATTGATTCCAAATTTTTTAAGTAGTTGCGAAGTTTCAAACAAGGGCAAACCCATCACGCAGGAATGGCTGCCGTCCAGATGTTCGATAAAACTGGCAGCCCTGCCTTGTATGGCATAAGCGCCCGCCTTGCCAAACCATTCTTCCGAAGTGATGTATCGTAAGATTTCCAGGTCGTCCAATTCCTTAAAGCGAACAAGTGATTCGCTAATGATGTGTTGCTCATTGCCTGCATTGAGCAACCATACTGCAGAAATTACGCGATGCGTTTTTCCGGATAATTCGCGCAACATTCGCGCGGCATCTTTGGCATCGGCAGGCTTGCCATACACCACATCATCCAGGACCACTTCGGTATCGGCGCCCAGTACAACAGCACTGCTGTTGGACATCACTTTGAGCAGCCCGGCACCGGCTTTTTCACGGGCAACCCGGCTGACATAGTCGACGGGAGGTTCGCCAGGCAGACGCTGCTCAGGCACATTCACGTCAAGCACTCCAAACTGCAAACCAATTTGATCCAGCAATTCGCGGCGACGGGGAGATTGTGAGGCGAGATATAGCATTCGCTAAGGATAGCCGCATCTGCGGCATAGGGGCAGAGTGTGGTCAAAATGTCGCCAGATAAGGTGCGGAATAAGCGATAATGACGGCATTAGGAGAGCACTATGCGATTGATGATGACGACGGCCGCCCTTTACGTCTGTATTGGGATTTTGAGCCAATCTACGGCACAGGCCGATGACAACACCCAGAGCGGACTCCGAAAGCCTCATCAAGTTCCTCATGAAAGTCCTGCTCAATGGTTTACCCAGGGCGCCAATACCGCGATCCAACGCGGTTCATCACAAGCCAGGGCAAAAAACATCATTCTATTTGTCGGTGACGGCATGAGCCTGCCTACCGTGGCGGCCGCAAGAATTTACGAAGGCCAAAGCAAGGGCCAAAGCGGAGAAGAAAACCTGCTTAGCTTCGAGACCATGCCATATACCGGTCTTTCAAAAACCTATAACACCGACAGCCAGACCCCGGACTCTGCCGGCACCATGACGGCAATGATCACCGGTGTAAAAACGAAGATGGGTTTTATCAGTATTGATCAAACCGCAAATCGGGCTGATTGTGCGAGCAGCAAAAATGGCAATTTGATGACAGCCCTCGAGTTGTCCGAACTTGCCGGGTTATCGACCGGTATTGTCACGACGACTTCGATTACCCATGCAACACCCGGCGCTACTTTCGCGCACGTACCAGAACGCGTTTGGGAAAACGACACCGATTTACCGGATATTGCCAACGCAGAAGGATGCCGCGACATCGCGCAACAACTTATTGATTTCAATATTGGCGACGGCATCGAAGTGGCGCTCGGCGGTGGTCGTCTGCATTTTCTGGCTGCGGGAGCGGATGACCCGGAATACACGGAATTTTTTGGCGCACGTCTGGACAACCGAAACCTCATCGCCGAATGGCAGGGCAAATCCCCCGACAATCAATTTATCTGGAACAAAGCCCAGCTTGATGCACTGAACCTGAAAAAAACCAAACATCTGCTGGGACTGTTCGAACCCAGCCACATGAATTACGAAGCAGACCGCAACAAGGATCGCTCCGGCGAACCCAGCCTGGCCGAGATGACCAAAGCCGCCATTGGCGTTTTACAAAATAATCCGAACGGTTTTTTTCTGATGGTTGAAGGCGGACGTATCGATCACGCCCATCACTCCGGCAATGCTTTCAGGGCGCTTAACGACACCGTGGCTTTTTCCGATGCGGTGCGTGTAGCGATGGAAATGACTTCGGAAAAAGATACTCTGATTCTTGTCACTGCCGACCATTCGCACACCATGACCTTTGCAGGCTATCCAGCGCGTGGCAATCCTATTCTGGGCAAGGTCGTAGGCGCCAGCGGCGAGGGTCCGATCAACGGCTACGCACTTGATGCCATCGGCCTGCCATACACGACGCTCGGATATGCGAATGGACCCGGTTACTCCGGTGCCAGTGACCAGCAACCTGCTGGCTTGAAGAAATTTCCGCACGAGGTTTCGGGCGTTCAAACCTCGAGTGGCAGAATAGATCTACGTGAAGTTGATACCGAAGAGCCCGACTTCATGCAGGAAACACCGATCCCGCTTGCCAGCGAAACCCACGGCGGTGACGACGTGGGTATCTGGGCGCGCGGTCCTGGTGCAAGTGCAGTCCGCGGCACTGTCGAACAAAACGTGATTTTCCATTACCTGACTCAAGCCAATCCGCGCTTACGAAAACTGATTTGCAGTATGGCGGCTTGCAAGAATTCGATACCGACCAAGCAACCGGCATTATCGACAAAAAAATAATCGCAGGGTGAGTACTGCTCACCCTGCGATCTACCAATCAATTTGCAATTTCTACTGCATTGCGTGGCGCAAAATTAAGTCGCCGTTTTTCCTTGACGGCACCATTGATAAAACGGCCTTCGACCAGTTCATAACCCATCAGCGCATAAGCCCTCTCACCAATGAATATTGGCCGTGCATTGCCGTACCAATCGACACAGCTCGCCTTGCAGGCATCATCAATGCTGCTGTCCGCCCTGGAGTTCAGCTTGCCCAAAGAGCTTAATTTCAAGCCCCTATTTTGCAGAAACATGACAGCGGCAGATTCGCCTTGTCCGGCGTTACTGAGTACTGGCAAGCCAACAACACCATGGTCGGCATCGGTTGGGCGATAGAAAAAACCGTGACTGCGACTTTCACCCTGTACCGCGCCAGACTGCGTGTAAGTCGATACCGCTGTTGCCGTTTGTGCCAGCTTTATCGAAGTGAATTTCAGATCCTGCTGACTATTGCCGACCACAATGGCATCGTCACCCATGACTTCGATACGTTGTACATCATGCGAAAGCTTCAGCGCCTGCGCTTTGTCGGGAGTTGCATAACGGACGGCATAGGCCTTGTTGGAATTATTGCCATAAGCCGATCCATACAGGAACCAGTCTCCGACAAAGCGATTTTGCAAACCCCAGGAATTACCGAGGCTTGGCAGTCCCTTGTAGTGACGGAATTTTGTCGACCCGGTACCATCGCCAAAATCATTCAAATCCACTCGCAACATCGCAAGATCTCCTGCCTTGCTTTCAGCACGCCACATTGCGTCGCCGGCAGCATCTGCACTTACCAGTACATTCAGATAGCCGTCGCGCTGCAGAAACGAAAGCTGGTCTACCGGACTGCCGCTGGCCTTCAATGCAGTCGGTGCCGAACCGTCGAGCGGCAATCTGAATACCGACGATTTATTGGCTTGTTTTCCGGCACCGTGCCATGGCGATGTCCAGACAAATACCGAATCTTCGGACACATAAAACACGCGACCACTTGGACCCAATACGGCGGTCGAACGGCAAGTCATTACAGGACGTGCCAGGTCGCAAACGCTGACCGTGTGCAGACTCATGTCATACATATCGAGGTTCTGATCTGTGCGGTAAATACGAGTCGCCGGCAAGATGCGCTTGAATTCTTTGCTATCGGCGCCCTTGTGCCAGGTACGCATGGCAGGCATAGAACCAGCAATATCACCGTAGGTATTCAGGTAGAGCGGCGTGTAGAAAATCAGCTTGTTGCCAATCAGACGGCTGGCATAATTTCTAGACGAGTAATAGTCATTGCTTCTGAGGTGATAGGTCGCTCTGTATTTCAAACCACCGCGATCATCCAGATTGAACAGACCTACTTCGGTGCCGCCACGTTGATAGCTGAAACCAATCACGACAATGGTATTGCCGCTGATCAGCATTTCGTCATACCAGGTGCCATTAGGGTCGACATCGGGCGCATAGGCATTGGACATCGATACTGGCTGCAAATTGTTTTCGCCGACTTTCACGGTGAATAAGCGGCCGCGCCGCAAAATGACAAGGTAATCCCCGCGTTTTTTGACGATGTCGCCTTCATCAACGCCCTGTGTTTGATTATTGGTGATGCCGTCCTCCTTGTTTTTGTCGCTTTTAACTCGCGAGCCAGTTACCTCGACCTTCTGCAAGCTACCAGCCACATCCGATGCCGCTGCCATGGCGGGAGTAACCGGTGACGGAGAAGCCACGGGTGAAGAAGGAGCAGGCAGAGACATTTCCCTGACACGCCTCTCCTCTTTCCTGAATTTTTCCAGATAGGCGAGAAATGCCTGTTCGCTGGCAAACGCTTTCATGGTTTTTTTGGCAGGCGTTGCAGCCGCGTATGACGCACAGGAAAATGCCGTCATCAAAAATGCAAAAGATATAGTTTTAATCAACATGGCCAATCCCTCTAAAGAATTCAAGCTATGCAAACGGATCAATCTGGCATTCGGGGTTAATGATAGCCGGCAGGACTTTTTACGCCCGGTGATAGGGATGGTTCAACAACAGACTTTGAGCGCGATACAGCTGTTCTGCAAGGACAAGCCTGACCAACATATGCGGCAAAGTCAGCGGACCCAGTGACCAACTTTCATTGGCAGAGGACGTAACTTCCGCTGAATGCCCCTCGGGACCGCCAATCAGAAAGACAAGATCGCGACCCTGCTGGCGCCAGAACTCGAGGCGTTGTGCGAGCTGTTCGGAAGAATGCAATTTGCCGCGACCGTCAAGCGAAACGATGTAGGCATTTTTTGGATAGGCCGCGATGACTCTCTGGCCTTCTTCAAAAGTCGCGCGTACGGCATCGCGACCCTTGCCGCGAATACCTGGCGCAACTTCCACCAGATCCAGCGGCAAGCCGTGCGATAGACGTTTTTGATATTCGGCAAAACCCTCGGCAACCCAGTTGGGTGCACGTTCGCCGACAGCAATAAGTTTGGCTTTCATGCAATACCCCCGTAGAAACGGTGGTGGGCGCGGCGTAAGTCGCGAATGTTAAAGCCCACCTCGGATACCGGTGAAAAATGGAAATTAGATACGGCGCGTTCCATATGCATCGTCGCAGGTTCTTCGCGGTTTACGCCGCTCCCACAAAGAAGCGATTAAATTTCGTCGTCGGGGGGTTGATCGCCAACCGTCCACAAACGTTCAAGCGCATAGAACTCGCGTACGCGTGGCAGCATGACGTGAACGATGACATCGCCCAGATCGACCAGTACCCATTCGGCTTCGCGTTCGCCTTCAACACCCAGCGGCATCACGCCGCATTTTTTCGCAAACTGCACGACTTCATCGGCAATCGATTTCACGTGGCGGGTTGAAGTACCGGAGACCACAACAAGAAAATCGGCGATGGAAGTTTTTCCGCGCACATCGATTTCAATGGAGTCTTTGGCTTTCATTTCTTCAAGTGCGGCATGCACCTGTTTCAATATCTCTTCCGGGGCGGGTGCCGGATTCGGCATTTTGGTTTTGATTACGTGGGCTTGTGAGCTCAAAGCACTATCTCGTGGCGGGTGAATGGTGGTGATTATAAGGCTTTCGGATACAGACCATGCTCTAGAATATACGCCCGAACTGCCGGATTCAGGCCAATGGGGGGGGCTCCTGCCTCAAAAGCAAGACGAATTGCGCTGGCAGACTCGTTACGCAAAGGGCATGACAGGCTCAAAACCCGCCCCGAAGGAGTGTCCTTGAGTTGTTCAGGAGAATCGCACAAGCGGGCATTTATCGAGAAATGCGGCGAGTGCATCGAATACCCAGGCCGCACCGCCACTACGAAATGCGCTAAATCAAACAAGTCCTGCCAATCGTGCCAAGTGTATAACTGGGCAAAAGCATCGGCGCCAATTAGCCATGCTATGGGTGCATGCGGACCCAATTCAGCTCGCAGCTCGCGAAGCGTGTCGACCGTATAGGAAGGTTTGTCACGACGTAATTCACGAATATCGAGAAAAAAATGCGCTTCGTCGTCGATGGCAATTTCCAGCATATCCGCGCGTTGTCGCGCCGTGGCCAAAGGCTTTTTTCGATGTGGTGGATCAGCTGACGGAATGAAATACACATCGGCATCACAAGTATTTTTGGCGAACTGGGCGACTGCGATATGACCCTCATGTACGGGATCAAAGGTACCTCCGTAGCAAATTCGCAAAACCATTTCGCCTCTCTTCCATTGACGTCGGATTATTCAGTACCAGAGCAAAGATCACTTAAGAAAATACCGATCTATTCCTAAGCTATGTCAACCAATTAATGCTTTGTCCGCTGGGTGATTTCTTGGTGTTCGCTATTTGAATTTTAAACTCAAGCAACCAAGCCTCGCGCACGGGGTTCCGCAACGGCGATCAATAATCTCTCAAACAACAGCCAGGCGTCACCACTATCGCGACCTTTTGCAACGCGATCAATACGGCCACATTCCGCTACGAAAATTTCCCAGCGGCCAGCCTTGTGTCGATCCATCGCACGTTTATACAAGGCTTGCTTGCTGTCCCAAATCCTCGCTTCGCGCATCGCATTCATCACGTTCCCGCCAGTGGC
>JBOHYH010000139.1:0-11722 GCA_050737775.1 Arenimonas sp.
CTCGTTAATCCAGTAGCAAAATTTAGTTGCCAACGACGACAACTACGCTTTAGCCGCTTAAGGCTTCGCCCTGAACCCACTTGTGTCTGTGCTCGTGGATGTAAGGTCATTATCACAGAATCGTTTAGGGTGGCGACCCGCCAACCCAAGACTAGATTTAGCGGGTGTGTCTGACGGTGTGCCTCGCACGTTGTGTTGCCGGCTGACGAGAACGAACAACGAGCTAAGCATGTAGTGCTGGAATTGGAGCACTTTCGGACGGCGGTTCAACTCCGCCCACCTCCACCATCTGTAAATGGGAAACCGCCGAAAGGCGGTTTTTTATTGGACTATTTTGGCCACATCAAATATCAAAAAAGAGTCTATTCATAGGGTGCCGCCCTGGCGCACCAAAATCGAAATTATGTAATCGGACGCCTTATGGCACCATCAAACAAACGGTGCGCTGGAGCGCACCCTATGTTTACCAGCCGCCTTGTCATAAGACCATTAAAGAACTATATTTAGTCCACATGAAAGCTGGAGCTCACCCATGCGCTACTCGTCTCAAGTCAAGCCGATCAGCTACCTCAAAGCCAACGCTGCCGAAGTGCTGACACATATCGCGGAGCACCGCGAGCCGATGGTCATTACCCAAAACGGTGAAGCCAAGGCAGTTTTGCAAGACGTGGCCTCGTTCGAGGAAACCCAGGAAACTTTGGCCCTGTTGAAGATTTTGGCGCTAGGCAATCAGGACGTAGCTGCCGGCAAGCTTAAACCTGTGGCTGATGTGGTTGCCCGTCTGCGCGCCAAGCGCACCAACAAATAATGGCAAAGTTCGAAGTCCTACTGACCGAAGGTGCCGAGCAGGACCTAGAGTCCATTCACAACTACATTTCCGAGTTCGACTGCGTGGCCAACGCCAACCATCTGCTGGATGGGTTGATGAAAGTGGTAGCAAGTTTGTCGAAATTTCCGGAGCGTGGAAGCTACCCAAAGGAGCTGGTGAGTCTAGGCATAAAAGAATACCGCCAAACTCACTTCAAACCTTACCGCATGATCTATCGTATCGCAGGCCGTCAAGTCATCCTCTATCTGATTGCCGATGGCCATCGCGATATGCAATCGGTGTTGGCGAGAAGGCTGCTGGGTGCATAGGGTGGCGCTCTGGCGCACCGAAATCGAAACAAGGAAATCGGACACTTCATCGCATAACCAAATAAACGGTGCGCTGGAGCGCACCTATGTTTCTTTTAACAGTGAAGCTGGTCAAGGCGATTTTTTATTGGAAAATCTTTGTATTTCGTAAAGTCTGACGGCTGCCATCCTCTGTTAAACTCGTCATGTCCGCTATTTGATGAGTCGGTCATGGGGCTCAAGGGAGATAATCGTATGGTATACGCACTTAGCGAAATTGATGGCGCTCCATGAGCATGAATGAGGCGGATACCCGCTATCACTTAATCGACCCTCAGTTGCGAACGAAAGGCTATGTCAGCCTGAACCAGATAACGCTTGAAACCATTCTTACCCACCGAGCCGTAGAACCCAGTGGCCATAAAGGTCGCCGCAGCACACGTCCAGGGCGCACCGATTATTTACTCTGCGTGCAAGTGGGCGATATGCCAAAAGCCTTGCCAGTGGCAGTATTGGAAGCCAAGAAAGAAAGCGAAGACCCGCTAAAGGGTATGCAACAAGCCAAGGGCTATGCCGATTGCCAACGCTTTGATGTCAAATACGTCTTCTCGACCAACGGCCATCTTTATGGTGAGTACGACGGAATTACCAGCTTGCAAAACGGTCCGTTCCCGTTCGGTAATTTTCCCACACATCCGCATTTAACCGCACGTTATGCCAAAGACTCCGGTATTGATCTGGCGCAACCAGAAGCGGCCATGTTGTTCCAGGCCGATAGCCCGGCATGGTCGCAATCGCGTTATTACCAGGATGCCGCTATTCGCGCTGCTTTCGAGAAAATCCTGCTCGATCAGCAGACAGGGAAAGCACCCCGCGTGCTACTCACGCTGGCAACAGGTGCGGGCAAAACCATTATCGCCACCAATTTGTTATGGCGTTTGAACCAAGCCGGACAATTACCCAAACCGGCACTTTTTCTGTGTGACCGCGACGAGTTACGCGAGCAGGCTTATGGCAAACTGAAAGCGGCTTTTGGCGATAACGCCCGCATTGTTAAAACCGAACGTGGAATTAATACTGCGCAAAACGCTCGCATCCACATAGCCACCTATCAAACGCTTGGTCTGGACGATGAGGAAGACGGCTTCGCCAGCTTCTTGTCCGAACACTATGGCGACAATGCGTTCAGCGTGATCATTATCGACGAATGCCACCGCTCGGCTTGGGGGCGTTGGTCGGAAGTGTTGAAGCGCAATCCCCATGCCATTCACATCGGCCTTACCGCCACGCCACGCAGGCTGGAAGAATCCAAAAACGCCACGGCCGATGATCAGGAAATTACCGCCAACAATCGCCAATATTTTGGCGAACCGGTCTACGAATACACCTTGATTCAAGCGCAGGAAGACGGTTATTTGGCCGCTTGCGAAATCGTCAAACGCAAAGCCAGCATCGACAACCGTGTGTTCACCAAGGCTGAAATTCTCAAAACCGGTGCGCGCGACATCAAAACCGGCAAACCGCTGACCGAGGAAGATCTCAATAAAAACGAATACACCGGTAAAGATTTTGACGACGAGTTGTTTATCGAACTGCGCACCCCAAAAATGTGCGAAGACCTGTTCCAGTTGCTGTGCCAACACGGTGGGCCAGAACAGAAAGTCATCATCTTCTGTACCCGCGAAATTCATGCCGACCGCGTAGCCCAGCACATGAACAATCTTTACACCCGCTGGTGCAAAGAACAGGGGCAGACACCGAAAGACCATTACGCTTTCAAATGCATGGGCGGCACCAATAACGGCTCGGACATGATCGAACCCCGATGCGCGGCTCCGGTGAGCGCGCCTTCATTGCCTGCACCGTGGATTTGCTGGAAGCCGGTGTCGATATCGAACGCCTCAACGCCGTGGTGTTTTTCCGTTATCTACAATCGCCCATCAAGTTCTACCAGATGGTCGGGCGTGGTGCCCGCATCCATGAAGAAACCCAAAAGTACAAATTTTGGTTGTACGACTACACCGGCGTTACTGATTTATTCGGCACCGACTTCATCACTAAAGCGCCGCGCTCTGGCGCTGGTGGTAAAGATGGCGGCGGTGATGAGGGTGGCAATGGAACGGGCGGCGAAGATGAGAGTCCACGCGTTGCCGAAGTACGTGGTGAATGTGTGATTGTGAATCCGCAAGGGCGTTTCATTCTGAGTAGTCGCGACGGCCGTGACACGCCGATTCCAGTCGATGAATACCGCCGCGAAATTATTCAACGCGTGGTAAGCGAAGCACATAACCTCGACGATTTTCGTGCCTTGTGGATCGAAGCACAAAAACGTCGGCAATTGATTGACCATTTATTGGGTGACAACTTCAGCCCCGATGTGATTCGTGAAATTGACCAAATGCATGATTTTGATTTGTACGATTTTTTTGGCCATCACGGCTACCATGCTCGCGCCTTGAAGCGCCCCGAGCGCGGCGATCTTTTCATTGCGCACAACCAAAGCTGGTTCGATGGCATGGATAATAAGGCCGCCATCGTACTGAAAGGCCTTGGCCACCAGTTTGCCCAAGGCGGTACCGATGCACTGGAGACTCCGGCGCTGTGGGAGGCGCCGGAAATCAAGCTGGCGGGTGGATTGCATGCTTTGCGTGGATTGGGCGCGCCCGTGCAGGTGATGCATGATGCTAAGGCGAGGTTGTTTGGGGTATGAGTGTTCCGATTAAAAAGCTGTCTGAAGTTGCCTTCATCAATCCACGCCGACCTTCGATAGAACGTAGTGACGATGCCCCAACATCGTTTGTGCCTATGGAGAATGTTGATGAAATAATGGGCGAGGTTTCTTTCCTTACCACACAACCATACTCAAAAATAAAAAAGGGCTACACCTATTTCTCAAATGGCGACGTGATTTTCGCAAAGATCACCCCGTGCATGCAGAACGGCAAGCATGCTGTTTTATCAGGGTTAGTAGATGGACATGGATTTGGCTCGACCGAGTTCCATGTCATTCGGGCGACATCGAAAATCATTCCCGAGTGGATTCATTTTTATCTGCGTCAACAGCAAATTCTTGAGGCCGCAAAAAAAACCTTCACTGGCGCTGTTGGTCAACAACGGGTCCCAACTAGTTTCCTAGAAAATCTTGAAATTCCAATTCCACTGGTAGCAAAACAACGCAAAATCGCCGCCCGCCTAAAAGCCCAACTGACCGAAGTGGAAAAAGCCCGGCAAGCGGCACAAACGCAATTGAAAGACAGCCGCTTGTTACGTAGCCGCTTGCTGAAAGAATTTTTTGTTGAACTCGATGCTGCACCCAAGAAAAAGCTCGGCGAGTTTGCCAAAACTACCAGCGGCTCAACACCACCACGCGGTGATAAAAAGTATTGGGACCCAGCAGAGATTGCTTGGGTGAAAACGGGAGAAGTAGCGTTTGCACCCATCACGACTACCGAAGAGAGCATTTCAAAAACAGCGCTGGCGGAATGTTCGCTGTCATTGCTACCACCGAAGACCATCCTGATTGCCATGTATGGACAAGGAAAAACACGTGGCCAGTCGGCCATTTTGGAAATCCATGCCACCACCAATCAAGCCTGCTTCGCCATTTTGCCTAATGACACTTGGGAGCCAGATTTTTTGTACTTGTGGCTGAAATCCTCATACCAGGATTTACGTGACCTTTCCGAAGACCGTGGCGGCAATCAAGCCAATCTGAATGGTGCATTGTTGAAGGCGCTTGACGTGCCTGCGCCAAACAAGACTATACAAAAAAACATCGTGGCGCGAATCCATTCGGCATTGGCCGAAATTGATGCAATAGAAACTTCAAGCAAAGCAGCGCTGATGGACATCCATCGCATGCCAAACCGCATTCTCGCCCAAGCCTTCGACCCACAGAGAACCCCCCATGGTGAATAAACGCATCGCCCAAAAGCATCACGCCACCTTCGAGGGTATTCGCCAGCTTGACGAGCATGGCGATGAATTCTGGTCGGCACGCGCACTTGCACCGCTGCTGGACTATCCGCAATGGCGCAATTTTGTGCCGGTGCTAGAGAAGGCGCGCGAAGCCTGCCGCAATAGCGGGCAAAAGGCGGAAGACCATTTTGCGGATATCCGCAAAATGGTCGAGATTGGCTCTGGCGCCCTGCGCGAAGTTGAGGATATTCACCTCTCCCGCTACGCCTGCTATCTGACCGTGCAGAACGGCGACCCGAGTAAGCCGGTGATTGCCAATGGTCAAACCTACTTTGCCGCACAAGCACGGCGGCAAGAACTAGCCGACGATGCCAAGTTTGCGCAACTGAACGAAAACGAGAAGCGGCTTGCCATCCGCAATGAGCTGACTACCCATAATAAGCATCTGGCCGCCGCGGCCAAAGAAGCCGGCGTGGAAACCGGTATCGACTTCGCCATCTTCCAAGACCACGGCTACAAGGGCTTGTACGGCGGCTTGGGTAATAAAGAAATCCATGTGCGAAAAGGTTTGAAAAAAAGCCAAAAAATTCTTGACCACATGGGTAGTACCGAATTGGCGGCCAATCTTTTCCGCGCTACGCAAACCGAAGAAAAATTACGCCGCGACAAAGTAAGCGGCAAAAACCAGGCCAACCAAACGCATATTGAAGTGGGGCGCAAGGTGCGCCAGACCATCAAGGAACTGGGCGGCACCATGCCGGAAAATTTGCCAAAACCCGACAGCAGCATCCAGCAGATTGAATCTGCGAAGAAGAAGCTGGAAAACAAAAAACCGAGAAAATGAACTGATGGCTCGCACAAAAAAAATGGCGGTAAATACAAAGACCCCTCGCCCAGCCAAAGCGGCGAAATCCATCGCCTCGACCCAATCGCTTTCGGCCTTCGTCAAAAGCATTTGCGATGTGATGCGCCGTTCCAATTGCGCCAGTGCTTTGCAATATGTGCCCGAGCTGACCTGGATTTTGTTCTTGCGCATTCTGGATGCACAAGAAGCCAAGGCACGCGATGAAGCAGAAGCGGTAGGCGCAAATTTTAGCCCCGCGCTAAGAAGCCCTTACCGCTGGCAGGACTGGGCCGCCCCCTATTCCGACAAAGCTGAGCACGCAAAAACGACGGAAGGAAAACCCTTTGGCTGGAAGCGGCAGGAATTATTTGCCGCAGGCGACGGCAAATTATTCGATTTCATCAACAAGCAATTGCTGCCGCACCTGCACAGCCTGGACATCGACACCCGCACCGGCTTGCCCAACCCGCATGCCAGCCGCAAGCAACGCATTATGGGCCGCACCATGACAGCCGTGGAAAAAGTGCGCGTTGATAGTGAAGCCAATTTTCGCGACATTCTGGACCGCGCGCATCAGATCAATATCGACCATGTGGACGACCAACATTTCTTTACACTTTCACAAGTGTATGAAGATTTGCTGCTGAAAATGGGCGAGAAAAATTCCGACGGCGGCCAGTTCTTCACCCCGCGTGAGGTGATTCGCGCCATGGTGCATACGGTGAATCCGCAACTTGGCCAGACCGTGTATGACCCTTGTTGCGGCACCGGTGGTTTTTTGGCGATTGCTTATGAGCACATCGCCCGCCAGCTTGGCAAAAAAGTAACCAGCACCAAGATTGACACCTTGAAGCACGATACTTTTTTTGGACGTGAAAAAGAAAACTTGGTATTTCCGATTGCACTGGCAAACCTGGTATTGCATGGTATTGACCAGCCGAATTTATGGCACGGCAATTCACTGACCCGTCGTGCTACTTACGCCGGATTGTTTGATCAAGCCCCCGCTACCTTCGATGTAATTCTGACCAACCCGCCATTTGGCGGCAAAGAAGGTGTAGACGCACAAAAGAACTTTGCCTATGAGACCAGTGCTACTCAAGTGCTGTTTGTACAGGACATTCTTGCAGAGCTGGCACCTGCGGGAACCTGCGCCATTGTGCTGGATGAAGGCTTGCTGTTCCGCACCAACGAAAGCTCGTTTGTCGAAACCAAAAGAAAGCTGGTGGATGAATGCGATTTGTGGGCAATCGTCAGTTTGCCCGGCGGCGTATTTTCAACAGCAGGTGCTGGCGTAAAAACCAATTTGCTGTTTTTCACCAAAGGCAAGAAAACATCCAAGACTTGGTATTACGATTTATCTTACGTAAAAGTCGGCAAGAAAACGCCACTGACATTGGCGCATTTTGGATACGACCAAAACGGCGAAGTACTGGACGAGGCGAAATTACCTGCCATCCTCACCGCCGACTGGCACGCCGACGAGGCCAATGCAGGCAAGCCCTTCCCAAGCTATGCCCGCATGTTGCAACACCGTGGCAAAGCCAAAGGCGACAGTCGCTATTCGTGGACGGTGGATTTCGCTGCTCGTCGCACCCAAGCACGTGCCGAAATGCAGCCATTACTCGATGAGGCGGCCAGAATAAAAGCTGTCGTCGTGGATTTGAAAGAGAAACTCAAACGACTGAAAAAAGACAAGGCCAGCGATAAAAAACTGGAAGCATTGGATGCGCAGATCAAGGAAAAAGACAAAGCCGCCCGCGATATAGAGACCAAAGCCGCCAATATTGACGCTGCCGTATTTGACTTGAAAGCCGTTAATCCCACTACGGTGGTGGATGCCGATACACGCACACCACAGCAAATTATCGAGAGCATTGAAGCACAGGGGCGCATTGTTGCGGATGCGTTGAAAAAGCTGGGGGCCTTGATGGCAGCAGCTAATTGAAGAGCCGTAAGGTGCAATAAGTGAAGTCTCGCGCAACAGCACGAGCGAACCCATTGCGCCTAATGTCGCAACCTGTTGTGGAAGCTGGTTCACCAGCGATGCAATCTTGCAGCATGTCGCACACCATGCACCTGTCGCGCCTAAAGGACGCCCCCACAAAAGCAATTGGCGAGGCCTTTGTGGGAAGCTGGTTTACCAGCGATAAGATCTCGAAGATCTAACGAGTGCTTCATGTCAAGTCGAAACTAGTTAATGCAAACAGTTGCTCCCACAATAACTTTTCTTATTTCCAAGCAATCTGGTTAAGGCGGCTAAATGTGGGAGCAACTTCAGTAGCGATAAGGTGCCGGGTTCTTCGATAATGCTTGTTCCAGCAAAGTGAATCGTCTTTTTCTTGTCAACGGTTTCGTAGGTCATGCATCTATCGCGCCTGACGGACGCTCCCACGGAATTGCAGGAGGATGGGGCCAAACGTAATATCCCACGGTATTGAGGAGTGACGAATGGCCGAGCAAGGAATCGGGACTGAACGAGATGCGCTTGCCGCCCTGCAAGCCGAGAACGCTCGTCTGATCACACTGCTGAAATCCCACGACATCGAATGGCGCCTGCCACCACCGACTGCCTCGGTGATCCAGGAGTCTGAACCTTCAAAACTTTCCACTGCAGAAAAGGTAGAACTTTTTCGCAGCTTGTTTCGTGGCCGTACCGATGTTTATCCGATTCGATGGGAAAGCAAGACCACTGGCAAGTCCGGTTATGCACCTGCCTGCGCCAACGAGTGGCGCGCCGGGGTCTGCGAGAAACCGCGCATCAAATGCAGTGACTGCGGCAACCGTCTGTTGATTCCGTTATCGGATTCAGTTGTCTACGGCCATCTTTCAGGCGTTCACACCGTCGGGATCTATCCACTGCTGGAAGACGACAGCTGCTATTTTCTTGCGGTCGACTTCGACGAAGCCGAATGGCGCGAGGATGCACTCGCCTTTGTTCAGTCGTGCGATCAGCTTGGTGTGCCGGTTGCTCTGGAGATATCCCGTTCCGGCCAGGGCGCGCACGCTTGGGTGTTTTTCGCGGGAAAAGTATCAGCGCGGGATGCCCGCCGCTTGGGCACTGCCATCATCAGCCACACTTGCGCACGCACGCGGCAGTTGAAATTGGCGTCCTACGACCGGCTATTCCCCAACCAAGACACGATGCCCAAAGGCGGCTTTGGCAATTTGATCGCTTTGCCCTTGCAGAAGAAGCCACGCGAAAATGGCTGCAGCGTGTTTGTCGATGCCGACCTGTGCCCGTACTCAGATCAGTGGGTATTTTTGGCATCCATCAAGGCAATGGCAGCACGCGATATCGAACCAGCGATCCTGCGCGCCACGGAAGGTGTGCATCCGCTCGACGTAAGCTTTATCGACGATGAGGAATTGGCGACTCCTTGGAAGCGCACTGTCGCTGTCACCAAGAAATTGTTGGCGCCGATGCCAGAATCACTGACTGTGACACTGGCCAATCTGATTTACTTCGAGAAGTCAGCCTTGCCGCAAGTGCTGGCCAACCGTTTAATTCGCATCGCTGCCTTCCAGAACCCCGAGTTTTATAAAGCGCAGGCCATGCGGATGTCGGTATGGGACAAACCACGTGTGATCGGCAATGCCGAAAATTACCCACAGCACATTGCCTTACCGCGCGGCTGTCTTGATGCCGTGCAAGATTTGCTGCGCGATAACGGCATCCGTTGCGATCTGCGTGATGAGCGCTATTCCGGTGAGTCCATCGATGTTGCTTTTGTCGGCACACTTCGCCTCGACCAGGAAGCGGCTGTCGCCGGCATGTTGCGCTTTGATGCAGGCGTCCTGTGTGCTCCACCGGCCTTCGGTAAAACAGTCACCGCCGCCGCGATGATAGCTCGACGTGGCGTGAACACTTTGATCTTGGTGCATCGCACCGAATTGCTCAAACAATGGCAGGAACGGCTACAAGCCTTCCTCGCTATCGGAAAAGGAGTAATCGGCACGATCGGCGATGGAAAAGCCAAACCCACCGGCAAGATCGACATCGCCCTGATGCAGTCGCTGTCAAGGCAAGGGGAAGTCAGTCCACTGGTCGAAAACTACGGCCACGTCATCGTGGACGAATGTCATCATGTCGGCGCGGTATCGTTCGATGCCATTCTTAAACGAACCAAGGCGAAGTTCATACTCGGCCTAACTGCCACACCGATCCGCCGCGATGGCCAACAGCCCATCATCTTCATGCAGTGCGGGCCGATCCGTTATACGGCTGCCACGCCAACGGGTGCGCCGCACGATTTGGAAGTGGTGCCACGCTCATGCAACTCGCTGATCGACTTACCCCCTGAAGCTGGCATTCAAGATGTCTTTCGATATCTTGCCAATGATCCTACCCGAACGGAGGCCATCGCAGATGAAGTCCGTGAAGCCTTTAATCGTGGCCGCAAGGTACTTGTGCTGACCGAGCGCACCGAACACCTCGATGCCATTCAAAAGGCCTTGAACGGAATGGAACCGCCACCGTTTGCACTGCACGGGCGGATGTCCAGGAAGCAGCGTGCGATTTTGATAACAACGCTGGAAGCATTGCCGCCCAATGCGCCACGCGTACTATTGGCTACTGGCAAGCTTATCGGGGAAGGCTTTGACCATCCACCTCTTGACACACTGGTGCTGGCGATGCCCGTTTCCTGGAAAGGTACGTTACAACAGTACGCAGGCCGACTGCATCGAGAGCACGCCAGCAAGACTGACGTAAAGATCATAGATTTTGTTGACACCGGACACCCGGCATTACTGCGAATGTGGGACAAACGCCAGCGGGGTTACCGGGCGATGGGTTATCGGATAGCCACTGAAGCATGGTAGCCGCATTGGGCCAAATAAATCGGATGTTGCAACCTGTTGTGGGAGCAACTGGTTTACAACCGCCATAGATGGCGGGAGTGTCGATTTTGCAGGAGCAAAAATCGACCCAGCGATTAGCTTTCAACAATTGTCATACACTCAATCAATAATCGCGCCTAAAAGATGCCTACGGGGTGAGCTGAAAAATAATTGTTATCGCAGGTTTTTCGCGGCTTACACCGCCCCTACGCAAACAATTTCTCCACCTTAAACGAGGTCAATAATCCCATTACTAAAAAAATACTCGCCGCAATCGAGTGCACCAGTTTCATGGGAATTTTTTCAGCGAATTTATTGGCGACGAAAACGGCGGGGACATCCGCGATGAGCATGCCGAGGGTGGTGCCGATAACGACGATGAGCGGTGCGGCGTAATGGGCGGCCAAGGCGACGGTGGCGATCTGGGTTTTGTCGCCCATTTCGGCCATGAAGAAGGTGATCAGTGTGGCGCCGAAGACGCCCCATTTTTTGGCGACCTGGGTTTCTTCTTCTTCGATTTTGTCGGGGATCAGGGTCCAGATGGCCATGCCGATGAAAGAAGCTCCGAGTATCCAGCGCATGGCGTCGGGGCTGATGACGGTGGTAATCCAGGCACCAAGTGCACCGGCCAGGCCGTGGTTGATGATGGTAGCGCAGAGGATGCCGAGAATGATCGGCAAGGGTTTCTTGAAACGTGCGGCGAGGATGAAGGCGAGTAATTGCGTTTTGTCGCCAATTTCGGCCAGTGCAACAACGCCGGTTGAGATGAGCAGTGCTTCCATTGGGTTCTCCTTGGCCGGATGCGAGAGACGATTGACCACATCGCCGCCCGGCCAAACCTGGGGCAATATGGTCAAAGGTCTTGCCAAGTAAAAACTATTTTGCGCCATGGCCTGTGGGCCAAGTATGTTGACGCAAACCTCTTCCTGCGAAGAGCGGCTACTCCCCAATGACGGGGCAATTATACAACGTAGCCCGGGTCATGGCTCCATCTGACCCGGG
>JBOHYH010000140.1:0-13837 GCA_050737775.1 Arenimonas sp.
ATGGAACAGCATGTCGGCAGCGAATTCGATGGCGTGATCAGTGGTGTGACTTCATTTGGCTTGTTTGTCGAGTTGATTGAATCCAAGGTCAACGGCCTGGTTCATATCACGCAGTTGCCGCATGACTATTACCATTTCGATCCCTTGCGCAAATCCATCAAGGGCGAGCGCAAAGGTTTGAGTTTCCGTTTGGGCGACCCGGTCCGCGTATTGGTTTTGCGCGCCAGCGTCGAAGACCGTCGCATCGATTTTAAATTGGCTGAAGAGCCGAAAAAGAAAAAGGCTTGGGCAGAGAAATGAGTAAAACGTCATCCTGGATCGCGGGTATCAACGCGGTTGCTTCTTCACTGGAACACGATGCAGAACACGTACGCGAAGTATTGATCGAGGCCGGTGCAAAAAATCCGCGCTTGGTCGAAATCGAAGAGCGTGCACGCCAACTCGATATTTCCGTTCGCAAGGTTAACACGCAGGCCATCGGCGGCGTTGCCGGTGATCTGCGCCATCAAGGCGTCGTCGCACGTTACGAAGCGGCGAAGTCACTGGATGAAAGCGAGCTGGTTCCGCTGATTGAAGCAGCCGATGGCAAGGCTTTGGTACTCGTGCTGGATGGTGTGCAAGATCCGCATAATCTTGGTGCCTGTTTGCGTAGTGCGGCAGCAGCAGGTGTTACCGCTGTTGTTATTCCAAAAGACAAAGCAGCACCGATCAATGCAACCGTGAGAAAAACATCGGCCGGTGCGGCAGATCGCATCGCTATTTTTTCGGTAACCAATCTTGCCCGTACACTGCGTGCCATCAAGGATGCCGGTGTCTGGGTGTATGGCCTCGATGGTGTGGCGACCAGCAGCATTCATCAAATCGATTTCAAGGGGAATGTTGCGCTGGTGATGGGTGGCGAAGCCGATGGCATGCGTCGTTTGACTCGCGAGCATTGCGATGGTCTTGTCAAAATTCCGATGCCGGGTGAAATGGAAAGTCTCAATGTTTCCGTTGCAACCGGCGTGGCTTTGTTTGAAGTCGTTCGTCAAAGAGTCGGGGCCGCAAAATGAATTTGAATTGGTATGACTACGTCGGATTTCTCGGCGTTGGTTGTGTATTGAGTTCCTACTTTGCATTGCAAGCGGGGAAGCTTGCTTCCGATAGCGCGCTTTACCAGTGGGCCAATATTGTCGGTTCGATATTCATTCTGGTATCGCTGTATTACGAGCCCAACAAATCTTCAATTACGATTCAAATTGTTTGGATTTTGATCAGTGTATTCGGACTGATTCGTAGTCGTCGCGCCGCCACGAGTCGTGAAAACAAGGTGTAGTGCTGCAGAATTGATCTTTTGGGTGCCTTCATGTTCGGCGCGGTTTGCTTGCAAGGCTCGGCAGACGTCTGGAACCCACTATTTGAAGCTGTGGCAACTACTTATGCAACTATGTAAGATAAAGAAAATCACTGCGGAATAAACTATGTCAAAGCTCGCTAAAATCCTCGAAAAAGCCGGTTTGATCGAGCGCGAATACGAGCCTGCACCGGAAGTATTTGTCGAGCCGGAGCCGATCGAGCAAAAGTATTCCAATGTTGCGGTCGATCCGCCGGTTCAAACCAGCCAGGAAGCCGACTACGTTTTACCTGAAGGTGTGTCAATTGAATTGATCTATCAGGCAGCGTCCGTTCCGTCGTCCAATTACACGGTAGAACGCCTGGGGAAATTGATCGATGGATTGAAGCAGCTGGACTCTGTGACGCAGCGTGCTGCAATACTGGCGATGGATTCTGCCGATGACACCTGGTCCATCGAAGATATATTGCAAGACGCTCGTAAAAAAGCGGACGCCCTTGGTGCATACGCAAGTCAGACAGCTTCGAAAGTCGTGCGGATTCGCGAAAATATCGAGAAGGACATTCAACGCATTGCATCGGAAAAAGATCAGTCAATTGCCAGTATCCAGAGCCGGATTTCCGAATTGCAGCAATTGCTAGAGTCAACTATTTCCAAGCATGCCGCTGAAGCAGCAAAGCTCAACGCACAAGGCTTGTCAGCCCAGCAAGCGGCTGATCGCGAACAGCAGAGAATGTCTGAGAGTATCGAGAAAATAAATGCTCTGATACTTCCGTTTACATCATCTTCATCTTCATCTTCAACATCAACCCCTTAAAGGAACGCACATGGCCAAGCTGACTCCGCTCGCCAAAGGTATTCTCACCGTCGCAATTGTTGCCACGGCGGCTTCGCTAGCCTGGAATCTTGGTCTGGGTGAAAAAATAAAAAGCTTTTCGAAAAACGATTCGACCGGCACGACAGATAGTGTCGAGGCAGATGCGAATGCGACGAAGTCTGCCGAGAGTTACAGCGTGTCAGGAGATATCGGAAGCAAGGATAAACCTCTGAAGGTCAGTCTCGTCAGCTTTCATGGTTATGCGCCGGCATTAGTTGCCAACGGCAACAGCCTGACGACCGAGTCGGGTTCGATTTATGACAAGCAAGGTTTGAATGTCGAATTTGTTATTCAAGACGATATTCCGACGCTTTCTACCATCTTCGAAGCGGGCACCGCACAATGTGCATGGCGCACCTCGGATTTTTGGGCTCAGGAACAGCCTAACTTGCGTAATGCCGGCATGGACGGCAAGGCCGTCATGATTGTTGATAATACTCAGGGTGCCGATGCAATCATCGCCCGCGACCCCTCCATTCGCAGCATTGAAGATCTTGCTGGTAAAAAAGTGGCATTGCTGCAATTCACGCCATCGCACGGCATGATTATCGATGCGATTGATAATTCATCGCTGTCTGCCCGTAAAAAAGCATCGGTTCAATACGTCTTCATCAACGTGGAAGAAGGCACAGCAGGTGTCAGGGCTGCGCTTGAGTCGGGTAATGTCGATGCCGCAGTCATTTGGGATCCGGATTTGTCACTTGCCATCAAGAGTGCAAATGCGCATGTGGTTTATTCGACAAAAACGGCAACCAATCTTATTTTTGATGTGATGGTTTGCGATAGCCGCGTATTGGAATCCGCTACGGGACGTGCAGCCATTCAAAAATTTGTGGCCGGCTGGATGGAAGGCGTGGAAGCTGCCGAAGCTCGTCCTGACAATGCAGTCGATGCATTGGTAAAGACGGAAGAGTTTTTTGCCTTGCTGAAGAAACAGGAAGGCGGCCCGTTCATCAAGTCGCTTTTCTCGAATATTCTCTGGACCGGGCTTGATGACAACGCTCGTATTTTAGGCATGGTTGGCGGAACCAATCACTACGAACGCGTGTATCAGCGTTTCGATGGTATTTACCGTGCAGCCGGTGCCTTGGCCAATCCTAAATCGCCGGTCATAAACCCGCAGGACAGTTTTGATTACAGCTTCATCAAGGCATTGCTGGACAAAGATCAGGCCGCCCAAAAATCAGCTGCGAAGCCTGCAGCAACATTTACGGCAGCGGAGCAAAGTGTTGCCATCAGTAGTACAACAGAAGCCACCGTCACCAAACCGGTACTGGTAAATTTCTCGGTGGGGCAGGCTGTTTTAAGTAAGCGCGCACAGCAAATCATTGACCAAACCATGGTTCCTTTCATCGAAAACAATGGTCAGGCCTATTTCGAATTGAGTGGGAATTCGGATTCGACCGGAAACCATGCAAGCAATGTGCTGTTGTCGGAGCAGCGTGCAAAAGCCGTTGCGGAATACCTTATCGGACAGTGGGAGTTTCCGCGTGAGCGTTTTAAAGTGGTCGGTAATGGACCTGATCAACCGCTTTGCAATGAAGCAAATCCGGGTGCTGAAGGCGTAAGTCTGGAAGATTGTCGTGCCACCAATCGTACGACCCGAATTGCCGTTTATTCGACGAAATAAGGTGATGCTGCATTTTTGGAATCCATACGCGCCCTTATCCTCGAAGCAGCGATACAGCCTCGGGATAACTTCCGTCGTTGGAGTATTGCTGCTGTGGGTGTTGTTGGCGGCATCTGGCACCATTAGCCCGAACAAATTACCCGCCCCTTGGCGGGTAATCGAGGCAATGCAATATCTCGCGTGGAGCGAAGGCGAAAGCAAGCTGATGACAGCAACCTTATGGTCAGCCGGTCGCGTCGCCGTGGCCGGTTTGCTGGTTGTTCTGATCGGGATTCCAATTGGAATCGTGATGGGTGCTTCACCGCGAATAAATGCGATGTTTTCACCGTTGGTAGATCCATTTCGTTCGGCGCCAGTGGTCGCGTTATTGCCGATTCTGGTGATGTGGTTTGGCATTGATGAGCTGATGAAAATCCTGTTTTTATTCGCAGGCTCGGTTGTGTACCTGGTGCCAATGGTTCGCGATGCGATTCTGGCGGTGCCTCAGTCTTACTGGATTAGTGCACGTGATCTTGGTGCCACACCCTGGGAATGCATTCGTCGCACCGTGGTGCCTATGGCCATGCCCAGAATTGCGGATGCAATCATAGTCAGCGTATCTGTCATGTGGACTTATATAACGGTTGCCGAATACGTCAATGCCAAGGAAGGGCTGGGGCAGCTGATACAAAACGCAAGAAGATTCAGTGCAATGGATCAAGTATTTGCCGGCATTATCGTGATTGTCGCACTTGCGTTGATCAGCTATCAGACCATGCGTTGGATCAAGCAAAAACTCTATGCCTGGGAGACTCAAGCATGAGCGAAGTTGCAAACAATTCTGTTTCGGTACCCAGCATTCTGTCGTTGAAAAATATTGTCCAGGAATTTCCGACTGCCGATGGAAAAACGAATCGTGTCGTTCATGATATTTCGATGGAATTCAACCGTCCCGGCATTAATATGCTGTTGGGCCCTTCGGGCTGCGGTAAGAGCACCTTGCTTAGAATGATGGGCGGTGTTCGTCCGTTCGAAGTTATCACGCCGACATCGGGCTCCATAGTTATTGACGGTGAGGATTGTCTTGGTCCGCATGACGATGCCGTCATGGTATTCCAACGCTATGCGAACCGTCCCGATTTGTGTGTTTACGATAATATTGCGTTTCCATTTACCTTGAATCTTTGGCAAAAAAAGGTTTCAAGCAAGGATTGGAAAGCACGAGTTGAATCGGTTCTGGAATCAGTCGGCCTGGTCGACAAGCGACATCTTTATCCGCATCAATTATCAGGCGGGCAGAACCAGCGCGTCGCTTTGGCACGTGCATTGGTATTGCGTCCACGCATACTCCTGATGGATGAGCCGTTCGGAGCACTTGATGCCCAGACGCGTGAAGAAATGCAAAGCTTGTTGGTGAAGCTCTATCAAACAAATCCCTGCCTGATCATGTTTGTTACTCACGATGTGTCAGAAGCCTTGCTTCTGGGTGATCGTGTGATTGTGTTTTCCACCATGCCGGCAACCATCTCCGATGATTTTGCAATTTTGGAGCCTAGGCCCCGAAGTAATCAGTGGCTTCGTTCACCGGAAGCGATAGCATTGCAAGAGCGTGTCCTGACAAGACTGCATCAGGCAAGCCCTGGCAAGGGTTCGCTGCGTGTCGGATTTTAACGGACTATCTTAGTGAGTGAAAAACCTTCCTACCTTCGTGCAATGCTGACCAGCCAGGCCAATCTTTATGCCGGTTTAAGCAGCATGGCGTGCGGGGCATTGTTATCGTTGCCGTTTGGTTTCGGTATCGGGTTGACGCCTGTCCTGCTTTATCTTGCAGGTGGCGCAATCGCCAGTTTGTATCTGCCGTCCAGTATTACATTTCGTGCAAAAGTCGATGCCGAACATCGCAGACAGCAACGTGAGAAAGCGCAAGCACACTTGCTCAGGGAAATTCGTCAACGGACTCCGTATCTTGCCTGGGAAAACAACGAGTCCATTCCGGTCGAGTTGAATCGATCCCGTCGCGATTCCAAAACCAGTACGCCAACGCTGTATTCGAATTACCGCTTTGCCTATCAACGAATGCTGGAGCGGGTCCAGTCGCTGCAGTTAATCGCCAATGACCGGAAAACTCAATTATCGGTTTCCGATGTTGAAAGGCTTGAGGGAGCGACCCTGGATTTCCTCTGCCTGTGGCTTGGACTTTTAGTGATAGATGACCGGGATCGTGCGATTAACGTCAACGATGTCGATGAAAAAATATCCGACATTGACGAGGAACTGGCAAATGTCACCGAAGGCGCGCAGCAGAGGCAGCTCAAGCATGCGCGAGCCGAGTACAATGCCTTGCTCGGGAGACACAGGGTTATGCTGAGTAAACGTCATGCCATGGAAGCGGCGATGCTGGGCATGCCGGACCAGGTCGAAGAGATTTACCAGATGATCATGGCCGCACCGTTCTCGTTCAGCATGAATACCAAACTGGAAGAATCATTGTCACGCTTGCGGCTTGAAGAAGAACTCGAACTCGAACTGAGTGATGAGCTTCAGGGAACCGCTGCGGTAGTTCCATTTCGCGAACAACAACGTACTGCAAGTGCGCCAGCACAAAAGCAGACTATTACAAATACACGTTAAACCAGACGAAGGAGTCAATTATGGCCAGCATCAGTTTATTTGCACGTTTAGCTAATCTTTTCAAGGGATTCCTGTCGCTTTTCATTACCGATCTCGAAAAGCAGCATCCGGAAATTGCGTATCAAAATGCGATTGATTCGATGATTGCAAAGTTCGATCAGCTCAAGAATGCGACCGCTGCCATTATTCGGCGCCGCCAGGACATCGAAACGCGCCTTGAGCATGATCAAAAAGAATACGCCAAGGTGTCGGCCGACCTTGATGCCGCCGTTGCCACCGGTCAGGATGATCTGGCACTGCTGCTGATTCCCAAGAAAGAAACTCTGGAAGAAAGTCTTGCCGAATTGAAAGGCGAGTTGGCTCAAGCCGTTAAAGATGCTGATACCGCCAAAGATTCCCTCATGCAGGTCAAATCTGAAATTGCAAAACTGAAAGCAGAAAAAGATCGCATGCTTGCGCAAATGCTGAGCGCAGATGCCAGAGTCAAGATTCAGAATCAGCTGGAAGGACTTTCCGTCGATGCAGAAGTACGTGCACTCGATAATGTTCGCGAGCATATTAAAAACACGGTCGCCAAAGCCAATCTTGGCGATGAACTTCGTGAATCCGATCTCGATACCCGTCTGGCTCAACTGCGCAAGGCAGGCTCCGCACAAACTACCCAGACCAAACTGGATGCCCTGAAGCGCGCTCAAGCCGAAAAAACTGCATCACAACAAAAGACACTCTAAGGTTGCCAAGACATGACAGCAAAACCGGAAGCATCCACTGATCTGCCAATGTGGGCAGAGGCCATCCGCCAGAAATATTTGGCGGGTGAGGCGTCTCTGTTCGTGTTGCACGGCAATGTCTATGATCGCTTCTGGGTCGGCGATAAATCATGGGCATTGCAGGATTTTCTGGCGCATGTCTTGTTTCAGAACAAGAATAAAACAGTTTTGGAATTGAGTTTGGGTCGTGGCTTGCGCGCTTTGCGTATGGATAATAACGAAAGCGTGCCGGGTCTCGACCGTCGTCTGGATGAAACCGGTATTGCCGGTTTGTTGAATGCCGTCGAAGTTCAAATGTTGAGCGGACGTTCGGTGGCCTTGGTCATTCCGTATGCCAACACATTGCTGCCGAACGGTGAGACCCAGTTCCTGTCTGTCGATGAACGCGTGACTCTGACGACCTTGCATCGCTGGTCACTGGATATCGATATTGCAAAACAGGATGCACTGGTCATTCTTATTGCAGAATCACTCGCGGAAATTAACCAGGCACTGGTATCGAACCCTCGTGTTGCCACTGTCGAAATTCCCATTCCGGATCACAAGGAACGTGCCCAGGCGATACGATCCAGTGCCCCGAATATGCCGGAGCAGCAGGTGCAAGTATTGGCAGAACAAATGGCGGGCTTGCGTGCACTTCAGGCTAGCAGCATCGTTGCCAGTCAAAGCCCGTCTAGCTTTAACGAAGACGAACGCTATGCCTTTATCCTGAAACTGATCAAAGGCCAGAAGGACGATATCGAGCGAGCACAGCGATTGGCCAAGATTACCGCAGGCATGACCGAGCAGGAGATAGCCAAACTGGTTGATCCACATCTCACCTTTGAAAGTTCAGCCACGCCCGATGAAGAAATGTTGATGATTGTGCGCAAGCGAAAACGCGAAATCATTGAAAAAGAATGCTCCGGTCTGATCGAGTTTATCGAGCCAAAGCACGGACTCGAAGCAGTAGGCGGTTGTGAATACATCAAGGGCGAACTGATGGAAATCGCCAAGGTGTTCCGTGACGGTGACCGAACGCTGTCTCCGATGGGATTGCTGGCAGTCGGAGCCATGGGAGCAGGCAAGACCTATGTCATCAAGGCATTCGTCAAAGAGGCTGGCTTGGTCGCTGTTGCACTCAAGAATTTTCGTTCCAAGTGGAATGGCGTGACCGAATCCAATCTGGATAGAGTCTTGGCCACCGTCAAAGCAATGGGCCCGATCGCCGTCATTATTGATGAAGGTGATCGCAGTTTCGGAAGTACCAGCGCCGAAGTGGATGGCGGTACCAGCTCCCGCGTCATGGCGCGCTTGAAAGAGTTCATGTCGGATACGGAAAATCGTGGTCGTGTCCTATTTATACTGATGACTAATCGTCCGGACCGTCTGGAAGTCGATATGAAGCGACCAGGACGCCTGGACCGCAAGATCCCGTTCTTCTATGCTCAGACGCCGCAGGAGCAGGCCGATATTATTAGAGCGGTCTATAAACGCTATAACATCAGCACCAATATTGATTGGTCAAAACCCGATGCACTGCTCGCCAATCTGGAAGGGTATTCAAATGCGGATCTTGAAGCGGTTGCATTGCTCACACTGGATTTGGCACAGCGCGCAAAACGCGTAATCGATGACGCCCTGTTTATCCAGGCGGCAAATGATTTTATTCCGCCACGCGAACCGCAAATGATCGAATTTATGGAATTGCTGGCCGTACAGGAAACTTCCAGACGTTCCTTATTGCCCGAGCGCTTCCAGAAAATCGAAACCAAGGAACTGCAAGAGCGACTCGCCGTATTATCTTCACGATTCCGGTAATTGCATACATCACGTACTCGTAGGAGGCCGCTTGCGGGCGACTTCTGTTTGGGTGTTTTTTATGTGGGTCATAGATTTAAAAATTGCCTGCCGCCAGCGCGGACTTTTGTCTGACAGCATAGACCTTGCGAATGTGTCTGTGTTTCGGTCTCAATGAGAAGTTGCTTTGTGCCTTTTTAGCGGGCTATGCCGATCCTATGCCACTGCGAGCAGATGGCTATCTGCATATGAAAAATAGTTATGCCCAATTCCTGATGGGGCACTTGACGGTTATTTTTAATCCATATAGATTCTGTATGGAATATGTTAACCATGAAAGCCAAATATGCCCTCAGGGCCCTCAGTACGCTTGCCAAGCATGCGCCGGAGCGGCTTTTAGCGCGAAAAATTGCTGCTGACGCCGGAGTGCCGGAGAAGTTTCTCGAAGCCATTCTGGTCGAGCTGCGTAATGGCAACCTGATTGAAACCAAGCGTGGCGCAGCCGGTGGTCATTCACTGGCCCGCAATGCAGACCTGATCACGATTGGTGACATTGTTCGTGTAATTGACGGGCCGATTGCACCGATTCGCTGTGCAAGTGTCACTGCTTATAAACCCTGCGATGAATGTGTCGATCCGCAGCACTGTGCGCTTCGCTATTTGATGGGAGATGTGCGCGATGCCATGTCCGGCGTTATCGATAACAGAACTCTGCAACAACTTTCTGATGAAAATGATCGTTTGACCCAGCAACTGAAAGCCAGCAAGCGCAAGAGGAAAATCGCATGAATAGGTTGACCTTGAATAATTCCGGCAGCGTGTCTTCAAGACAGGAGCTCAGCGAAAACGAGCGTGCCGTGCTGGAGGCGATTCGTGCAACCCCTTACGGTTCGGTGGAAGTGGTCGTGCATCAATCACGCATCGTCCAGGTGGTTAAAACCGAAAAAGTAAAGCTGGAAAAAGACTGGATTCACAAGTTTTAAAAACGCTTTAGCTGCAAAAAAAACTTATCGCCGACCAGACGACTGGAGGTACCCCTAGATTCCACTTATTGGAGGCTCCATGTCGTATCGTCACAAAAAATTCGCCCTGCCTTTTGCCATGTTGGCGGCACTTTCCGTAAATACTCATGACCTCTCCGCACGTACAACGGGTAACACAAACACGGAAAACAAATCATCGGACGCGGCGGCAATCAATGCCCTGAATGAACGTCTGGCCCGTCTCGAAAAATATCTCGGTGCCCAGGATGAAGCTGCGGTCGAAGCCGATCCCGATGCACAGGAGCAAGTGGCCACGCTTGAACAACGTCTGCTCGTGCTTGAAAGAAAGTTGGAGTTGCAGCAAGAGGAAGCGAGTACCAAAGCCAGCTCGACCCCTGTCGTTACCGTCAATGAAAAAGGCTTGTCGGCGAAATCCGCCAGTGGAGATTTCGAAATTAAATTGAAAGGATTGGTGCAAGCTGATCAACGCTTGTACTTCGGCGATGATGCCGTGCCTTTTAATGACGGTTTTCTGTTCCGTCGCATTCGTCCCACCATTGAAGGTTCGTTTGGTTCGCTGATCGGATTTCGTCTGACCCCTGAATTTGCCGGTGAGAGTGCCACCATCGTTGATGCCTATGTCGATGTGAAATTCGATCCGGCCTACACCCTGAGAGTCGGCAAGGTGAAAGGTCCGGTGGGTCTTGAGCGCCTTCAATCGGGCGGTGCAACGGCTTTAATCGAGCGTGCATTCCCGACCGAGTTGGCACCCAATCGTGATATTGGCGCGCAATTGCAAGGCGAGTTGGCAGTAGGTCGGGTGAATTATGTTGTGGGTATTTACAACGGTTCGCCAGATGGTCGCGATGCGCCGACTACCGATGCGGATGATAATTTCGAATACGCAGGTCGCATTTTCTTCGAACCTTGGAAAAACGATGCCAATGCATTGTCTGGTTTGGGTTTCGGCATTGCAGCCAGTATCGGTGACAAGGAAGGTACTGGAAATAATTTCCTGCCACGTTACCGCACACCTGGCCAGAATATTTTCTTCAATTATCGCAGTACGGTATTTGCCGATGGCGAACATTTCCGCTTGTCGCCGCAAGCCTATTACTACCGCAATGCTTTTGGTCTGCAAGGTGAATATATCCAGTCGAAGCAGGAGCTGCTAGTCACGGGCCTTCCTGCAACGCGCACCGATTTAACCAATAGTGCGTGGCAGCTAACCGGCAGCTGGGTGCTGACTGGCGAGGACGCAGGCTATCGCGGCGTCGTAAAACCGAGTTCACCTTTTAATAGCAGTGGTGAGGGCTGGGGCGCGTTTGAATTGGTCGCGCGTTATGGCGAACTGGACATCGATGATGATGCCTTTCCTGTGTATGCAAATCTTTCTACTGCAGCCAGCAAAGCAAGCGCATGGGGTGTTGGTTTGAACTGGTATCTCAACAGCAATCTGAAACTTGTTTTCAACCATACCCACACTAGTTTCGATGGCGGTGCGGTGGGTGGCGATCGTGAAGACGAAGACACCTTCTTTTCACGCATTCAACTTTCTTTCTGATTCATAACGCTCGAGGTGAACACTATGAAACCTATTACCCGTTTATTGGCAGTGGCAAGTCTGTCTTTCATCGCCGGTTTGGCGAATGCCAAGGAAGTCAAATTACTGAATGTATCCTACGATCCAACTCGCGAGTTTTATCAGGAAGTGAACAAGGAATTCGCGGCACAATGGAAACAGAAAACCGGTGACGATCTCAAGGTGCAGGCATCACACGGTGGTTCGGGTAAACAGGCGCGCTCGGTGATTGATGGTCTGGAAGCCGATGTGGTGACCCTGGCGCTGGCCTACGATATCGATTCCATTTCCGAGAAAGGAAAATTATTGCCGCCAAAATGGCAATCACGCCTGCCACACAACAGCACACCTTACACATCGACGATTGTTTTTCTGGTGCGTACCGGAAATCCGAAAGCGATTCGTGACTGGGGTGATTTGGCAAAACCGGGTGTTTCGGTCATCACACCGAATCCGAAAACCTCTGGCGGCGCGCGCTGGAATTATCTGGCGGCCTGGGCTTGGGGGCAAAAACACTACGGTGGTGACGAAACAAAAATCCGTGCATATCTGGCCAAATTATTTCGCAATGTTCCCGTGCTCGATACCGGTGCGCGCGGTTCGACGACCACGTTTGTAAATCGTCGCATCGGTGATGTTCTAATCGCCTGGGAAAATGAAGCGCAATTGGCGATTGAAGAAGCCGGTGGCAAAGGTTTCCAGATCATCGTGCCAAGTTTAAGTATTCGTGCAGAGCCACCTGTCGCCATTGTGGACAAGGTCGTCGACCGTCGTGGTACACGCAAAGTAGCCGAAGCGTATTTGAATTTTCTTTACACCGCAAAAGGACAACAACTGGCTGCCAAGCATCATTTTCGTCCAGCACTCCCCAATCTGGTAACGCCGGCGGAATTAAAAGCATTTCCATCATTGGAATTGGTCACGATTGATAAAGATTTTGGCGGCTGGAAAAAAGCACAGACCACGCATTTTTCCGATGGTGGCACCTTTGATCTGATCTACAAGAACGCAAGGTGAATACGCGTTCTTTCAATTTGTTGCATGCCTGGCGAAACCGTGGCCCTTTACCGGGCCTCGGTCTGACACTGGGAATTAGCCTGTCTTGGCTCGGTTTGATTGTGCTTATTCCTTTGCTTGCACTGTTTGTCAAGGCCGCGGGACTGGGCTGGCAGGGCTGGTGGAACATCATCAGTGATGAACGCATTTTGGGGGCGATGAAATTAAGTTTTGGTACGGCCTTGCTGGCGGCGCTGTTTAATTCGTTTGCCGGCACCTTGATCGCCTGGGTGCTGGTTCGCTATCGTTTTTATGGTCGCGCTTTTGTCGATGCGCTGATCGATTTGCCTTTCGCATTGCCAACCGCCGTGGCGGGTATTGCGCTCACCGCGATTTATTCCGGCAACGGCTGGCTTGGTCAGTATCTCGAGCAATGGGGTTTCAAAATTGCCTACGCACCGGCCGGCATTGTGATCGCACTGGTTTTTATCGGGTTGCCGTTTACCGTGAGAACTTTGCAACCGGTGCTGGAAAATCTGCATATAGAACATGAGGAAGCTGCTGCATCGCTAGGTGCAAGCCGCTTCACGACTTTATGGCGAGTGATTTTTCCGCAGATTCTGCCTGCAATACTCACGGGGTTTTCGCTGGCCTTCGCACGTGGCGTGGGCGAGTACGGGTCGGTAATTTTTATTGCCGGCAATTTGCCCTTTGTCTCGGAAATTGCACCCTTGCTGATCGTGATCAAGCTCGACGAGTTTGATTATGCCGGTGCCACAGTCATTGCCACTTTAATGTTGGCGACATCGTTTCTGATTTTATTTCTGATCAATACTTTGCAACGGAGGCTTGCCCGTGGCCAGGCACTTTGAATCGGCGAGCCACTTCAGCAACGAACCGACATGGGTGCGTTGGCTCTTGATTGCATCGGCGGTTTTCCTTGTCGGCGTGATAGTGGTGTTGCCTTTGGCAGCGGTATTGGTAGAAGCCGCAGCGGCAGGGCTTGAGGCCTATTGGTCTGCGGTTACCGAAGAAGATACCGTGTCCTCCATCAAGCTCACATTACTGGTTGCACTGTTATCGGTACCCTTGAATATTATTTTTGGCGTTGCCACCGCATGGGCAATCACCAAGTTCAAATTTCCTGGTAAGAATTTATTGCTGACATTGATCGACTTGCCGTTTTCGGTTTCGCCGGTGGTGGCCGGCCTGTGCTTTGTGTTGCTCTTTGGCCTGCAGGGCTTCTTCGGCCCCTGGCTCCAGGGCCACGGCATCAA
>JBOHYH010000141.1:0-3049 GCA_050737775.1 Arenimonas sp.
AATCATGTTCTTGACGTAGTCAGCATGGCCTGGGCAGTCAACGTGGGCGTAATGGCGATTAGCCGATTCGTATTCCACGTGGGCGGTCGAAATCGTGATGCCACGCGCTTTTTCTTCCGGTGCCGCATCAATCGCGTCGTACGCCTTGAATTCACCACCAAAGCGTTCTGCGCCAATCTTGGTCAGCGCAGCGGTCAGCGTGGTTTTACCATGATCAACATGGCCGATGGTGCCGACATTGACATGCGGCTTGGTGCGCGCGAACTTTTCTTTTGACATGACTGTCGTCCTAAAAAATTAAATAGATTAAATAATTAAGCTTTCTTCATTACCGCTTCGGCGATATTGTTCGGCGCTTCGGCGTAATGATCAAATTCCATCGTGAAAGTGGCGCGACCTTGCGACATCGAACGCATCGCAGTGGCGTAACCAAACATTTCACCCAGTGGCAACATAGCGTTGATGACCTTACCCGACGGGGAATCATCAGTGCCCTGCAGGATGCCGCGACGACGTGACAAGTCACCCATCACATCACCCATGTAATCTTCAGGCGTTACCACTTCAACTTTCATGATTGGCTCAAGCAATACAGGATTCGCTTTCTTGAAGCCTTCTTTAAACGCCATCGAACCGGCCACTTTAAATGCCATTTCATTGGAGTCGACGTCATGGAAGCTACCGTCCACTGCACGGATCTTGATGTCCACGCAAGGAAAGCCTGCCAACACGCCATTTTTGAAAGCTTCTTGAATACCCTTGTCTGCCGCTTGTACGTATTCTTTGGGAACCACGCCGCCAACAATCGCATTTTCAAACGAATAGCCAACGCCACGCTCTTGCGGTTCCATTTCGATAACGATGTGACCGTATTGACCGCGACCACCGGACTGACGCACGAACTTGCCTTCCTGCTTGATTGCTTTGCGAATGGTTTCGCGATAAGCAACCTGCGGCTTGCCAACGTTGGCTTCAACGTTGAATTCACGCTTCATGCGGTCTACGAGGATTTCCAGGTGGAGCTCGCCCATGCCGGAAATAATCGTTTGACCAGACTCTTCGTCGGTATGAACGCGGAAAGAGGGATCTTCTTGCGCCAAACGGCCCAAAGCAATACCCATTTTTTCCTGATCGACTTTCGTCTTCGGTTCCACTGCCATCGAAATAACAGGCTCTGGAAAAATCATGCGTTCAAGCGTGATCACGTGATCGATCGAGCACAGCGTATCGCCAGTCGTCACGTCTTTCAGACCGACGGCTGCAGCGATGTCGCCTGCCAGAACTTCCTTGATTTCTTCACGCTGATTCGCATGCATTTGCAGGATACGACCGACGCGTTCTTTCTTGCTCTTGACCGGGTTATAAACCTGGTCGCCAGCATTCAAAGTACCCGAGTAGACGCGGAAGAAGGTCAACGAACCCACAAACGGATCGGTCATGATTTTGAACGCCAAAGCCGAGAACGGATCTTTGTCGCCAGAACCACGGGTGTCTTCTTTTTCATTCTCGTCGATGCCCTTGACCGGTGGACGGTCGGAAGGAGCAGGCAAGTAATGAACGACGGCATCAAGCATGGCTTGAACACCTTTGTTTTTGAACGCAGTACCGCAGAACATCGGAATGATGTCGCAGACCAGCGTACGCAAACGAATACCTTCAATGATGTCGGCTTCCGACAATTCACCGTCTTCAAGATACTTGTTCATCATGTCTTCGTTCGCTTCGGCAGCGGCTTCAACCATGAATTCACGGGCAGTCTTGGCCTCTTCCAGCATCGCTGCAGGAACTTCGGCGTAGGTGAACGATGTGCCCTGATTGGCCATATCCCACACGATCGACTTCATTTTCAGAAGATCAACCACGCCTTCGAAGTTTTCTTCCGCACCAATCGGCAATTGCATCGGCACCGGGTATGCACCCAGACGTGATTTCAATTGTTCGACGACTTTATGGAAGTTGGCACCGGTACGGTCCATCTTGTTGACGAAGGCCAGACGCGGAACGCTGTACTTGGTCGCTTGACGCCATACGGTTTCCGACTGTGGCTGAACGCCACCGACTGCACAAAGCACGAATACAGCGCCGTCGAGCACGCGCAAGCTGCGCTCTACTTCGATGGTGAAGTCAACGTGTCCAGGGGTATCGATGATGTTGAAGCGATGCTGCTGCATCGACTTGTCCATGCCGGACCAGAAGCAAGTGGTAGCAGCCGAGGTAATCGTAATGCCGCGCTCTTGCTCCTGCTCCATCCAGTCCATAGTCGCCGCGCCGTTATGCACTTCGCCAATCTTGTGATTGACGCCGGTGTAAAACAGGATGCGTTCTGTGGTCGTGGTTTTACCGGCATCGATGTGAGCCATGATGCCGAAGTTGCGATATCTATCAATTGGGGTCGTACGTGCCACGGGAGATCCCTCTCTGTATTACCAGCGAAAATGCGAGAAGGCTTTATTAGCTTCTGCCATGCGGTGTGTTTCTTCGCGCTTCTTGACTGCGCCGCCACGGTTTTCCGAAGCTTCGAGCAATTCAGCGGCTAATTTGCGGGGCATCGAGTTTTCACCGCGCTTACGTGCCGATTCAATCACCCAACGCATAGCGAGGGCTTGACGACGCGACGAACGCACTTCAACCGGCACCTGATAAGTTGCGCCGCCGACGCGACGGGATTTTACTTCCACCGCAGGTGCGACATTACCGAGTGCTTTTTCGACTAAACCGAGCGTGTCAGCATTCTTTTGACCAATGACATCCATTGCGCCATAGACGATGTTTTCAGCGATCGATTTCTTGCCACTTTTCATCACCATATTGATGAAACGAGCAACCATTTCGCTGCTGTGTTTCGGATCCGGAAGAACCGAGCGTGTACCTGGAGAACCTTTACGAGACATTTGAAAATCCTGCCTTTAAATTAGGATTTCGGGCGCTTGGCGCCGTACTTCGAACGACTTTGGCGACGCTTGGCGACGCCGGAGGCATCGAGCGAACCACGCACGGTGTGATAACGCACACCCGGCAAGTCTTTTACACGGCCGCCGCGAATCAACAC
>JBOHYH010000142.1:0-2649 GCA_050737775.1 Arenimonas sp.
AGCCAGAGCAATACGCCCAACAGTTAGATGCAAAGCTACTGCATGACATCCAGCAGCAGATAAAGGCTAATCGCCAAGCCACTCATGCGGTGATTGCATCGTGTTCAGAGCGTTGGGAGATTACGCGTTGAGTCGGCTGGCCACGGTGGAGGTATTTATTTTGTCGTTGCGCGACCGCTGTACATGACTGGTCACTTCGATGAAGCGCGACCGCTGTACAGGAATCCACATCATCGAACACTGAAGCATTACGAACTCGACTACGAATAAAGTTCGCCGCCATCGGACGCATCACGGCATCCGGCGCCTGTCACGGTGCGTGCATGTGCCGTTGCTCCTCAGTCGTTCCTTCTTCGTCGCACGTCACCGCACGCACCACGCCAGTGGAAACGCTGTCGCAATCGTTATCCGGCTTCGTTGAAACAATGTCGCAGCGTCGCGGCCCTCTCGACATAACGCAGATTATGCTCAGTGGGGGCGGCGGGCTCAGTCGCCCTGGCCCCCACTGTTCGTTCGCTTCGCTCACCGCATAATCCGTCGTTATGTCATCGGGCCGCACTTCAATCAATGCACGCTGCGTGGCGCGTGGGGTGTTCAACGCGGCTTCGTCAAGTTCATCGCCACGCGCTGGCCAGCAGGAAGTGAAATGTTCGTCATGACGAACTTTTATGCCGACGGCATAAAACTCATCTGGGTCACCCAGAGCAAGATCAAACGATGGCACAGGCCAATGCGTGTTAAAGCCGCTCACCCATATCGCTTGTCCATACTTCATCGTGGCGGCTTTAACCCCCATTGCCCCGTGCTCGGGAAAAGAAAAGCCTTGACGCGCACGCGTTTGTCGGCGAAAAAGTGCCTCCAGGAATTTTTGTGAGCTTGCCGAAACCGTGTCAGCCGTTTTAGTCGCCGCCCAGCCGCACCGCATCAAGCGCTCGCACCGTCGGCGCGGCAAAGTCACGTCGGGTCGCTTTGTTCAGCGCTATTATGATCCGATCATCGGACGCTTCCTAAGCGTTGATCCGGTGGAGACCGATCCGAATACAGGAGCGAGTTTTAATCGGTATGCGTATGCGAATAATAACCCTTACAGATTTACTGATCCCGATGGGCGGGCTACGAAAGATCCATTTCACGACAAGACGCGAGATTTGGGCCCTAATTACGTAGGAAGGATTGATAAGGTTCCAAACTCGAGTATTTATGAATTGCATGTATACAAAACGGGGGGGGATTTTGACGATGCGATTAAGAATAACGATAAACAATTACTAAGGAAACAAGAGGTAGGCGTTGTCGGCCCAGATGGCGAATGGATTAATAAGCATGACCACACAAAGGCGCCAACAATTACCGCTACTGCGAACGCAAAAATCAGGTCAGTTGTTGCAACTGAAGCTAGGCGCAGTGGATTTCTTGGCCCCAGAGGCTCCGTAAATATCAAAGGGAGTAATTTAAAGGAAGCAATACAGACTGGCATGAAACGGTCTGGTTCTTTTCAATATCTAAAATCACTAGGAAAAGCACTCGGCCCCGCAACAGTGATTACTGGTTATTTTGAAAATTTATCCGATGTGAAAGCATGCGGTTTTGACCCCGATTTTGATGGATGTTGAGCCATGGAAAAAAGCAATTTCGAGAAAAAAATATCTACCAAGCTTTTAGTTTCTTCAGGCAAGTTGGAGGATGATAAGTTGAATGACAACGATTACGATATGAGTAGATTTATGATGCACGATTCAATTTTCTATGAATATGTGTTTGATCACTTATCCTTAAATTTTTCGACTGTTACGATTCGCGGAATTTATTCGAATTTTGAAAATGTGTTTGAACTCGTTTTTCTGAAAGTAAAAAATTTTTCTTCTAAGAATTTTAATATTTTGAGCACTTTTGACTTAAGTGATTTCCATCTTCGATCTGAAGCCGGTGAAAAAAGTATTACCCTTATCGGAATTTTTCCGGGCGAAGAGTTCTCATTTAAATACGATTCATGTGAGTACAGAAAATATATGTTGCAGACCCCCTTATCAAGGGAAGACCTCGGGATCAGTTTTAATGACACGATTCAGGACACTTGAAACAAAGGAGTCAGGTGAACCAGAAACAAGGACAACCTAGAATTTAACTGGCTCTCCCGCGTTTTCTTGTTTTGTTAATGACTGCTACTGACATTTTCACCCAAAAGCACTGCGTAAATCTCAAGAAATGGGGTGGGGTTGATTTATGCCGGCCATCGTTCTACCTGCCCACCGCTGTTAACGCTTAAAATAAAAACGCCGTCGTTCATCGCGACGGCGTTTTTGTTTGCGTGCTGTTTTTTGCTTAGCGATCCGCTTGCGCAATCACAGACTCGATGAGCTGACTAACCAAGCGCTGCTTGTCTTTAGGCAAGCGGCTGAGTTGTTCTAACTGTTGTTGCAATTTAGGCGCTGGTCCACGTTTGCTGTTGCTTCGCTTGTCCGGTGTCCCGATCAGTTCTTCCACCGTGATATTGAGCGTACGTGCCAACAATGGCAGTGTCGAAATCGGGACGCGGCGTTGCCCGCTCTCGTAAGCGGTCACTGCTTGTTGTGAGACGGCCAGCAAGTCGGCCAGTTGCACTTGGGTCAGGCCTTTTGCTCTGCGCAGTTGCGCGAGGCGTTCACCGAA
>JBOHYH010000143.1:0-12937 GCA_050737775.1 Arenimonas sp.
GCTCTTGCACTGGCCGTTTTGGCCGGCCTTTCCAGCACTGCTTCGGCCGAAATCGCGCTTGACGTGATTGGCGGATCTGAAGTTACGTTTGAGGGCCTGATCCAAGGCGATTTCAACTGGTACTACAAGGACGGTGCAAATCCGTTGATCGCCGGTACCGACGTTATCGATGGCAAAAACAGTGATAACGAATTACGTCGTGCGGAAATCATCTTCAAAGGCAAAGGCCCTGGCCAGTGGGAATGGGTTGCTGGTTATGATGCAAAAGCCGATAAATTCCTTGACGTCAATTTGAAATATAAATTTAGTGGCTTTACCAATCTGACTGTTGGTCAATTCAAACAGCCCAACAGCATGGAAGAACTCAGCAGCACCCGTTTCAACGATTTTATTTCAAAAGCGATGACCACCAATCTTCAAGGTGTTGCACGCCGTACCGGTGCACAAATTGCAACTGGCGGCGACTCTTGGACTCTGAGTGCCAGCTATATGGATCGCGAACTGACGCGTAATCTTGCAAACGGCAAAGGTTTCGGTGCACGCGGAACCTGGGCTCCAATGCACGAAAGCGGCGACATCCTTCATTTGGGCCTGTCAGCCGTTAGCTTTGAAGCCAAAGACGCCACCGCTGACGGCCGTGCCATTTTCCGCGTGCGTCCTGACGCTGATTTGGCAAACACCCGTCTGATCAGCTCCGGACAGTTTGTCGACGCCGATCAAATTACGACATTCGGAGGCGAATTTGCTTGGGTTAATGGCCCTGTCAAACTTCAAGCCGAAGCCATGACAACCAATGTGACGCGCAAACTCAATCCCGACTATGGCTTTGAAAGCTGGTACGTATCCGGCCTGTGGAATATTTCCGGCGAGACCTGGGGCTATAAAGCCGGCAATTTGGCTACCACCTTGCCTGAAGATCCAAGCAAAGGCATGTGGCAAGTCGGCCTGCGTTATGACACTGCCGACTTGAATGACGGTTTGGTCACTGGCGGCAAGGAAAGCAACTGGACCGCAGGAGTCAACTATTACTGGCGTTCAAACTTCAAGTTTGCCTTGAACTACGTCATGGTGAACAGTGAAAAGCGCGCCAGTATCGCCGCGCCATTACTCCAGAATGATCCGAACATTCTTGAATTCCGCGCCCAGGTTTATTGGTAAGCATCGATTCAATCATAAAAAAGCGCGGCTTCGGTCGCGCTTTTTTTATGTGCAGACATCAATATTCGATAGTCACATTACTGTCATAAACAAGACATTAAGCCGTCATGTTTGCGCCACACAATGCACACAATCTAAACCTTTATCTGACTTACTTCTCTCAGGAGCTACCCGTGTTTAATCAGTTAAAACGCAAACTCGCCGTCATTGGCCTAGCCGCCGCACTCAGCTTCAATGTACAGGCTGGCCAAAGCAACGGCGCAGGCGCTTCTTTCGTATTTCCCGCGATGACCAAATGGTCTTCCGATTACAACAAAGCTACCCAGAATCGCGTGAACTACCAGTCCATTGGTTCCGGTGGCGGTATTGCACAAATCAAGGCCAATACGGTTGATTTCGGTTCCTCCGATGCCCCGATGAAACCGGAAGAACTCGATAAATTCGGTCTGGGTCAATTTCCATCAGTCAGCGGCGGCATCGTTCCTGTCGTGAACATTCCGGGTGTTACTGCCGGTGCCATTCGTTTCACAGGTCCGGTACTTGCCGATATCTATCTTGGCAAAATCAAGATGTGGAATGACCCGGCGATTGCAGCACTGAATACCGAACTCAAACTGCCTGCATTGCCTATTCGCGTTATTTATCGTGCCGACGGTTCGGGCACCACATTCAACTTCGTCAATTACTTGTCGAAAGTCAGTCCAGAATGGAAACAAAAAATCGGCGAAGGCACCACCGTGCGTTGGCCGGGTGGTTTCGGCGGTAAAGGTAACGAAGGTGTTGCCGCGTACGTCAAGCAAATCAAGGGCGCCATCGGTTATGTGGAATTGAGCTACGCCACCACCAACAAGCTTGCCTACGGCGCAATGAAAAATGCCTCAGGTAATTTTGTGCAACCTAGCCTAAAAACGATTCAAGCAGCCGGCGCCAGCGCAGACTGGGCGAATTCTAAAGACTTCTATCTGGTAGTCACTAACGCTCCAGGCGCAGAAGCCTGGCCGATTACCGCAACCAACTTCATCATCATGTCGAAGAAGCCGAAGAATCCCGTCAATGCGAAAGAAGCCATCAATTTCTTCCGCTGGGTGTACACCAGTGGCGATGCCTCCGCACAACAACTGGGTTACGTTCCGCTTCCGGCTGATCTGGTCAAGCGCATCGAAGCTTATTGGGCTGCCGAATTCAAATATTGATTCTTTTCACTGCATTATACTAAGCGCCCCGGAAAACCACCTGGGCGCTTTTTATTTCAACCCTAGAGATCGTGATTCATGTCTGAAGCCACTGCCCTCGCCGAACGTTTGAGAATTGTCGAAGCTCGCGCAAGCTCGGACAATTTCAAGGACAAATTATTTCACTGGATACTTGCAGCAGCAGGTTTCTTCGTGTTGTTTTCATTGCTCGGCGCCATGTATGTCATGTTCGTGGGCGGCCAGGCAACGTTTGCAAAAGAAGGTTGGAAATTCATCACGACCGATTTTTGGGACCCGGCCAATAATATTTTCCATGGTCTGTCACCCATTGTCGGTACTATTGTCAGCTCGTTGATTGCACTCTTGTTTGCGGTTCCGATAAGTTTTGGTATTGCATTATTTCTAACCGAAGTCGCGCCACCCTGGATTCGCAGCCCGATTGCGATCGCGATTGAATTACTCGCCGGTATTCCTTCGATAATTTACGGTATGTGGGGCTTGTTTGTTCTGGTTCCGATGCTGGGCGAAAATGTCTATCCCTGGATCAATGACAATCTCGGTCAATTGCCGCTGATTGGCCAATATTTCCAGGGCGTACCGATTGGCGTAGGCCTGCTCACTGCAGGCACCGTGCTTGCCATTATGATTATTCCTTTCATTGCATCGGTCATGCGCGAAGTATTCCTGACGGTACCGACCCGGCTGAAAGAATCAGCCTACGCGCTCGGCTCGACCACTTGGGAAGTTGTTTGGGACGTGGTTCTGCCCTATACAAAATCCGCCGTTATTGGCGGTGTATTTCTGGGCCTGGGTCGTGCGCTGGGCGAAACCATGGCGGTCACTTTCGTTATCGGCAATGCCAATCGTCTTGCCAGCCTGCTTGAGCCAAGTACATCGATCTCAGCCACGATTGCCAACGAGTTTTCTGAAGCCTTTGCCGATGAACATCGCGCGGCATTATTGGGCCTTGGCTTTCTGTTATTCATCGTCAGCTTCTGCGTGCTCTCGGTCGCCAAATTATTGCTAATGAGCCTGAGACACCGGGAGGGCAAATAATGAGCTCGCAAGCCATCTTCATACGCCGCCGTATCATCAATGGTATCGCGATGGTGTTATCACTTTCAGCGGCAGTCATCGGTCTGTTTTTTCTAGGCTGGATTTTGTGGACGACTTTCTCGAAAGGTTTACCCGCGCTCAGCTGGAGTTTATTCACTAACACAACCGCACCTCCCGGTGAGCCGGGCGGCTTGGCAAATGCACTGGTAGGAAGCCTCGTGCTTTGTTTGTCTGCCGTATTGTGGGCAACCCCAGTCGGCATCGCGGCAGGAACCTATCTTGCTGAATATGCCAATCACACCAAACGTGGCGAAGTGATTCGTTTCATCAACGACATTCTGCTTTCCGCACCTTCTATTGTGCTCGGCCTGTTTATCTACACAATCATCGTGCGTCCGATGGAAAGTTTTTCTGCCTATGCAGGTGCCATTGCACTTGGTTTTATCGTACTGCCGGTGGTAGTGCGTACCACTGACGAAATGCTCCGACTGGTGCCGACCCAAATGCGTGAAGCTGCATTGTCACTGGGTGTTCCACAATGGAAAGTGACCACCAATGTTTTATATCGCGCCGCACGTTCCGGTATTACCACCGGTGTATTGCTGGGCTTGGCACGCATCAGCGGTGAAACCGCGCCATTGATTTTTACCAATACCAATAACCAGTATTGGAGTTTCTCGCCTACTTCACCGATGGCCAATATTCCGATGACCATTTACGAATATGCGAAGAGTCCGTTTGAAGATTGGCAACAACTGGCTTGGGCCGGTGCATTGCTGGTTACATTATTCGTGCTGTTAATTAGCGTTGTGGCACGCGTTATTCTTTTGAGAAACAGGGTTCAAAATGACTGAGATCACTCTTTCCCGCAAGCCAAGTACCGTGCAAGGCGATGTGTCGGCCTTGAGCGCACCGGCAAAATTGACGGCCCGTAATCTGAATTTTTATTACGGCGATTTCAAGGCCATCAAGGATGTCAATTTCGATGTCGCGGAAAAATGCGTTACATCGCTTATTGGCCCTTCCGGCTGCGGCAAGTCGACCTTGCTACGCATCTTCAATCGCATCTATTCGATCTACCCCGGCATGCGTGCTGAAGGTCAGGTCACACTGGATGGCGAGAATGTGCTTGACCCGAAATATTCCCTGAACAAGCTTCGCAGCAAGATCGGCATGGTGTTCCAGAAGCCGGTGCCGTTTCCGATGACGATCTTCAACAATATTTCCTACGGCATTGGCCATTACGAAAAATTGTCGAAGGCCGACATGAATAATCGTGTCGAAGAAGCGCTGCGCCAGGCAGCCCTATGGGACGAAGTAAAAGACAAGCTCGGGCAAAGTGCGCTCGGACTTTCCGGCGGCCAACAGCAACGTCTGTGCATTGCGCGTGCGGTAGCCCTGAAACCCGAAGTCATCCTGTTCGATGAGCCCACTTCTGCACTCGACCCGATTGCCACCGGCAAGATCGAACAATTGTTTGCTGAACTCAAACAACAGTTTACGATTCTGATCGTGACGCACAATATGCAGCAAGCGGCACGCTGTTCCGACTTTACCGCATTCATGTATCTTGGAGAGCTGGTGGAATTTGGCGTAACCGAAACCATGTTTACCAAACCGAGCAAGCAACAGACCGAAGATTACATTACCGGCAGATTTGGCTGATACCGACACTGTCATGAATTGCAAAGTTAATTCACTCATACAAGAGCGAGTATAAAAATGGGCAACACGCACGAACACATCGTTAAAAGTTTTGATAGCGAACTTCAACGTCTATATGGCGAAATACAGCGCATGGGCGAAATCGCGATTTCGCAACTCGATGCCGCCGTTGATGTACTACAACGCCGCGACAGTGATGCCGCACGCCGCGTCGTTGCCAATGACGATGCGATTGACGCACTCGAACACGAAGTCAGCAACGATGTGTTACGCCTGCTAGCACTTCGCCAACCAATGGCTCGCGACTTACGCGAAGTGTATGCGGCATTGCGCATCTCGTCTGATATTGAACGCATAGGCGACTATGCCGCCAACGTCGCAAAGCGCTCTATGGTGTTGAACCAGGGCGCACCGGTTTCTCTGGCACATAGTTTGCCGATTTTGGCGAAGCTTGCGAACACATTGGTGAAAGAGTCCCTGACCGCCTACGCCAATCGCGACGCCGACGCTGCCAAGGCCGTGCGGGATCGCGATGCCGAGCTGGATATGCAATATACCGCTCTGTTCCGCGAGCTTCTGACTTACATGGCGGAGGATCCAAAGCAAATCACACCCTGCACACACCTATTGTTCATGGCGAAAAATATCGAGCGCATTGGTGACCATGCGACCAATATCGCCGAAAACACCTGGTTTCTGGTACACGGTGAAACCCTGACTGAAGGCCGTGAAAAGCGCGATTTAACCAGTCAGTAAGCGTCTTGCAGCACCAAACTTCTCAAAAGACCCGCTCAGGCGGGTCTTTTCTTTTGAATAACGCGAACCCTTTTGCATAGTCTTGGTCTCTTTAATCTCGAAGTTCATACTTGCGAACAGAGGAGCCCACAATGACAGCACTGACATGCGATTTGATTGAAGCACGTAAGGGCAATCCTGAAGCCCTGGAACGCGTACTGAAAAAATCGCGACAAGACCTGCGTCGTTTTGCCGAATTCCATTGCGCCATAAACGATGCGGAAGATGCGGTACAGGATTCCCTGTTTATTGTTTCGCGGAAAATTGGCGATCTTCGCAATCTGGAAGTATTCACTTCTTGGTTATTCCGAATCGTTAAACGCGAATGCTATCGCTACAAACGTGCCAAGGCCGCATTGATGCAGGTGCCGATTACCGAAGACATCGAAGGTCCGCACTATCCGGAACAAAAAGGCCTGGCGCGCGACGTTGCCATGGCGCTGGAATCACTACCTGTTCATTATCGCGAAATCATACTGTTGCGCGACCTGGATGGCTTTTCAATTCAGGAAATAATGATCCAGCTGCAGCTCAGCAAGGAAGCCTGCAAAGCTCGTTTACACCGTGCCCGAGCACTGGCACGCGAATACTTAAGTGCGTAATCTTTTATCAACCCCAATACAAGTGAGAAATACCATGTCGAATAAAACCTTGAAGCCTTTCATGTTAGCCACCGGCGCAATATTGCTGGGCGGTCTCGCCATTTCACAATCGGCATTCGCTGTGAAACAACTCGGTAACGGCTATCAAGTCACCGCGCCCGATGGTGCCAAAGCAGCCGAAGGCAAATGCGGCGAAGGCAAATGTGGCGCTGAAATGAAAAAAATGGCAGGTGCCAAAGCCACCGAAGGTAAGTGTGGTGAAGGCAAATGCGGTATGTCACAAGCCGATACCAATAAAGATGGCGTGATTACCAAAGCTGAACATACCGCCCAGGCAAACAGCATGTTTGCCGCGATGGACAAGAACAAAGACGGAAAAATCAGCAGTGCCGAAATGAAAGCCAAGCACGAAGGCAAGTGTGGTGAAGGCAAATGCGGTGCCGAGAAAAAGTAAGCGAAAAACATAATGGCGTCTAACGTGCTTGCTACCCATGCTGCCGGACTGGGTTTGCGGCGGGCTTTATTAAGCTCGCTGCAAACTGCAGAGTCTGGGAGTTTCGATTTCCTTGAATGCGCGCCGGACAACTGGATCGGCGTAGGCGGTCGTTATGGGGAAGCATTGCAGGATTTAAGCAGGCGCTACCCATTGGTGTGCCATGGGCTCTCGCTGTCTCTGGGCGGCGTGGAGCCTTTTGATGACACCTATCTGCTTAAGCTGCGTCGTTTTATCGAACAGCATAAAGTGCCGATGTTCAGCGAGCATCTTTCCTATTGCGCCGATGACGGTCAGTTATACGACTTGATGCCGATCCCTTTTACCGAAGAAGCCGTGCATCATGTCGCCGCCCGTATTCGCCATGTGCAAGAGCGGCTTGGTCAGCGCATTGCTGTCGAAAACGTTTCGTATTACGCAGCTCCCTTTCAGGCCATGGCTGAAATTGATTTCATCAATGCAGTACTGGCTGAAGCCGATTGTGATCTATTGCTCGACGTCAATAATATTGTCGTCAACAGCATCAATCATTGCTACGACCCGATAGATTTCCTGCATCGTCTGCCAGGCAAACGAATTTCCTATATTCACATCGCCGGCCATTACGATGAAGCCGATGATCTGAAAATCGATACCCACGGCGCTCCGGTCAAGGATGAAGTCTGGTCCTTGTTATCGGAAGCCTACAAAACCCATGGTGTTCGCCCTACTTTACTTGAGCGCGATTTCAATTTTCCGGCTTTTGACGAATTGATCTCGGAAGTTTCGCAAATTCGTGAACATCAGGTCTTGCATGAAACATCGATGGTGCAACATGCAAGCGCCTGAATTACTGCGACAGCAACAGTTTGCCTTGTCGAAACATATTCGCGACCCTGAAAACAATTCTCCGCCACCTGAAATTGAAGATCGCCGCTTGGCGATTTATCGCGATCTGTTCTACAACAATATCGAAGGCTTGCTGGCCGGTAATTTTCCGGTTATCCGGGAAATTCTCGACGATGACACCTGGCATGAACTGGTACACGCTTTTTATCGCGAACATCTCTGCCAAACACATCTATTCCCGGAAGTGCCGCGCGAATTTATCCGCTTTCTTGAGACCCGTATGCACGACAATGCAGGCGACCCCGCCTGGCTGATGGAATTGGCGCATTACGAATGGGTCGAGCTGGCACTGGATCTGGCCGAAAACGATGATTCCGAAAACGACATCGTGATTAAGCACGAAAATATTCTCGATACCGCTTTCAACCTGTCGCCACTTTCATGGCCGCTTGGGTATCAATGGCCCGTGCATCGCCTGAGTCCAGGCTACTTGCCCGATGAAACACCCGATGCTCCGACATTTTTATTGGTGCGTCGCGATCACGAATACAAAGTGCATTTCGATGAAATCAGCGCGCTGATATTTCGTTTGCTCGAACTCATCAGTGACACACCCGAGCTGACGGCGAAACAGCAACTCACCGCACTTGCCCTCGAAGCGAATGCCGATGATCTGGAGTCATTCATCGATCTGGGTCTGGGCTTGTATCAAAACTTAATCGACCAGCGAACCCTTCGCCCCACTGCCTGACTCTTTCAAGTACGACATTACCGAACACAAACTCCGTGTTCATCACTTGGGAAAATCATGTTCAGGAAAATTATCGACTTATATGCTGCAACCACCAATCGTCTGCAAGGTGTGGGTGATTGGCTTGCGCCACTGGGCTTGCGTCTATTGCTGGCCTGGGAATTCTGGGAATCCGGCATCGAAAAATATCGTGGTGAAAACTGGTTCACCGATATTCAAACGAATTTCCCATTTCCTTTCAATGTCGTGCCGACAGATATCAGTTGGGGCATGGCGACCTGGTTTGAATTGATTGGCGGCCTGGCATTGTTGTTCGGTCTGGGAACACGTTTCTTTGCTTTCAGCTTGTTTGTGCTGACGATTGTTGCAACCTCTGCCGTGCATTGGCCCATGGATTGGCAGACACTGAAAGACCTTGTCATGGGTTATGCCATTTCAAATGATGGCTTCGGTAATTTCAAACTGCCATTCCTGTTTGCGGCGATGTTGCTACCTTTGATTTTTCGTGGCGCCGGAAAATTCAGTCTTGATGCCTTGATTGCCGTTTTCATCTATCGTGATGACCAGGAAAATATTCTTGATCTGCGCGCCTGGAGTCTGGGATTATTGGTCATCGCCGCACCGCTGAGCATCTTGTTTCCTATCTTCGGTTTATCAGTCAGTGGCCTGGCCTTGGTGATCGGTGCGATCTCATTTTTCATCAGACGGTAAATTTGCAGTTGTGGGAGCTGGTTCACGACCGCCATGGACGGCGGGAGTGTCGAAAATGCAGGAGCATTTTTTCGACCCAGCGATTGGATCTTACCGATACTCGCAAACTCATAAGCATTCGCAAAAGTAACGTCTTTCCCGCGCAGGCGGGAACCCAGTGCCTTTGCTTTGATGTATGAAGTCACTGGGTCCCCGACAAGAGCATTCGGGGATGACAGAATTATTAGAATTTCAAAAAAACACCGTCTTTCCCGCGCACGCGGGAACCCAGTGACTTTGCTTTGGTATTCACATATGCAGTCGCGGGAGCTGGTTCACCAGCGATCAGATTTTACTGATATTCGCCAACGCAATGGCATTCGCGCCTGACGGACACTCCCACGACAAGGATGAGCTGTTATCCTGTCAGGTATGACAGAGTCGACTCCACCACGCCGCATCGCCGATCGTTTTCGCGGTTTCTTGCCTGTTATCGTGGATGTCGAGACCGGTGGTTTTGAATGCCACCGGCACGCTTTACTCGAAATCGCCGCGATTCCCATCCTGATGAACGAGGATGGCGTATTCAGTCCCGGCGAATGCACTACCACGCATGTGGAACCATTTCCGGGCAGCGAGCTGGATCCGAAATCACTCGAGATCACCGGTATTGATGTCACGCATCCGTTTCGGGATGCAAAACCCGAGCGTGAGGCGCTGGACCATATCTTTCATGCAGTACGAATGGCAGCCCGCAAAGCCGAATGCCAGCGGGCAATTCTTGTTGGTCATAACGCGCATTTCGATCTGGGCTTTCTAAATGCCGCTGTCGGTCGCGTTGACCATAAACGGAATCCCTTCCATCCCTTCAGCGTATTCGATACCGTAACACTCGCAGGTATGGCCTATGGCCAAACGGTGTTGAGCCGTGCCGTACAAGCCGCCGGCATAGAATGGAACGGTGATGAAGCGCATTCCGCCGTTTATGACACGCAGAAAACAGCTGAATTATTTTGCAAAATATTGAATTGTTGGGGCAGCCTGTAGCCTCTGCCGGATTTCCGGGCAATTCTTTGCAAAATCTTAACTCTGCTGGCCCCGATGTTCCCTATTCTGCGTTTCTTCAGGCAACGCCAAACAAAGGACTTTGCAATGATTTACGACAGCATTCTCGACACCATTGGTCGCACTCCCATCGTTCGCATCAATCGCCTAGCGCCTGCCGGCGTGGAGATGTATGTAAAGCTTGAAGCCTTTAATCCAATGTCATCGGTAAAGGATCGTTTGGCACACGCGATTATTCTCGACGCCGAACAACGCGGTCTTCTCAAACCTGGCCAGGAAGTGGTCGAAGCGACTTCCGGAAACACCGGCATTGCACTTGCAATGGTCTGTGCTGCAAAAGGCTATCCGTTCGTTGCCTTCATGGCGGATTCGTTCTCGATTGAACGCAGAAAACTGATGCGCATGTTGGGTGCGAAAGTGATTTTGACACCCGCTGCCGAACGTGCGGTCGGCATGATTGAACGAGCGAAAGCCTATGCGGAAAAAACTGGCGCTTTCTACACGGAACAATTCGACAACCCCGCAAATCCCGCCTATCACCGCAACACAACCGGTCCTGAAATTTTGCAGGACTTTGCCGGTCGCCGATTAAACTTTTTCGTCAGTGGCTGGGGTACAGGTGGCACGTTGAGCGGTGCCGGCCAAATGCTGCGTCTTGCACGTCCCGAAGTGGAAATCGTGACTTGCGAACCTGCCGTTGCCGCCATGCTGGCCGGAAAAGAATGGAGCCCGCACAAAATCCAGGGCTGGACCCCGAATATCATTCCGTCGGTTCTGGATCGCACGGTTTATCAGCACAATCTACCCGTCTCCGACGACATGGCTCGCGATGTCGCACGTCAACTCGCTAGCAAGGAAGGCATTTTCACCGGCGTCTCCGGCGGTGCGACTTTTGCTGCGGCATTGGAAATTGCACACTCGAAAGCCAACGAAGGCGATGTCATCCTGGCCATGCTGCCCGATACCGGTGAACGTTATCTTTCGACCTTCCTGTTCGAAGGTATCAACGAAGGTACCGACGAAGAATGATGCTGCCCGCAGGAGCGTCCTTTAGGCGCGATAAATCCCGCGAGATTTGTCGCGCGCCTAAAGGACGCTGCTACGTCGGATAAATCAAATAATGTTTCAGCGACAAGCTCACCTTCTCGCCTTGTGTCGGTAACTGCAACAAGTCATGCGCTGAAAGATCCATTATCCACGGACGTGATTGTCCATTAACGATGGCTTCCAGAGTCACTCGCCCTGCCAAACGTTGAATGCTTTGCACATTTGCACTCAGGCACACGCGTGAATCACACAAGGCAATATCGTGCGGACGGACGTACAAAGTGGCAGGCCCGTTTGCATAAGTATTTTTAGCCAGTGCAATTGAAATACCGGGTGCAATGAAACGCTGGTCTGCAATATTTCCTTCAATCTGATTCGAACGTCCTACGAAATCAAATACGAAGGGGGAAATTGGATGCGTATAGACATTATCCGGCGTGCCGTCTTGTTCGATACCGCCCTTGTTCATCACCACGACCCGATCCGCCAGTTCCAGCGCCTCTTCCTGATCATGGGTCACGAATAAAGTCGTAATACCGGTTTCATCATGAATGTTGCGCAGCCAGCGGCGAAGTTCAACTCGTACTTTTGCATCCAACGCACCGAAAGGCTCGTCCAGTAGCAATACCGTTGGATCAATCGCCAATGCCCGTGCCAGGGCAACGCGCTGTCTTTGTCCGCCGGATAACTGTGCAGGTAAGCGATCACGCATCGTGTCCATTTGCACCATTTCCAGCAATGAACTGACTTTCTTTTTAATAGATGCTTCATCGGGGCGCTGTTTGCGTGGCTGCGAACGCAAACCGAAGGCCACATTCTCAAATACGTTCATATGGGGAAACAATGCGTAGTGCTGAAACATGAAGCCGACACGACGTGCGCGCAAACTCAATCGCGTTGCGTCTTTTTCACCGAATAAAATCCGTCCGCCATCGACTGGCAGCAAGCCGCCGATCAATCGTAGCAAGGTTGTTTTCCCGGAACCCGATGGCCCCAGCAAGGCGACCAATTGCCCGGAAGCAATATTTAAATTGATCGGACTAAGCGCGGCGAAACCTTCAAAATTCTTGCCGACATTTTCTATTAAGATATCCATGGTTTTCCATTTTTCATCTAGTGTGAGCGCGCAGTTATTGCAAGTGCATCGCCATGCTTGCGCTCGAGCCAGAGTTTCAGTCCAAGCGTCATCAGCGCCAGTAAAGTCAGTAGTGAAGCCACGGCAAAAGCAGCCGGCGTATTGAATTCGTTGTGCAGAATTTCAACCTGCAACGGCATGGTATTGGTCAAGCCGCGAATATGCCCCGACACCACCGACACCGCACCAAATTCGCCCATTGCGCGGGCATTGCAAAGCAATACGCCATAGAGCAATGCCCAGCGGATATTGGGAAACGTGACTCGCCAGAAAATCTGCCAACCACTCGCACCCAGTGAGGCCGCCGCTTCTTCCTGATCCGGACCTTGCTGCTGCATTAACGGAATAAGCTCGCGGGCAACAAAAGGAAACGTCACGAATATCGTCGCCAGCACGATTCCGGGAATACCGAAGATGATGTTAATTTCATGCTCCTGCAGCCAGGAACCGAACCAGCCT
>JBOHYH010000144.1:0-26339 GCA_050737775.1 Arenimonas sp.
ACTTTCAAGTACACACCGGTTTCGCGAGCTTTCTTGCGCATCGCCGTCATTTGCGTAACGGTAACGCCTGCGTACTCTGCAGCAACCAAGGATTGAGCTTTCGATGCAACGTCTGCTATTTCAGCGACAACTAAGTGCTTCTGTGACAGATTGAGAGCCATAATTACTCCTTCAATTTAAATCCACTTTCGGCTCCTGCCGATTGTGGTCCAAGGCGATATCGATCCTTCGATACCGGGGACGGGTGTCCCAGTGGTGGCCATTCCAGAAAAAATCCAGAGGGCTACACCATCTACGCCGGTTTTGCTTTCGCATCATTAAGCGAATTCGCTTCCATCAACGGCGAATCCTTGCCGTTATCAAGCATCCCTGCCCGACGTTGATGTGCGCTGTTCGCACCTGCGGTCTTTGATAGCTCGCCCGATTTACACCGGGCTGCGCCTTCAAAATCAGACCATCGGGGCGACACTCCCGATGGCGTTATTCTTTAATGCTTACTTCAACGTGAGCGACGATTGATCAACCGTCACGCCCAGACCCATGGTCGAGCTCAAGGAAATCTTTTGCAGATATTGACCCTTCGCGGACGAAGGCTTTGCCTTGATCAAGTCGAGCAAGAGAGCTTGCAAGTTACCGGCCAATGCAGCAGCTTCAAAGTTTGCTTTGCCGATGGTGCAGTGAATAATACCGGCTTTGTCGGTACGGTAACGGACCTGACCTGCTTTCGCATTACGAACGGCGCCGGCGGCGTCAGCCGATACGGTACCGACTTTCGGGTTAGGCATCAGACCACGTGGGCCCAACACGGTACCGAGTTTACCGACAACGCGCATGGCATCCGGAGTTGCAATCACGACGTCATAGTTGATGTCGCCAGCCAGCATTTTTTCAGCCAGATCATCCATACCCACCACTTCTGCACCGGCAGCCAATGCTTCATCGGCTTTCGCACCCGGAGGGCAGAATACGGCGACGCGTACCGAGTTACCGGTACCGGCTGGCAATACGGTCGAGCCGCGAACTTGCTGGTCGGATTTTTTTGCATCAACACCGAGACGTACTGCTACGTCGACAGCTTCAACGAATTTCGTTTTGCTGTTGGCTTGAATAATTTTCAGTGCTTCTTCGATTGGGTACGCTTTGCCTGGAACAACGACATTCTGCATAGCCTTGAAACGTTTAGTGATCTTAGCCATGTCTTAAGCCTCCACAATCAAGCCCATGCTGCGAGCGCTGCCACCAATGGTGCGCACTGCTGCATCGAGCGAAGCTGCTGTCAAATCGGGTTCTTTCGCTTTCGCGATGTCTTCGAGTTGTTTACGGGTTACCTTGCCGACTTTTTCGGTGTTCGGACGTTTCGAACCCGAAGTGATGCCAACGGCTTTCTTCAACAAGATGGTCGCCGGAGGCGTCTTGGTGATGAAGGTAAAGGTACGATCGGAATAGGCAGTGATGACGCAAGGAATCGGCAGACCCGGCTCCAGTTTTTGCGTCGCGGCGTTAAACGCCTTGCAGAATTCCATGATGTTCAGACCGCGCTGACCCAATGCTGGACCAACCGGTGGCGAAGGATTGGCTTGGCCAGCCTTCACCTGCAACTTGATATAACCAACTACTTTCTTTGCCATGTTATTTACTCCTGGAGTTCAAGCGTCTGCACGTCTTGGGACTGCGGGACTCCTCCTTCTGTTACACAATGTGAGCAGTCTGGTGAACCACCTAACCGCTCACGCCTTTAGGCTTTCTCTACCTGACCGAACTCGAGTTCGACCGGGGTTGAACGCCCGAAAATCAGAACAGCCACGCGCAAGCGGCTCTTCTCGTAATTCACTTCTTCTACCGTGCCGTTGAAGTCGTTGAATGGTCCATCGGTAACGCGTACCAATTGACCAGGTTCAAACAGGACCTTCGGTTTCGGCTTGTCTACGCCATCTTGTACGCGGCGCAAAATCATGTCGGCTTCAGAATCTTTAATCGGCAATGGACGTTCGGCGGTACCGCCGATAAAGCCCATCACCTTGGGTGTCTCTTTGATCAAATGCCAGCTATCGTCGTCAATGCGCGGGATACCGCCTTCTTCATTGGTTTCAATTTGAACCAGCACATAACCCGGAAAAAACTTGCGTTCGGATTTACGTTTTTGACCAGCGCGCATTTCTACCACTTCTTCGGTAGGAACCAGCACCAGACCAAATTTTTCCTGCATGCTGTCACGGGCAATACGAGCTTCCAGATTGCGGGCAACCTGGTTTTCAAAACCGGAATAAGCGTGAATGACGTACCAACGTTTTGCCATGATCCAATCCTTAGCCCAGTAACAGCGCGATGAGTTTCGAAATAACGAGATCAAACAGCGACAGAATCAAACTGATGATCACCACCACTACCATTACTACCCAGGTCACCTTCCAGGCTTCCTGACGGGTTGGCCAAACCACCTTACGCAGTTCAAACATGGCCTCGGAAAAAAAGTCACGTAAAGACAGACCTTTAGCAGTGGTCGCAAAAACCAATGCGCCCAATACAACACCTGCAAACGCAATCAAACCACGCAACACGGAATGCAGCTCCGTGAAATAGGTGTAGGCAAAAATTCCACCTGCCACCAGCGCAATTGTCACCGCGTATTTTGCTATGTCAGCACCGCTGGTAGCGGCGTTAACGTTTTCTACTTTCGTATTCATTCCAACTCTTACCGACTTTCGTCGAAGTTTGACTTGCGCTTCCGCGCAAGACCGAAATTAGTGGCACGCCAGGAGGGACTCGAACCCCCAACCCGCGGTTTTGGAGACCGCTACTCTGCCAATTGAGCTACTAGCGTGTGGCTTACTCTAAACGGGCGATGGCGGACCGCTGCCGGCCCGCCATTTTCCTGAACTTTCGATCAGCAAAAACTGATCAAAGTTCCTTATTTAACAATCTTCGCTACCACGCCGGCGCCAACGGTACGGCCGCCTTCACGAATAGCAAAACGCAGACCTTCGTCCATCGCGACCGGAGCAATCAAGCTCACGACCATCTTCACATTGTCACCCGGCATCACCATTTCCACGCCTTCTGGCAACTGGCAAGCGCCGGTTACGTCGGTCGTGCGGAAATAGAACTGTGGACGATAACCTTTGAAGAATGGCGTATGACGGCCACCTTCGTCTTTCGACAATACATACACTTCGGCTTCAAAGTCCGTGTGCGGGTTGATCGAACCTGGTTTGGCCAATACTTGACCACGTTCCACGTCGTCACGCTTGGTACCGCGCAGCAACAAACCGGCGTTGTCGCCTGCTTGGCCTTGGTCCAGCAACTTGCGGAACATTTCCACACCGGTAACGGTGGTTTTTTGGGTTGGACGGATACCGACGATTTCGATTTCTTCGCCCACCTTGATGATGCCGCGTTCGATACGACCAGTCACCACGGTACCGCGGCCTGAGATCGAGAACACGTCTTCCACTGGCATCAGGAAGGCTTTTTCGATGTCACGCAAAGGCTCAGGAATGAACGTATCGAGCGCTTCGACCAATTTGATGATCGATGGCACGCCGATTTCCGATTGGTCGCCTTCCAGCGCCAAACGGGCCGAACCGGTGATGATCGGGGTATCGTCGCCTGGGAAGTCGTACTTGCTCAGCAATTCACGAATTTCCATTTCGACCAGTTCCAACAACTCAACGTCGTCGACCATGTCGGCTTTGTTCATGTAAACCACAATGTGCGGCACGCCGACTTGGCGTGACAGCAGGATGTGTTCGCGGGTTTGGGGCATCGGGCCGTCAGCGGCCGAACACACCAGAATCGCGCCGTCCATCTGCGCTGCACCGGTAATCATGTTCTTGACGTAGTCAGCATGGCCTGGGCAGTCAACGTGGGCGTAATGGCGATTAGCCGATTCGTATTCCACGTGGGCGGTCGAAATCGTGATGCCACGCGCTTTTTCTTCCGGTGCCGCGTCAATAGCGTCATACGCCTTGAACTCACCACCAAAGCGTTCTGCGCCAATCTTGGTCAGCGCAGCGGTCAGCGTGGTTTTACCATGATCAACATGGCCGATGGTGCCGACATTGACATGCGGCTTGGTGCGCGCGAACTTTTCTTTGGACATTGCTCTAAACCCTGATGAATTCAATTACTAAAGATTACGCTTGCGCGTAACCGCGGATGGTGCTCACTAGAGGAATCGAACCTCCGACCTCTTCCTTACCAAGGAAGTGCTCTACCGACTGAGCTAAGTGAGCGTAAAACTGGACACAAACTTTGCAAAAAACAACTGCGCTATTCAAATGGAGCGGAAAGAGGGAATCGAACCCTCGTAATCAGTTTGGAAAACTGATGTTCTACCATTGAACTATTCCCGCACTTTTTGATTTGTTGCCAAAACAAAAATCTTCAAGAACATGACGCAAAAAAACTTGTTGCTGACTGGTGGAGGGAGGTGGATTCGAACCACCGAAGTCGTAAGACAGCAGATTTACAGTCTGCCCCCGTTGGCCGCTTGGGTATCCCTCCGTCAGGAAGCCCGCAATTTTGGCGGGATTAGCTGTTTTTGTCAACGACAAAATGACGGTAATTACAGACTCATATGATTAAACGTTGAAACGGAAGTGCAGCACATCGCCCTCCTGCACCAGATATTCCTTGCCTTCCAGGCGTAAACGGCCAGCATCACGTGACCCAGACTCACCTTTGTATTTGATGAAATCGTCGAAAGCGATGGTTTCGGCACGAATAAAGCCTTTCTCGAAATCGGTATGGATAACGGCCGCCGCTTGCGGGGCCGTCGAACCGGCACGAACCTGCCAGGCACGAACCTCTTTTACACCGGCAGTGAAATAGGTTTGCAGGCCGAGCAGCTTATAAGCGCCACGGATCAAACGATTCAAGCCCGGCTCATCCAGACCCATCTCGGCCAGAAATTCGGCACGATCAGCATCTTCCAACTGGGACATTTCTTCTTCAATCGCCGCCGAGACAGGCACCACTTCGGCACCTTCAGTCAAAGCCCGTTCACGAACCTTATCAAGAAACGGGTTGTTTTCAAAGCCATTTTCGAGGACGTTGGCAACATATAACACTGGTTTCAGCGTCAATAGGAACAAATCGCGAATCAGTGCTTTTTCTTCAGCATCCAGACCGGCTACGCGGGCGGGCTTGCCCTGATCGAGGGCTTCACGCACTTTGGCCAGCACAGGCTTACGCGCTTGCGCATCCTTATCGCCGGATTTAGCCAGCTTTTCGGCGCGATTAAGTGCTTTTTCGACGGAATCCAGATCGGCCAAGGCCAGTTCGGTGTCAATGGTATCGATGTCGGAGAGCGGGTCGATCTTGTTGTTGACGTGAATGATGTCAGCATTTTCAAAACAGCGGACCACATGACAGATAGCATCGGTTTCGCGGATATGGGCCAGAAACTTGTTACCCAAACCCTCTCCGCTTGCTGCACCAGCGACCAAACCTGCGATATCTACAAATTCGACCGAAGTCGGAATGGTTTTTTGCGGTTTGACGATTTCGGCCAGCTGACCCAGGCGCGGGTCCGGCACCGGGACCACACCAACATTGGGGTCAATGGTGCAGAACGGAAAATTGGCTGCTGCAATACCTGCCTTGGTCAACGCATTGAACAAAGTCGATTTACCTACGTTGGGAAGCCCAACGATGCCGCATTTGATACCCATGATTCGTGTTCCCTAAACAGTTAAGCAGTGAATGGTCAGCGGTCAGTCAAGGCCGCTCACCGCTCACGACTTGGCGGTATGCAATTTGGTCATTGCATCGTGAAAATTGCCTTCAACACACAAGGGCATGACTGCAATCGCGTCGTCAATGGCACGTAAAATCGATGCTTCATCATCCTTGCCTGCCCGACCGAGCACCCAAGGCGTTACCTTATCTTTGTGGCCAGGATGACCAATTCCAACCCGCAAACGGTGAAACTTGCCATGCCCCAGTAATCCGATGGTGTCGCGCAGCCCGTTTTGACCACCATGACCGCCATCAAATTTCAAACGCGCGGTGCCGGGCGGTATGTCCAGCTCATCGTGTGCCAATAGACATTCTTCAGGTTCAATTTTCCAGTAGCGCAATGCTGCCGTTATCGAACGGCCACTGGCATTCATGAAAGTCGCCGGCTTCAGCAAATAGACATTTTTGCCCGCGATTTCGATTTTGGCAGTCTCGCCATGCAGTTTCGATTCGAGACCAAAACGCGCACCGGCTTTTTCTGCCAGTGCATCAATAAACCAAAACCCGGCATTGTGCCGGGTTTTGGCGTGTTCGGCGCCGGGATTTCCCAGGCCGACAATAAGACGTAGTCCAGTTGCCATAAAAACCGCGGTGCACGCCGAAGCGCACACCTAGGGCATTATTTCTTTTTGGCAGCAGGCTTGGCAGCGGCCGCAGCTGGCGCTGCACCGGCTTTTGCCGATTTCGTCGAAGGCACTTCAGCAGCAGGTGCAACAACGTCTTCAGCTTCGTCTTTGGCATGCTTGGCGATAACAACGGCCAGGTCATGTTTCTTGCCGAGCTTCAATGCAGGCAGGCTGACGCCATTCGGCAATTTCAGATCCGACATGTGAATGATATCGCCAACGCTGAGTTCCGAAAGATCGATTTCAACGAATTCAGGCAAGTCGCGTGGCAAGCACAGAACTTCGATTTCATTGAGCTCATGCAGAACCAGAATACCGGCGGTTTTGCCAGCCGAAGATTTCTCTTGATTCAGGAAGTGCAATGGAACGTTGAAGCGGATAGCGGTGTTTTCATCGACGCGTTGGAAATCCAAGTGTAGGATGAGCTGTTTGAATGGGTGACGTTGCATATCACGCAACAACACTTTTTCCATTTTGCCATCGATGCTGAGCTCGAGAATCGAGGAATAAAACCACTCGTTCTGAGTCGCCAGCCACAATGGATTATGGTCAAACTGGATGGAAGCCGGAGGCGTTGTGCCGCCGTAAATGATTGCCGGAGTGAAACCGCTATGACGTAAGCGGCGGCTCGCACCTTTCCCTTCGTCTTTGCGGGCACTGGCATTAATTGCGTGAGTTGCCATAATGATTCTACCTTTTCTAAATGAACCGTCTCGCGACGGCGATAACACTCACTCGCGACCAAGTGAGTGGAGGTGAGCCGTGAGCGGTGAACCGTGAGCAGATTCCGCTCACCCATCACCGCTTACCGCTCACAAAACTAATCCACGTACAACGTACTAACCGATTCACCCAGCGCAATGCGCCTGATGGTTTCGGCCAGCAATTCCGCTACGCCCAGTTGGCGAATGCGACCGCAGGCGCGGGCAGCATCGGACAATGGAATCGTGTCGGTAACCACCAGCTCATCCAGAGATGAGCCTGTGATGTTGTTAATCGCGGTGCCCGACAACACAGCATGGGTACAGTAGGCCACCACGCGCTTCGCGCCATGCTGCTTCAGTGCCGCTGCCGCTGCACACAAGGTGCCAGCGGTATCCACGATGTCATCAACCAACACGCAGGTTTTGCCTTCAACATCACCGATGATATTCATCACCGTAGACACGTTGGCACGTGGACGCCGCTTATCGATAATCGCCAGATCGGCATCATCGAGGCGTTTGGCGATAGCACGAGCCCGCACCACACCACCCACGTCGGGCGAGACCACAATCACGTTATCGGTACCCTGATTGCGCCAAATATCGGCTAGCAAAATTGGAGATGCGTAAACGTTATCGACCGGAATATCGAAAAAACCTTGAATCTGATCAGCGTGTACATCTACCGTTAAAACCCGATCGGTACCTACTGCGGAAAACATTTTTGCCGCTACTTTCGCCGTGATTGGCACCCGGGCTGAACGTGGGCGACGATCCTGGCGGGCATAACCGAAATAGGGCACTACCGCCGTTACACTGCCGGCCGAGGCGCGCTTGAGCGCATCCACCATGACCAGTAATTCCATGAAATTCTCTGCCGTCGGCGCGCAGGTCGATTGAATAACGAAGACTTCCTGGCGCCGGACGTTTTCTTCGATTTCAACCTGAACTTCACCGTCGGAAAACTTGCCCACCAGGGCTTTGCCCATTGGCACCGAGAGCTCTCGGCATACTGCCTTGGCTAGCGGAAGATTGGCGTTACCCGAGAAAACGAGCAGGTTCTGCATGCTCATGGCAGTCTTCCGATGTGGTGAATAACATTAAATGGCAGGGGCGGAAGGAATCGAACCTACGCATGCCAGGATCAAAACCTGGTGCCTTAACCGCTTGGCGACGCCCCTACAAGTCCCGTTTCATTGGTCCAGCGCTCGAGCTCAGCCAACAAAGGTGAGCTATTGACGCCATTTGCAACCCAGGCACTGAGACCTGAAGGCAAATGCTGGTGTGCGGCTTGGGCGTCAGCAAGACTATTAAACCTTGCGAAACAACCGCCACCTGTACCGGTCAAGCTTGCCGGGCCGAGTTTAGACAAGTTATCCAGTAGTCGATCGACTATTGGCTCCCTTGCCCGTAGCACCGGCTCGAAGGCATTCCCGAGCACTGTTCCTGAAACGAAGTCCGCTATTGTCACAGGAGCCGCATTTCGAGTCAATTCCAAAGTTTGAAAAAGTTTTGAGGTCGGTACGTGAACACCTGAATCAACCAATAAATAAGCGGCTTTCGGCAATTCTATCGCTGTGATTTTCTCACCTACGCCCTCGGCCCATGCGCTGTGGCCGCGAACAAAAACCGGTACATCTGCGCCAAGCGACAAGCCTAACTCGGCCAACTCATCAAGATTCAGCCCTGCCCGCCAAAGTGAATTCAATACCAGCAACACGGTCGCAGCGTCGGAAGACCCACCACCGAAGCCGCCGCCCAATGGGATGTTTTTGCTGACGGCAAGCTCTGCGCCCTGTTTTATGCCGGCCCGCAGCTGCAATATTTTGGCCGCACGAATAATCAAGTCATCCGATTCTGCAACCCCATAATCGTTGGTACCCGTGCGAATTATCTCGGCATCGTCACGAAGCCGCAGATGAACTTCATCGCCCCAATCCAGCAATTGAAATACTGTTTGCAAAAGATGATAGCCATCATTGCGCTGGCCGGTAATTTGCAAAAATAAATTGATCTTTGCCGGTGCGAACCAGGTACTCCAGCCTTCGGCTTCAGGAAACTCGCTCACGGTATGTCCCAGGCCTCGATTTGCAAACGAACACTGGCAGTTTTGCCATTGCTGCTTGCATTGGCAAACACTTTTGTCGGCATCGGCATGACGGCGGAATCCCAGGCGCGATAATCCACCAACCAGCCATTTTCACGGAATTGGGCAGGCAGGCCGGCAGGACCAAACTCAATCGCCGTGCCGCGGTTGACACGCATGCCGCGCAACCAAAGCTGCATATCCCGAAACGGAATTCGCCAGCCAGTCGCTTGCTGCAAAACGGTTTCTGCACTTTCACCTTCGAGCATCACAAACCCGAAACCCTCCAGACGAACTTTATTGCCAAAGCTGCGTAATCGATATTTCTGATTGGTGATCGGCAATGAAATTTCGATATCGAATTGCTCCCCGCGTTGTTGCCAACGTATCTTTACCGTGCCTGATTGCTGACCATCACTCACGGCTATCCGACCACGAAAGCCCCAGTGACCCTGCTTTTCCAGGACCAGTTCCCGCTCTATTTGTCGCAAGGCATTGCCAGTATCTGCAAGGGGTTTAACGGGCTTTACTGCAGGCTGACAGGCGACAATGAAGGCGCAGAAGAAAACCAGGAGCATTTTTTTCATAGTGAATATTTTTTCTTCAGCACGGGCCAAAATTCGTAATGCGGGTCGATAGCTTGGCCCGTCAACCATACTTTTCGTGCCTCGTCTTTTCGACCGATTGCCCAATAGAGTTCTCCGAGATGCGCGGCAATCTCGGCATCTTTCGATTTACTCCAGGCCTTCTCAAGCCAGTTCTGCGACTCATCGTATTTGCGTTGCATTAATTTGATCCAACCCAGACTGTCCATCGTAGACGCCGAGCCAGGACGCAGCTTCAAGGCTTTTTCAACATAGGGCAAAGCTTGTGCGTATTGTTTTCGATGCTGCGCCAGCGTATAGCCATAGGCATTCAAGGCTTCCGCATTCTGATTATTGTCATCGATGATTTTTTTCAGATCGGCAAGCGCCGCATCCACACGATTATGGCTGGCATGCTGCATAGCCCTTCCGTACAGCAATAAGGGATCCGCCTCGAAAATCGCCAGCCCTCGCTGCAGGGATTTCATTGCCTGTGCATCCTTGCCTTGCTTGGCCCAAAGGTCGGCTTCTACCAAATAACTGTCGCGAACGAATTCACCGTCGATTGCTTCATCTTTTTGCAGTGTGCGCACTTCCGCCAGTGCTTCATTCCATCGATCTTGTTTCGACAACATGAGCGGAAGTCGCAATTTTGCCCGTTCACGCTCGGGACTTTCAGTAACACCGCGATACCAGCGTTCCGCCTCGCCCCATCTGCCGGTAGAATCCGCCAGCTGGCCCAGCAGCAATTGTAGTTTTTGACTCGGCTGCTTTTGTTGTTGCAGCAAGGTGCCGAAAAAACTCTCGCTGGCGTCTTTCTGTTTTGCTTCAAGAACCAAGCGGCCGCGCATAAGCCAGGTATTTTCATCCTGTGGCCCGGCGGCCAGATATTTCTCAGCTTCCAGCCAAGCATGCAATTGGGTAAATTCGGCCAATACACTTTGCTTGACCCAGTTGTTTTGTGGCTGCAAGGTACTGGCGCGCTGCGTCATCGCATAGGCAGCAGGCTCATCCCCCTTGATGCGCGATGCGGATGCGCCCAGTATTTGCGCACGTGCATCGTCTGGAAATTTTTGCGCTATTTTCTCACTCAGCAATTGCGTTGCGATAGGTTCATCCAGAGCGCTTGAAAGAAACACTAGTCGAATCCAAGGCTGGATGTTATCCGGCATAGGCGCATTCTTGGCAATATCGCGCAGAACCGCACGCGACATGACTCCCGTATCGGCTTTTTGCGACGTCAAGACCTCGAATAAGGCGTTGGTGTATTCCGCGGCCCCGTAGCTCAACAATCGCCGGGAAAAAATGAAGGCTGATTCGGCTTCGCCAAGCTGCATCGCGAGCCGCAAATTCATTGCCCACATGGCTGCCGAGTTCGGGGCTAGTACGTGCCAGCGTGCCAAGGCCTTGCGTGTCAGATCGGTCATTTTGGCATTCATTGCCAGATTGGCCGCACGCTCGGCTAAATTCGCATCGTCACTTATTTGCGCCGCTTTTGTGTACTCGATTGCAGCGGTTTTAATATCCTTGTTTTGCAAGGCATATTCCGCCGCCATGACGGCAGCTACCGTCTGGTTCTTTTCATCAATTAAAGGTTCGGCCAACAAAGGCTGCGCCAGCAGGAAAAGGCCGAGCCCGCACACTCGAAAAATCATTGGAACACCAATACGTTAGAATAGGCAGCACCTACCCAATAGCATACCCCAGCCTCGCCCTTTCATGCCTTTCATCGCACTCGGACTTAATCACCAAACTGCACCTATCGCCTTGCGCGAAACTGTGGCGGTTGAAGCCGGCGCTTTGCCGGAAGCTTTGAAAGGCTTGCGAGCATTGAGCGGCGTTCATGAAGCTGCGGTGCTTTCGACCTGCAATCGCACCGAAATTTACGCCCAGACCGATCCAGGTGCTGAAGGCCAGCTAACCGAGTGGCTCTCCAGGCAGCACGGCCTCTCTGTGGACGCGCTAAAAACATATTTATATCAACATCACGATGCCGAAGCCGTTCGGCATTTGTTTCGCGTTGCGGCTGGACTGGACTCGCTGATTCTAGGTGAGCCGCAAATTCTCGGGCAGGTAAAAACTGCCTGGCAGGCAGCACGTGATGCGAACACTGTCAGCGGCATGCTGGATCGTTTGTTTCAACAAACCTTTTCGGTAGCCAAACGGGTTCGTACCGACACGCGTATCGGTGCACACCCGGTGTCGGTAGCCTTTGCTGCTGTCCGCATGGCACAACGTTTATTCAGCGAGCTGGATCGCGCCGCAGTCATGCTGATTGGCGCTGGCGATACCATCGAACTGTCGGCCCGTCATTTAAGCGATGCGAAAGTAAAGCGATTATTGATCGCCAACCGAACGCTTGAACACGCTCAATCGTTGGCCTCGCAGCATGGCGGCGTTGCCCTGCCCTTGCACGATATTGACCGGCATCTGTTCGAAGCCGATATCGTGATTAGTGCAACCGCAAGTCGCGAGCCAATCCTGAGCAAAGCCATGGTTCAGGCTGCACTGAAAGCACGCAAACACAAACCGATGTTCCTGCTAGATCTGGCAGTCCCCCGCGACATTGCTGCCAATGTGTCGGAGTTGCCGGACGTATATCTCTATACGGTCGACGATCTGGAACAGGTGATCGAAGACAATCGTGCCTCGCGTCGTGAAGCCGCCAACGAGGCCGAAGTCATTATCGATTTGCAGGTCCAGCATTTTCTGGCCTGGTCGCAAGCGCAAGGCAATCAAAATGCGCTGAAAAAATTGCGTGCCGACGGCGAACAAACCCGGGATGCTTTGCTGGAGCAAGCACGCGAACAACTGGCGAACGGCCAGGACCCGAAAATCGTACTTGAGCTGATGGCGCACCAGCTCACCAACAAACTTCTGCATGCACCTACTGCTGCTTTAAGACAAGCAGCCTTGCGCGGCGATGCCGATTTATTGCGCGCTGCCGAAAAACTTTATTCAAACGACAATCAAGATAACCAAAAGTGATTCAAGCTCAATGACCCCTAGCCTGCTGCGAAAACTGGAAATTCTGGCCGAACGTTATGAAGAGGTCGGGCACTTATTGTCCGAGCCATCGGTCATCAACGACAACCAGAAATTTCGAGTGCTCTCGAAAGAATATTCTCAACTTGAACCAGTCGCGAATAATCTGGCGCTTTATCGCCAGGCACAGAAAGATCTGACATCGGCCGAACAAATGCGCAGCGACCCGGAAATGCGTGAATTGGCAGAAGAAGAAATTCCAGCAGCTCAGGCGCGCATTGCCGAGCTAGACGAACAATTGGCCTTATTGCTGATTCCGAAAGACCCGCGCGACGATGCCAATCTGTTTCTGGAAGTTCGTGCCGGTACTGGTGGCGATGAAGCCGCTATTTTTGCCGGCGATTTATTTCGCATGTATGCCCGTTTTGCGGAAAAGAAAAAATGGGTAGTCGAAATTATTTCTGCCAGCGAAGGCGAACATGGCGGTTACAAGGAAATTATTGCGCGCATTGAAGGCAAAGGCGCGTATTCCAAATTCAAATTCGAGTCAGGCACGCATCGTGTGCAACGCGTGCCGGATACTGAAACCCAGGGCCGCATTCATACCTCGGCAGCGACCGTGGCGATTCTTCCGGAACTGGAAGAAATCGACGAAATCGATATTCGACCCAATGATTTGAAAGTGGATACCTTCCGCGCCTCCGGCGCCGGTGGTCAACACGTCAACAAGACCGACTCGGCGATTCGTATTACCCATTTGCCGACCGGCTTGATTGTGGAATGCCAGGACCAGCGGAGCCAGCATAAGAATCGCGCCCAGGCGATGTCACTATTGAAATCAAAATTGTACGAAGCTGAAGTCAGCAAACAGCAGGCAACGCAGGCGCAGGAACGTCGACTCCAGGTCGGCAGCGGTGATCGTAGTCAACGGATTCGCACCTATAATTTTCCGCAGGGGCGCATCACCGATCATCGCGTTGACGGTTTGACCTTGTACGCCTTGCCGCAAATTATTGCCGGCGACATGGATGAGCTGGTCAACGTGCTTACCCGTGAAAGCCAGGTCGACGAACTGAAAATCCTGACGGAGGCCGCATGAGTTCCAGTACCGAATTTAACGCCTTGAACCTTTGCGTCCTGACGGTATCGGACACACGCAGTTTTGAAAACGACAGTTCCGGCGATTTTCTTTGCGATGCACTGAAAAACGAGGGCCATCACTTATTCGATCGCGCCCTGTTGCCGGATAATAAATACCTATTGCGTGCAAAATTGTCGCAGTGGATTGCCGAAGAAAAAATCGACGGTGTGCTGGTCAACGGCGGTACCGGCTTCACCGGTCGCGACTCTACTCCGGAAGCCATTCAACCCTTGCTTGACAAGGAAATGCCGGGGTTTGGCGAAATGTTCCGGGTATTGAGTTTCGATGAAATCGGCACCTCAACATTGCAATCGCGGGCATTTGCGGGGTTGGCGAACAACACCTTCGTCTTCTGCCTGCCCGGCTCTACTTCGGCGTGTAAAACCGCCTGGGATAAATTGATACGCGCACAATTGGATTCACGTACCAAGCCCTGCAATCTGGCAAATTTGAGGCCACGATTACGGGAATAACTATCGTAGGAGCGGTGTAAGCCGCGAAAGACCTGTGAAGTCTCTGACGTAGGAGCGAGCTCTGCTCGTGAAATGCATCGTCGCAGGTTCTCGCGAGCAGAGCTCGCTCCTACATTTTAGATGGCCGTAGGCCATTCGCGGCTTACACCGCTCCAACCAGAGAAACACCATGAAAACCAAAGATTACGAGAAAGCACTGGAACCATTGCAAATCGAATTGAATCAGGTGGCGCGCTGGTTACAGCACACCGGCAAGCGCGTCCTGGTGATCGTCGAAGGCCGCGACACGGCAGGCAAAGGCGGCGTCATCAATGCCATCACCTCCTGCCTGCCGCCACGGCATTGCCGTAGTGTGGCCTTATCGAAACCCAGCGATGTCGAAAAAACCCAGTGGTACTTCCAGCGTTACATCGCACATTTACCTTCTGCCGGCGAGATGGTTTTATTTGATCGTTCCTGGTACAACCGCGCCGGCGTCGAAAAAGTAATGGGCTTTTGTACGCCGGAGCAAGTCACGCAATTTCTGAAACAGGTTCCCATATTCGAAAAAATGTTAGCCGACGAAGGCATTCTATTATTCAAATACTGGTTGGCAGTAGATCAGGAAGAACAGGAAGAGCGTTTTGCCGAACGCGTGAAAGATCCGACCAAACGCTGGAAACTTTCACCGATCGATGTCAAAGCCAGGGAAAAATATGCCGACTATGGCAAAGCCCGCGACGAAATGTTCAACGCAACACATACCAAGCTTGCTCCGTGGACCGTAGTGGATTTCAACAGCCAGAAGCAGGGTCGGATTACGATGATTCAGGATTTGCTCAATCGCATTCCCGATCACAAGCTGCCCGACGTGAAGATTGAATTCCCGCCGTTGAAGGGCAAACCGGGCAAAGAAAAATTCACTGGCCCGGTAAAACCTATTAAATAAGCACTACCAAACCAGGTGGTAAATCAGAGCATTTCAAAAGCCGATTCGGATACTTGCAGTTCGATTTCGGCGACCTCTATGTGGCTGACTTTTGCCAGTGCCGGGCCGCGCTGCAACCACTGTTCCAGCTTGTTGACTGCCTCGGCACTGCCTTGTGCCTGCACTCGTACCGAACCATCCGACAGATTAGCTGCATAACCACTCAAGCCCAGAATTAAGGCCTGTTCACGGGTGCTGGCACGAAACCAGACACCCTGTACTTTTCCCGAGACCATGAATTGCTTGCGGATCATTCTGCCGTCTTTTTACTTCCGGGCTTCGCGATTACCTTTTCCAGATCTTTCAGTGTCACCGGCCCCAGGAACTTGCTAGCGACTTTGCCATCGGGTGCAATGACATAGGTAAGTGGCAAACCGACGGGTATATCAAAATCAGCTGGCGGGTTATAGACATCAAGTACGGCCATCGGATAATTAATCGGAATGACTTTCAAAAAAGCATCCATATCGGCCCGTTCGATTTCTTCATAAGCCAGACCGATAAATTCGACATCTTCGCGTTTTTTGTCGAGCTTGTTGAAATCGGGAATTTCTTTCTTGCAGGGCTCGCACCAGGTCGCCCAAAAATTCACCACGACCCATTTACCGAGGTGATCAGCCAGCTTATAGGGCTTGCCATCGTAAGTGGTCACTTCCAAGGTCGGCACTTCCGGCTTCTTTGTAGGCGCAGATGGCTCTGCGACTGATATTGCATCTGATGTTGCGGTGTCAATTTCCGGCGCGGGTGGCGCTTCGATTGCCGTTTCCTGCTTGTTGCAAGCAGTTAGCCAAAACAGTAAGACGAGTAGTCCAAATTTATTTTTCACGCTGCGGTTCCTTGATGGCTTTTATAAAACTGCCGACGCTTCGGCTTAACGGGGAATTGAGTGGTTCACGCAAATGCGACAAAGCATCTATCGCGGCGCGCCCATAGATATCGTCACTGCCTGGCAAACTTACCTGCTTCATCGGAATACGCAAATGCAGGCGTTCATAAAGCTCGTTAAGGCTTACGGCATCCAGATCACGGGTCAATATCCAGCCGCCATTTTCGCCACGCATGACGATATGTAGACTGGACAAGCCCGACAATAATTCCTGCAACAGATCATCGGTCATCATGGGTTCGATATCCTGCATCTGCTGCAGATGCAGGCCATGGCCAGTACCGCGACAGGCATTCAGACGGCCCAGCAAACGCAAGTAGGCATAAAATTCCTGCCCCGTTGGCAAACGATGAATGCGTGGCTGATAGCGAAACGCCGACAAGCTCGCAGCGACAGAAGCGCCGAATAAAATCACGACCCAGCTGGCATACAACCAGACCATGAAAATCGGAATCAATGCCAATGCGCCGTACAACTGCTCAAACGATGTATTACGAACATAACTGGTAAAGCCGAACTTCAAGCCTTCAAATAACAATGCCGCCAACAAGCCCGCAGCCACGGCAAAACGAAATGGCACATGTCGATGCGGAATCAGCCAGTAAGCCGCAGTCATGGCAAAAAATTCGATCAGAAACGGCGACCAGCCCAGCAAGATATTGCTCACGCCCTTGGTCTGCAAACCGGATAACTCGGCGTAGGCAAACAGACTCGATGATGCCGAAATGGCGGCCACTGTCAGAATCGAACCCAGCGTCAACAATGCCCAATACAAAAGAAAACGCGTAAATTTAGGACGAATGGTCGGCACGCGCCAGATCCGGTTGAAGGTGCGCTCGATACTCCACATCGTCAGCAATACCGATATCAGCAAAGCCGTGATACCCGCCACGGTGAGCGATTTGGCAGAGGCAGAAAAACCCATGACATATTCTTCAACCTGGCGTGCCGAGCTGGGCACGAAATTGTTGAAAACAAAATTGATCAGGGTAGCCGTCCATTGATCGAATACCGGGAATGCCGACATCACCGCCAGAAACACGGCACTGAATGGCACCAGTGCAAACATCGTGGTGTAAGCCAAGGCACCGGCGGATGCAAAAAGCCGATCATCAATGAAGCGTTTGGTAATAAAGCGGGAAAAGCTTTGGAACCGATACCAGTCGGTACGGCTTAACCAGCGTTTCACAGTGTTTATAAAGGTCATGACGCAAGATTAACAGACTGCCATGGGGGCGGCCCATAGGTTAGGCTTGTCATTGTGACCAGGAGCGACAGATGTCTGACATTTTGATTTTGTATTATTCACGCGGTGGCTCGGTAGCCGCCCTTGCGCGACAAATTGCACGTGGCGTTGAAGAAGCAGGTCTGCAAGCGCGGCTACGCACCGTACCGACTGTAGCAGCAACAACCCAAGTTGCCGCCCCTGCGGTTCCCGAAGAAGGTGCTCCTTATGTCGAGAAAAAAGATTTGCAGGAATGCAGCGGATTGATTCTTGGCAGCCCTACCCGCTTCGGCAACATGGCGGCGCCAGTCAAATATTTTATCGATACGCTCGGCGCCGAATGGGCCAGCGGCACCCTGGCTGGAAAACCTGCGGCGGTGTTTACATCGACAGCAACAATGCATGGTGGTCAGGAGTCCACGCTATTGTCGATGATGACGCCACTACTGCACCACGGCATGCTGTTGGTCGGTATCCCCTTTACCGAAGCTGCGCTTTCCACCACCAAGACCGGCGGCACTCCTTATGGTGCCAGCCATGTTGCCGGTGGCGAAGATGACGTAAAACTCAGCGCCGATGAAATGCAATTGGCGCGAGCCCTTGGTAAACGCGTTGCTGAAACAGCCCGGAAACTTTCGGCATGAGTCTGCCAAAACGCTGGACTGTGCTGGGTATTTTTTCACTGCTCGCTTACCAGGTTTTCTGGCATTACCTTTTGGCTCCGCCAGAAAGTGCGCCTGCCTGGCTTATAAGTTTTTTATTTGCCTTGCCACTGTTACCTGTGTGTTTGCTGGTTTTTCTGAAGCATCGCACCTTTGCATTCTGGGGTGGAACACTGGCCTTGTTTTATTTTTGTCACGGGATAATGGAAGCTTGGACCGTGCGTGAAATATGGCCGCTGGGCTTGGGTGAGGCACTGATAAGCGTATGGGTTATCATGGCGGCCAGCTGGGATGGGATGAAAACCCGCTTCGCAAAAAAATCGACCGCAAAAGTCGACTAAACGACTTGGATATCCGGGAAACTGCAATGGACGAATTATTGATTGTCACCACCGGTGGCACCATCGACAAAATCTACTTCGATGACAAATCCGATTATCAAATCGGTGACCCGCAAATCGGTGGCATTTTGCGTGAACTAGGTGTTGCGTTTCGCTTCACCTTGATCCCCATCATTCGCAAGGATTCTCTGCATATCACCCAGGAAGATCGTGAACTATTGCGCGCCACGATTGCGGCACAGTCAGCGAAAAACGTGCTCGTTACGCATGGAACTGATTCAATGGTGGAAACTGCGAAAGTACTGGCGTCAATTGAAAACAAAACCATCGTATTGACCGGTGCATTGAACCCTGCAAGATTCCGCGGTTCGGATGCCGAGTTTAATATCGGCACCGCGGTTGGCGCCGTACAATCGCTGCCGCCCGGTGTTTATATCGCAATGAATGGTCGTATCTGGGATCCGGCGAAAGTAAAAAAGAATGTTGCGGCCAATCGGTTTGAACCTATCTGATTCAACTTTAACAATGCGGCTTTTGTGGGAGTTGCTTCGGCATCCCCCACAACAAAATAAATCATTCAGAATCTGCTTGCAGTTAGCATGCAAGCGAAAAAGAAACTCAAGTTGCCGTCACTGGATAACCACCATTGGCTTGGCTTTCGTCTTGTTTTTCACATGACCAACATCAGATAAAGATGTCTAACGGGTGCTTAATAAACACCCGTCAGATTCAGAAACCAGCCTTCATGGTTGAAGTCCAGCGAGGTTAACTTGTCGCTGAATTGCGTGAAGTTGTAGCCAAGGCCGACACGGAAGTTTTCGTTGATGTGACGGTCGATACCAACCAGCCAACCCTGCCGTGTACCATCGTCCTGCACGGTATTGAGCCAGCGATATTCCAGCAGGCCATCCCATTTATAGGTGGTCTGATAACGCACCTGCGCAGCCGCAAAATTCGCGGTGCTATCGAACCAGGGGCCTGTTGCACGAGTAAGACGCGCTTCACCATGACGGCGTGCAAGCTTACCGGCAAACTCCCAATGATCATTCGCACGATAAATGCCTTCGAAGGCAAGAATTTGCGAGCGCTGATCGTAATCCGACAAAGTTTCCTGTCCGAAACTGGTCAGGTCATACAGGTAAGTGTAGCGACCAAGGAAATTCCAGCGATCATTGTCTGCGGGGCGATACGAGAAACCGAAATTGCCTTCGATGAATTTTGCATCGGCAGCCGGATCGATCAGATCTTCGGTGGTGCCGAAGTTCAGGCGTGCCGCGAGACGCCAATCATCATTGACCTTGTAGGACAGACGATTAGTACCTACCCATTGCTTGCGTTGTTCAACGCCGGTATCACGACGATATTCCAGCTTGCTGTTCCAGGTCATATCTTCGTCGGTAAACCCACCGCTCACGCTATAGGCATTGCGATCAACAATACCGGCAACGTTTTCAAGTTCACCATGTTGCAGGGTAAAGCCTGTCGTCCATCCGGGCTTGGGATAAAAATCCATCCCGAAGGTATGTGCCAGGCCGCTTTCGTTAGGTGTTTTCAGGAACTGGCTTTCGTTGAACAGATTGACCTGATTTGAAATTCGCCAGCGTTGTCCCAGTGTGAAGCCTGTCGGATTTTGACGTCCGAACAAGGTGTCGCCGGTCGTGGTATCGGTCGAGTACGTGTAAGCACCGTAGATCGAATGCTCGGGACTTACACGATATTCGGCATTGATGCGTGCTGCATCGCCGCGATCACCCGTGGTGTACTCGGCACCCACGGACGACAAATTGCCGAAGGTATATTTTGCACCCGCTGTGTAGGCGTCGTTATCCGAATAATTACCCCTGTCATCGTCGAGCGTTACTTGTGCAACACCATAGAGTTCAAGATTGTTGGCAAGGCGCTGGCCATAACGCAAGGCAGCCAATGTGCCGGAAGCCGAGACACCGGCAACCGTATCGGTCACGCGGCGCAATTCGCCGGTCAGTTCCGCATTGGCATTGGGGCGCCACTGCACCTGCATTTGCGATTGCTCGACTTCATTGGCCCCACGCTTGGCGTCGCTGTAGCGACCCGTTAAACGCCATTGCTCGTTGAAATTGCCGGCAAATTCAAATCCCTGCTCTTCCGCTTTTTGACCCGTGTCGGCACGCGACACCGAAAAGCCTGCATCGACTTCACGCCACCATGCACCTGCGGTCCATTCCTGTTCTGTCCAGCCGAGCTCCTTGAAGTTCGCACGGGCTTCAACCGAATTGGCATCACCTTCGCGATTGACCGAACTGACTGGATTGATTTGGGTAAACGACAAGCCGCCATTGTCCGAATAAAACACCGGGGCACTGGTAGCTTGCGAACTGGCATGTTCAAGTTTCAGGTAAGTACCACGGGCTGCTTGCAGTATCAGGTCGACGCCTTGCAATTGATAGTCGTCACCGGCACGATTTTCATCGACATAAGTACCGCCAATGGCAACATGATTTCCCAGCCATGCGCGTCCACGTAAGCCTGCCGACATCTCATCGCTGCTGAAACCGGATGGAATATATTCGTAATCGACCAGCAAACGGTTTTCAAAACCATCCAGCGGCTGATCACGAATAATACTTGGCAAATTATCGCGGACGATTTGCGAAAGTGGACGCGTCAAAATCAGGCGTCCCTGCAATTCATCGATATCGTAGTCGGCACCAAGCACCAGATTTGCACGGGTTTCGACACGGCCGGTCGTGGTATCACGAACTTCAAGAACCACTTGCTGCGAACCCGGCAACAAATCGGTATTGCGCAAATAATACAAACTGCCGCCGGTACCCAGGAATTCGGTGTGGCCGTAGGCGCTTTGTGCTTCTGCGCCAAAGCCGCGCAATTCAAATTTCGGATCACCCAATCGGGTGGTGGAAGGACTCCGCCAATTCAATGCTGCGCCATACAGGCTACGGCTGTATTGACCAAATTCGGTTCCGGTAAAGCCGGTGCTGAAGTTCCCCCAGAGCGCCTGGCTTTTGTCCCAATCAACGCGAACATAAAGTTGACCCTGCGTATCTACATCGCGATACGTCGTGGAGTCATCACCATAAACCGGATAATACTGATCAGGGTCCAGGCGACGAAACACATCGCGTGGGTCTGAGTCCAGAAAGCCGTTAAACAAGCGCGAAATTTCCTGCTCGTGGGTATCTGCCTGCGCGGTGATCAGGTACTTCCCTTTCACTTTGCCTTTCAGATAAAACGCCAAACGACCCTCGGTGATAAAGCCGTCGTATTTATCATCGATTCCGGCAGGGACGACAGAACCGCTGACGGAATTATCCGACACCGTTACGTCAGCCAGGGCGACCAAAAACATGTAGCGGCCGCTGACCGCTACATCCATGCTTTGCTTGGTCACGTTCGCTTTTTCAATAATCTCCACATCGAAACGATGCGTACCGACCGGCACCAGATATTCGGCAACAAATTTACGCTGCAAATCTACCGGGTAACTTTGCCCATTGATTTTTACTTGGGCGCCCTCGGCAATATCTTCACCGCGTACACGGACACGTGAGCCGTAAATGCTGATGTTTTGCTGGCGCAGGCCGTTTGATGAAAAGCTTTGGTCCAGTAATTGGCGTGACTGAATCTGCGAAGCAGACAGGCCAAGCTCGGTACTGATGGCGGAATTCAGCAAGCCCTGCTGCTGCTTTTTCACATCTTCCGGACGGACCAGCTGTATTCGCTGCGCTTGGGTTTCGTCGAAATTACCTTCGTCATCATAGGCGCGGGCGACAAAAATCAAATCGTCGCCTTGACGCAGATTCAAACCACTTGGCAATGCGCCATCCCATTGGACCGTTGCAACATTCTCCAGAGGCAGATCGATTTTCGCGAGTGCTTCGGTGTAATCAACATCGGTGCCACGATAAACAGAAATTTCGATGCGCTTCATGAAGGCAACGTAATTGGTGCGCGAATAAAAACTAATCGGCTCCTGAATTTTGCCTTCTGCAAACGATGCAATCGAATTGGCCGTGATATTCAACTCTGGCTGTGATAATTGCGGATCTTCGGTCGCCCAAATCAGGCCGCCATTCGGCAATTCGATTTGCGCACGACCCAGCTTGGGCGCCGACACTGGTTTTGTCTGTTTGATTTCAACGCGGCGATTGCGCTGCAAATCATTTTTATCCTCGACTCTGGATTCGGCTTCACCGACGGTACGTACTTGAACCCGGGTAACAGATTCATCGGCTTCCTGTGCCAATACAGCCCCGGCACCCAGAGTGCCGAGGATGCTGATCAGGGTGTAATCGAGATACTTCATGCGCGTATTCATTAACCAAGGCTTCCTGTTCATTTGCCTGCTCCCGGCACCTTCTCGGCAGCCTCCACTTCCACTTTCAGATTGGCTTTCGCTTCCGGGCTAAGACGGCTGGCGATATCTGCCAATACCGCCTTGGCGCGACGCAGTGCCAAATCCAAATTGTATTCATCACTACCACGTAAATCCGCGTAGCCGGTCAACACGACCGTGCCGCCCTTGGTGCTTTCAATCTGTACTGCAATCTCGTCGAGCATGCGGGTGTATTCCGATTTGATCGTTGTGCGATCAGTATCGAAATACACCGCACCGAGCTCGATTGGTGCAGCCGGTAACGGCATTGGTTCCGCTTCCGGTTCCGGTGCAATTACCTTTGGTGATGGCGGCAACTTCACACCGAAGTCGAATCGCACAGGAATCGCAGGCGTTACCCGACGCAACAATGGGTTTTCGGTAGTGAACACGGCGCCTTCCGGAATCGTGGACCTATCGACCTTGACCACTACGTTTTGACCGCGCTCCTGATTCGACAGCGTGATGCCTTCAAAGTGATAACGACCTTTTGAATCAGTTTCAGCAATCCAGCCTTCCACGGTCGCTACGCGAACACCCGCAATGCCTTTCTCGCCTTCATCCTGCCAACCATCACTATCCTTGTCATCCCATACCTTGCCCCAGATACGGCTTTGTTCAAACAATGGATCGGTACCACCAGCCATTGTTACTGCAGCAGAAGCAGAGTTACTGACGGCAATGCCAGACTGGTACACCGTGGCCTCATTGATGAATTCACCCGATGGCAAACCCGCACTGACGCGCAACAAGTAGCGAATAGTAGCGGTACCGCCGACTGCAACATCAATACCCGAGAAAGTGATCGGACCGGTACCGCTGGTCGTCCCTGCATTATCGGTATCCACGATCACCACACTGCCTGGCACGAAGTTGAAACCGGCCGGCGGTGTATCCACCACATTCGCGCCAATCACTGGAAGTGCGCCAATGTTTTGAATGGTCAGCGTGTAACTTACCAATGAACCTGCCGTCACCTGTTTAGGATTCACTTCTTTCAACAAGCGCAGCTTGTCCTTCTTCGGCAACACAGTAAGGGTGACGGTCGCACTATCGCAGTCAGGCGGGACATCCGCATCGCAGATTTGATACACAAAGGTATCGTTACCCACGAAACCAAGATTCGGCGTATAGGTGAACGAACCATCCGGATTGAATACCAGCGAACCGCTTGACGGGCCAGTAATCAGGCTGAATGTACTCGGGCCATTACCGCTTGTGTCGTTGCCCACCACCGTGCCACTGACCGGGTCACCTTCGGTAAACACGGTCGTGTCATCGTTGGCAACCGGAATCAGATCGGCATCGTTGTCGGTGATATTGCCCGTTCCGACCAAAGTCGCGCCCAAATCAACCAAGCCCGATGTGACGGCAGTAATCGTAATAACGACGCTTTCCGTCACCTCGTTTTGCACATCGTCAATAGTCGGCACAACCACGTTCACCGTTAACTGACCGGCCGGAATGGTTACCGTCAAGGTCGGCGCGGTGTAATCCGTACCTGCTATTGCAGTACCACTTAGTGCGATGGTGATTACCGTATCGAGCGCGGAGACAGCTGACAAACTCACCGGATAAGACAATGAGGTTCCTTCAGTCACCGTGATCGCATTGCCAATGGTGACTGTAGGACGTGGACTTACCACCACCGTCGCATTCGCTGTATCACAGTTGGCCGGGTTCAGCACTTCACAGATCGTATACGGGTACAGATAAGTGCCCGGCGTTGTATCAGGTGTGATGGTAATGATGCCGTTCGGGCTCATGGATATCGAACCGACAGCAGGACTTGGTGCCGTACCTGGAACCAAAGTGCTATTGCCGCCCGCACCCACTGTCACAGGATTGCCATTCAAGGTGTCGTTCATCAACACCGTAGGTATCGTGCCGCCTGTGGCTGGGATTGTGGCAGGACCATCGTCCACCGCATCGATCACCGCTGGACTGACCACAATCGTCGCCGTCGCGGTATCGCAGTTGGTCGGATTGAGTACTTCGCAGAGCGTGTACGGATAGCTGTAAACACCGGCCGTCGTACCCGGAGCAATCGTGATCGTGCCATCGGCATTCATCGTGATGCTACCGGCCGCTGGACTTGGCGCTGCGCCCGGGGTCAGCGTGACATTGCCACCGCCGCCCACACTCACTGCACCACCGTTCAAGGTGTCGTTACTCAACACCGTCGCCGTACTGCCACCGCTCGCACCGTTCACCGGCGTGCCACTAAAGTCGTCATCGACGGCATTGATCAGTAATGTGGCAATCGGGGTGTTTGTGCTACTGGTACAACGAGCAGCTGCAGGGCAACCACCATCGCCACCACCACTGATCGTCGCGCTGTTCACTGCTGGCGAAGCCGCACTTGCAGTTGGTGTTACAGGGATGACAAAGCTTGCGCTAGCATTTGCAGCCAAGCCGGCTGCCACGGTGCAAGTCACTGTTTGACCAACTGCACCACAACCCACCGGCAAAGCACCGATCGTCAGACCGGTCGGAACATTATCGGTAATCGTGCTGACAGCTGTTGTAGCCGCTGTGCCCGTATTCTGAACACTCAATGTATAGCTTGCAGGCACGCCGACCGTGAAGCTCGGCAAGCTCGCGGTCTTGGTTAGTGTCAGCTGGATGATCACCACCGGCGTGGTCACCGTGTTCGAACTGGTCGGACCCGGGATTTCTACGCTCGTCGTACTCGCCGTGTTCACCACCTGGTTCGCACTCGCTTCTGCGCCCGTTACCACGTGCGTTCCACTCAACACACACGTCGCCGCTGGCGCCACCGTCGCACACGTCGTCGTGTTCGGGCTCAACTGCGCATCGTTAATTTGCACATTGTTCAACACCACGTTGCCGGTGTTGGTCACCGTCACGCTGTAACTCAAGGTATCGCCTTGACTGATCACACCATTGCCGTCGGCATCAACGCTCAACGTCGCCGCCGATTTCACGATCGTTTGCGCAGGCGCAGGAACAAAAGTATTCGTATAAGTACAAACGATTATGGTGTCTGCCGGATCGACAGTCAGTCCGTTTGCAAGATTTGTATCGGCAGCGCCGGTACAGGCCAGCGCTGAAGAATAATTAGCTGGCAATCCTGTAGTGAAGGACTCCGCACCTAGCGTACCTGTGTCGCCAGCAAAGACATTTACCGAAACTATGGTCGTTGTGTTATTGCCGGTGGAAATTGAATTCAATATAGAAGTGTTGTTAGTAAAACCGGTAGTGGCCGGAATTGAAACAGCATCACCAGAGTTTGCATTTACCCATACCTTACGCAACGTCAAAGTCGCACTGCGACGATCATTGGTATAAGTACACACCGTCGCGGTTGCACTGTTGGTAATCGTCACATTACGTGCGACAGCACCGCTCGCCAATGGCGAACCACCGGTACACACCAGCGTCGTGTTGTAGTTCGCCGCCAATGCGCCACCACCAAAAGTTTCCGCAGGCAGTGTGACGACATCACCAGCAAATACATTCACCGTGGTGCCGTTCAAACCGGTGGCCGGAGCGGTCGCGCTGAAGGTCGAGTTATTCGTACCACC
>JBOHYH010000145.1:0-14094 GCA_050737775.1 Arenimonas sp.
GTTTGAAACTGGAGCCAATTCGACGTAATGAGAAAAAAATCATGGGTCGGTACTTTTATACTGCACGGGAATGCGAACCATTCTGAGTTAGATACACAGGACGAACAATGTGGACAAAGTCATGCAAGGATTGGCTAAACACAGCAATTTGTAAAATCAAGCTGGGAGCGCAATGCACGATTTGTGCAACAGGGCTTCGCAAGCCTGCCGATGCATGCTTTACAGCAGCGTGATGTCGGCATTTTTTGTGCACCCGTCATCGGCAACACAAACCGTTACAATAGCGCCCCTAACCATATAGATCAGGCTTTAACAATGGCACCCAAAGCAACCGTTTACAAAGCCGAGCTGCAAGTCAGCGACATGGACCGTCATTATTACGCCCTGCATAACCTTACACTTGCACAGCATCCATCAGAAACCGATCTGCGTTTGATGGCACGACTAATCACGTTTGCTTTACTCGCGGAAGAACGGCTGGAATTCGGAAAAGGCTTAAGCAGCGATGAAGACCCCGATTTATGGCGCCGCGATTACACCGGTGATATCGAGCAATGGGTCGATCTCGGCCAACCTGATGAATCCCGGATTCGCAAAGCCTGTGGCCGCGCGCAACAAGTCGTTATCGTGACCTACAACGGCAATGCTTCTGATATCTGGTGGACAAAAAATTCGGCCGGATTAGCTCGATTGAAAAACTTGACCGTCATCGATCTTGATGGTGCTTCCGTTGAAGCCGCAACCAAACTCCTACAGCGCGGCATGCGGCTCACCGCCATGATTCAGGACGGGGAATGCCAGTTAATGAGCGATGAAACCAATGTCGCGTTCAGACCAACATTACGAATGCAACCGGCCTAATGGCGTAGAAGCGGTGTATACCTTTTAGATTTTCAACAAGTCCCTCGCCACCGCTTCTGCAATCTTGATTCCATCTACTGCAGCCGAAAGAATACCGCCAGCATAACCGGCGCCCTCGCCCCCCGGATATAAACCCAGCGTATTCAGGCTTTGCAGGGTTTCATTACGCTTGATGCAAATCGGCGAAGAGGTGCGGGTTTCAACGGCCGTCAGAATTGCATCATTCATCGCGAAGCCCTGTATTTGTTTATTGAATTCGGGAATCGCTTCGCGGATTGCCGCAATTGCAAACGGTGGCAACACTTCGCTTAGATTGCATAATCTGATACCCGGCTTGTAGGACGGAATCACGGCACCAAGCTCCGTCGATGCCCTGTCACGAAGAAAATCACCCACGAGCTGGGCTGGTGCATCATAGTTTTTTCCGCCTACTTCATAGGCACGCTCTTCGAGCTTTCTCTGCAAATCAATTCCTGCCAGCACATGGCCGGGATAATCTTGTTCGGGATCGATGCCGACCACAACCGCGGAATTGGCATTGCGCTCGTTGCGTGAATATTGGCTCATGCCATTGGTCACCACCCGACCGACTTCCGATGTCGCCGCCACTACCGTACCGCCTGGGCACATGCAAAAACTGTAAACACTGCGGCCATTTTTACAATGATGCACCAGCTTGTAATCGGCAGCCCCCAGGATCGGGTTACCGGCGAAATTACCGAACCGTGCCTGATCAATAACCGATTGCGGATGTTCGATGCGGAAACCAATCGAAAAGGGTTTTGCTTCGATGTAAACACCGCTATCAAACAACATTTGGAAGGTATCACGAGCACTATGACCAATTGCAAGCACCACATGGCGGCTATGCAGGGTTTCGCCGGAGGCAAGCGTCACACCGGTCGTCTGGCCATCTTCAATATGTAATTTTTCGACCCGCTGGCCAAAACGGATTTCACCACCGAGCGCAATGATCTCGGCGCGCATTTTTTCGACCATGGTGACCAATTTAAAGGTACCGATATGAGGCTTGCTGACATACATGATTTCTTCCGGCGCCCCGGATTTCACGAACTCAGTCAGCACCTTGCGGCCATAATGAAACTTGTCCTTTATCTGGCTATATAGTTTGCCATCGGAAAATGTCCCCGCACCACCTTCGCCAAACTGCACGTTACTTTCAGTATTCAAGGTGCTTTTGCGCCACAAGCCCCAGGTATCTTGTGTGCGGATGCGAACATCCTGGCCACGCTCCAGCACAATGGGTTTCAGGCCCATCTGCGCCAATACAAGGGCCGCTAAAATGCCGCAGGGGCCAAAACCGACAATGACCGGGCGTTGTTGTTGTGCATTCGGAAAATCCTCATTCGCCTTCGCAACAAATTTGTAGGTCGTATCCGGGCTCGGCATGATCTTGCTGGAACCCAGAAATTTCGCCAACACCCTTTTTTCCGAATCGACGGAAAGCACAACATCCAGACTATAAATAAGACAAATGGCCGATTTTTTTCGTGCATCGTAGGCACGTTTGTAAACGATCACCTCCTGCAACTCGGCTGCCTTGACATCAAGCGTTTCAATCACTGCCTTTTGCAAATCGGCTTCGCTATGGTCAAGCGGCAGTTTGATGTCATTGATACGCAGGGACATAGAAGTACAAGATTCCGGAAATGAGCACTATTTTAGCACCGCCACCCCGCTGCCCGTGGAAAAGACGGTGCATTATTGATTTGCTACTATCTGTATCACTTACACGAACCGCCACAAGAACCCGGAAGCTTTTGCAATGAAGATGTCAGCAATATTAAGCATGACAGCCATATCACTAATAATGACGTCCTGCCATATCCGTGGTGGAGAGCCCAGCCAGAGTGAACTACTGGCTGCCCTGCAAGATCAAATTGAACACGCCAATGAACGCGGTGGCATCAAGATCAATCTGGGCAATGCCGGTGCTTTCCAGAGTATTAAATTCGACTTGAAAGTGCATAGCCTCACCAAACAGCGCTGCACCGGCGACAACTATGCCTACACTTGTGACGTCACCATCATGGTCAGCTATCCACCGCTTAAAGACGAGCCCGAAATGATCGCCAGTGAAATGATGGTGTTCGACGGACCCGACGGCTGGCGCCTTGTTGAATAAATCCATCCACCCACTCCCAAAATCATTACCATGCTCAAATCATTCCCGACTCTTGTATCAAGCGCGTTTCTCTCATTCCTGGTTTTGTTGCCAACGGTCACCAAAGCAGATTCGAGTGGCTTTCCTATGCTGCTGGAAAGCAAAGATCCTGCAAAGCCGCTGGAAATCATTGACGACAAAACCTGGATAGGCTCGGAAATGAAAACGGGCAATAATTCCTGGGGTGATCTTGTACTGGCACCTTTCACCAACGATACCTCCAAGGGCCCCATTACTCTGGTGGTTGACTATGCGGCTACACGTCCCGAAGGTGAAGATGGCGAAGCACTGATCGAAATCGGTATCGAATGCCCGGAATCAGGCACGCCATGTGAAATACCCATCAACCAAAGCGTCATGGGAATTCGAAGTACGTTCATGGGTGAAAGTGCCATCAAAGTTGCCGGCAATCCGCAGGCAGTATGGGTTGCACGCGAATCCCATACTTATCATTTGCCGACCGACACCATGGTCTCGGTATCTTTGTCACTAAATCAGCCTCCAACCAATCTCGAGCCGCTAGCCATTCGCGCCCGCCTTATTTATGGCGACTACTCACGCGATGCCTTACCAGGGCAAGAAACGCGCATTGGTATATTCGGAAAAATCGGCATTACAGTATTGCTATTGTTGATCGGGTTTATCTGGTGGATGAGACGTCAATGATTCATCATATAAGTGGCACTCATTGCGCGTTTGGGCCTCCAACGAGGCCTGCAAACGCAATACGATCTAAATAAATGCCTTTAATTGCTTAGCTTTCATAGCGTTAGCAGCAGATAAACCCACCGGGCCCAATATCTATGGGATAATTACCACCCATTTAATCAACCGGCCTAATAAGATGAAATTAGCACGTCATAGACGTCGCGTAGCCAGACTTCGCGGACGCAAATAATTAAAAAACCGCCTGCTAAACAGGCGGTTTTGTTTTGTGTGCTTCTAGAATTGATTGTCCTGTCTTAGGTCATTGCGGATGCAGTGCCGATAAAAATCATTTCTTTTTTTCCTTTGGTTTTTCTTTTTTCGCAGCGTCGGCTTTTGCTTTCTTGGCAGCATCAGCCTTGCGTTTTTCTTCCGCTTTTTTTGCTGCTTCATCTGCTGCAATTTTCGCTTTGCCGCTAATGACAACCTGCGTTGATTTGGTAACGCCCTTGTTGATGATTATCGCGACATCTTCGGGCACCCTGACACAGCCATGCGACATGGGAGTCCCGTTGACTATTTGTGAATTATGGAATCCCACGCCCCGTCCATCGGCCCCCGAGCCTTCTAGTTCGACGTAATAAGACATCGCGTCGCCCTTGCCATTTTCGTAGTCGGCGCCACCTTTTTTACCGATGGTAAAACTGCCGGTTGGCGTGCAATTGGAATTATCGGTACCGGGCGAAGCACAGCGATCGGTTGCCGAATTGCCACCTTCAAAACCCTTGTCACGTCCCTTGCCACTCGATATGTCGCTTGTCTTTGGTTTGATATCGGGATCATCAAAGGTAATGACCAGCTTTTGCTTGCTCAAATCCACTTCGATTTTACTAATGACTTTTGGTTTTGGTTTCGGCTTCGCAGCCTTTTTAGCGGGTTTTTTGTCGTCCAGCTGTACGTCCTCTACAGCCGTGGCAACTTCGGCGGCATTTTCGTATTCCAATTCCGATTCGTCAGCCTGATCGACATCATCTTCAGTTTCGAACATCGGCGTCTGCGGGTAATCTCCATCGAGTACTTCAAGCAAACTTTGATCACTATCGGTACTGCTTTCATCCAGCACGTCACGCTGAATAGCCGGCCCGCTTTTCATTTCTACCGCGACTGGATTCGCAGCATCCGAACCGACTACCGAATCGGCAACGCGATCGGCTTCTAGTTCAAGCGCACTGCGGTGACCGGGTGAATTCAACTTCGTCGCTATGCCGCTGTTCTGCTGCACAACATGTGTCAACTCATGCGCCAATAATCGTTTGCCACCCGAGGTCTCCGGCTGATACTGACCGGGACCGAAAACAATATCGTTTCGTTTGGTATAAGCCCGTGCATTGATCATTTCGGCAGAATTGGCCTCTCTTCCATCGGTGTGAATTCTGACGTTACTAAAATCCTGGTTGAAACGGTTTTCCATAAACTGTTTTGTGCCTTGCGCCATCGCGGTGCCCGAGCTGTTCAGGGCCTCGTTAACTGCCGCCGCCGGTGTTGCACCGGCAGCCCCTGAGCTAGGCTTTTCTTTCTTCTGCAAACCCTCCTGCTCCATGGCGCAACGCGGACACCCTCCGCCGCAAGCACAACTACTTTTAAGCTGGATTGAGCCAAGATCACCCTGGCCGGATGACGGCGACTTTCGCGAAACCGGGTAACGGCGATGGCTAAACCCGTGTTCGTTTTTGGCAGATGCTGTAGTAAAAGCCATGGCTCGTATCCTTTTTCAACCTGAATATCAATGCTTTGCGGAGACCTGAACAATCACAAGGTAAAAGAACAGTCCCATTATGCATACCAACGCCAAAGCATGGGCTGTCAGGCCAAGTTTATGCAATCTTTCATTGTGAGCTGATTTACTGATTCCACATTATCAATACGATGATTTCCGGTTATCTCGATTGCGCTTTTCAAGCAACAGATAAAACTCGATCAATAGTAGATTGGGCACGAAGCCCAGCCAAGCGACTATTCGGTAGATATCCATCGGTGGCAATTCGAAATAATGGGCCAACCCCATCTTCCAGATTCGCAGCGTAATGGCTGACATGGTCAGGGCAAAACTTCGCAGCATATAGGCGCGATGTCTTGAGAAATCGCGAGCCAAGGCAGCACGCCAAGCCTGAAAAGTGAAATACCACCATAAGACCGACAGTGTGAAAAATGCCAGTTGGGAGCCTGTATCGCCGTTGGCGAAAAATGACATCAGCAAACCTGCCGGGCCCGTGATCAGCAAAATATCGATCACGTAAATACGCCCGACCCGACGATGTATCTGCGGATAATTCCGGCGAATGCTTTTCGAGAACTGTGTAAATCCGGCCAACAAGGCAAACAGGCTGGAAAACACATGAAGATAAAACGCCGACAGCCAGAGTTTATTTTCGATGTAATCGTGCTTGATTTGCAGAAAGCCGGCGTTCGTATCGAAGCTCACATAGCGCAGTATTATTTCGAGCATCAAATAGCTGAAAAAAGCCAGAACGACGACGCCGAAATACTTTACTATTTGCACATACTGGCCACGGGATACTGTCATGAGCACATCGAATTTCAAAAAACTGGCATGCAGTTTATCGGTTATTTCTGTCCTCTTGTTCGCTGGATGCGGCAAAAAGACCGAAGAAACATTAGCGCCGACGGTTGCTGAAAAGCCAACCGACATCCCGGCAACCCTTGCTCCACCGGCTGAGGTTGCAGGAGGGTTTGAAAAGCTGGGTTTATTTAGCGGCCAATTCAACCCAAATGAGGATTTCAGCAAGAAACAAGCTGAGTACGAAAAATGGTTAGGAACCATCGATCAGGAGACGATTAGCGAATTAACGGAAATTCCGGCGCAATTTCGACCCTACGTACATAAGAATCCGCTGTATGGCTACTATACTTTCATCGCGCCAAACCGCCTGAGTATCGTAATTGACGAAATACGCGACGACAAAACATTTTCCGCGCACAGCATTTCAGCAGGTAATCAACGTGTCGTTACCGGCACTTGGGAAACGATAGAAAATGGTTTTCACCTCGTGGGCAGCGAACCCGGTGACGACCCCAATGATGGCAGTTTCGACATGACTCTCAACGCTGAAGGCTTGAACGGCAACTGGACACCGAAGGGCGGCAGTGCAATGCCAAAAGCATTCAAGCTGGCCAGTACCAAGTACGAATACGATCCACAACTCGGCCAGAATGAGAAGAAAGAACAATACGTGGATCTTGGCTACAGCGATTTCCAGAAAAATCCGTCGGTCGACAAGTTGAACAGCAAAGATGTTGAAAACCTGACCCAACCGCATATTCGCATTATTCGTAATCTCATCTTTGCCCGACACGGTTATTCATTCAAAGGCAAAGACCTGCGACTCACATTTGAAAGCTATGACTGGTATACACCGGTCACCAATGACGTGAAAGACGATCTTACCGAGCTCGAAAAAGCGAATATCGCCTTATTAACCCGCTACGAAAAATATGCCGAAAAACATTACGACGAATTTGGGCGTTAAACCTGAAGTCGATTACCCTATTGCCTGCTCATGGCAAGCTTGGGCATGACTACAGTTTGCGTACGTAGATCAACCCAAAATTCCTTATCTGGACGCCGATAACATTACTGAACGCTCGTAATCCCCGAAGGCACACACCCGAGACTTGCATCAAACATGCGTTAGGCGTAGAAAAGTAATGTGAAAATCCTAGTTGGTGTGGCTTATGAAACGACCGCTGCTTATCGTATTGGTGGGTGTTATCGGCATTGGGGGATTTCTGTATTGCCGTGACAATCCGGAAGTATTGTCATTTATTGCCCCAGTCACGACGCCTGAAACCAATCTAGGCGCGCCCGCTACTTCGACAGAGCCTGCTTCGTCGATGACTGCCCTGCCGCCACCTGAAATAACAACGGCAGCCCCTGCCCCCGATACGATTCCCGGTGCGACCTTATTGCAGGGTCTGGGCGAATATCATTTCCCGATCAGCAGCAATAATCTTGAAGTACGAAAATGGTTTGACCAGGGATTAATGCTTGCCTACGGGTTCAATCACGATGCCGCCGAGCGCTCTTTCATCAAGGCCACGGAAATAGAGCCCGAGTGTGCCATGTGCTGGTGGGGAGCAGCGCTGGTGCTTGGCCCACATGTCAATTCGGGCATGGACCCGGTAAACAATGTGAATGCCTGGACACGGCTGCAAAAAGCACAGGCCTTGTCATCGAGGACAACACCACGCGAACAGGGTTTCATCAAGGCATTATCAGCAAGGTATTCGGAAAATCCGCCCGAAAATCGCAAGGCCCTGGATATCGCTTACGCCAATGCCGCCGGCAAACTGGTGGAAGAATTTCCCGAAGATCCGGATGCGGCAACTTTATATGCCGAAGCCATGATGGATTTGCAACCCTGGGATTATTACGACAAAAAACTACGCCCCAAAGGCAATACCAAGAAAATTGTGGCTACGCTCGAATCTGTCATCAAGCAATTTCCCGACCATGCCGGCGCGTTGCACCTTTATGTGCATGCAGTAGAAGCTTCCTCCGATCCAGCCAAAGGTGTGGCCGCAGCGGATCATTTGCGAACCCTGATTCCCGCCTCGGGTCATCTGGTGCACATGCCGGCACATATCTATTCACGTGTTGGCCGCTGGCACGATGCGGTACTGGCGAATCAGGTCGCGATCAAGGCCGATGATGACTATCTGGCTATCTGCCGCAGCAGTGTCAAAGGCTTGTATCCGCTGGGCTATGTGCCGCACAACCATCATTTTCTCTGGTTTGCCGCCAGCATGGAAGGTTCAAGTGCAGTGGCAAAGCAGGCGGCCGAAAAAACCGCAGAGAAAACCAATATTCCTGATTTGATGCGACAACCAGGCTTTGCCGGATTGCAGCATTACTGGATGACCCCCTGGTTTGATCGTGTGCGCTTCGGACGCTGGAATGAAATTATCGGCCAGCCAAATCCTGCTCCTGACCTTCCTTATGTCACGGCAATCTGGCACTACGCGCAAGGCATGGCCGCAGTACAGGAATACAAAGTCGATGATGCCATGACGCATCTGCAAGCCTTGAAAAAACTCGCAGCAGATCCACAGATGGAAAAACTTACCGTATGGGATCGCTATCCCTTATCGCATGCCGTCAATATCGCCGAGCTGACATTGAGGAGCGAAATTGCCGCGTTCAATGGCAACAAGCCCGGTGCTATCGCGGCCTTGCAGAAAGCAGTGGCTATCGAAGACACGATTCCCTACGACGAACCACCGGGGTGGCATTCACCCGCACGGCAAACCCTGGGTCAATTTCTGCTCGATTTCGGAAGAGCCGCCGAAGCTGAAAAAGTGTACCGCGAGGACCTGGTTCGCAATCCAGAAAATGGCTGGTCACTGTTCGGCTTATCCCGGGCCTTGCGTGCACAAAGGCGCGCAGCCGAAGCAGATGAAATGGATAGGCGTTTTGACACAGCTTGGAAAAATGCCGATGTGAGCTTGGTGGCATCGAGGTTTTGATCAGTTCGCATTGTGCGTGACTACCCCGTTGTTGATACCTGATCGGTTTTCTCGAGCTTTTTTTCCGCTAGTGCGACTTGCTCAAGAGTCATGATGCGAAGGCCGTTGTCATAACTACGGCTACTTAGCTTGCGCGCTTTCCCCAGCAACTCCCTTGCTCGATCTTTATCGTTTTCCGACAGTGCGAACTCTGCTTCGATCAAGGCACGACGAGATTCATCCACAATGCCTCCGGTACTTTTTTTCATCCACTCACGTGCTTCTTCAAGATTGTCCCGCAAGAGATAATTCAGACATATCTCGAGTGTCAGCGACTGGCGAAAGCCTTGCGGATACTGATCAATATGCTGTTCCAGCCATGCAATGTATTCACTGGCTAGATCGTGCTCGCCGCGGTCGCTTTGGGAAATATAGGCGTAATAGCGTGCAATAACCTGACGCATCGGATCCAGACTTTCAAAGCGTAGCATGTGATCGATAACTTTCTGATCCAGATCACGCGGGCGCACACCGGCCATGCTTTGCATCATCAGATTTGTGATGATTTGGCGCTCTTCAACCCCGACGCCACCCCGCATTAGTTCAAGTAGCTGCATACCGTCACTCATGAAACCACCAGCGCGAAACGGCAGCGCCGTCACCAGAAAGATCAGAAGCGAAAAACCGCCGATAAAATAAAAATAGAAAGCGGGTTTGCCCGACAAAGCCATACCGACCAGCATGCACAGTATGAAAAGCAAAAGACTGGCCAAGGGCCCACCGACCACCAGACGTTTCAACTGAGGTGCCAGCGCCTGATCCGGATTCGGCAAAGCCGCGGCCAAACCGCCGAAACTGCCCGGATTGAATACAAGACTAAAACGAATACCGTCGGCTGTTTTTATCCATTGAAAAGGCCCGACGATGAATAACAGAAACTTCATGCCCCGAGTAAAGCCGCCCATCAAATGGCTGAGCTCGTGGATTGCCAGCACCACCATAATCAGAATCAAGATGGCGAATGCATCGAAAGCATTGAATGCAGGTAATGAGGCCTTGAACCCCGTCATTTGGAATGCGAGACGGGAAATACTGTAGCCCCCGAGCGCAGGCAGGAGCATGATGATGAAGAAACCCAATGCAGGCTTTTTTGTTTTTTTAGGCTTGGAGTCCGTCATTCCGTAAGTACTCGATGAAGATGTTCACGAGCTTAGTGATTGCGCCATACATTCACACGTGGAATTAGTCATGTGAAAGTCTTATTACAGATATGAAACGGAGAATAGGATTTCTACTCATATTCGATCGCTGATTTTTCGCGACTTGCAGCACCCTGTCGGATTTATTTTCCTGGGGTCATTTTGTGTAAGCAATATCGTAAATCAACCCGGGCCAAGTGAAGCTATGACCCGGGCTACGATTTACATATTCCTGCGATACTCGCCACCCACATCATAAAGCGCGTGGCTGATCTGGCCAAGCGAATGGGTTTTCACGGCTTCCATCAATGCGGCATAGATATTCTTGCGTTCGCGAGCGGTGCTTTGCAGGTATTGCAAGCCCTGATTACCGGCATCTTTCGGCGCAAGTTCGTTTCTTGCCAGTTGATAGGTACGGACGTTTTCAATCTGCTGGGCTTTTTCAGGTTCGGTACTGCGAATCAATTCGATAGTCGTGGTAATTTCGCCGCTGTGTTCTTTCGGCAGAAAAGTATTCACACCGATCAAAGGCAAACTGCCATCGTGCTTTTTGTGTTCGTAATACATCGACTCTTCCTGAATCTTGCCGCGCTGGTACATCGTGTCCATCGCGCCGAGTACGCCACCGCGTTCGGATAAGGCTTCGAACTCCTTGTAGACTGCCTCTTCGACGATATCGGTAAGTTCGTCGACGATGAAACTGCCTTGCCATGGGTTTTCACAGAAATTCAAACCCAATTCTTTCGTGATAATCATTTGAATCGCGACCGCACGCCGCACCGATTCTTCGGTCGGCGTTGTAATCGCTTCGTCATAGGCATTGGTGTGCAGGCTATTGCAGTTGTCGAACAAGGCGTACAAGGCTTGCAAGGTTGTACGGATATCGTTGAATTGGATTTCCTGTGCATGCAAGGAACGACCGGAGGTTTGAATGTGGTACTTCATCATCTGGCTACGGGCATCGGCCCCGTAACGCTCACGCATGGCACGAGCCCAGATGCGGCGGGCAACGCGACCAATCACGGTGTATTCGGGGTCCATGCCATTGCTGAAGAAGAAGCTCAGGTTCGGGGCGAAGTCATCCACCTTCATGCCGCGTGCCAAATAATATTCGACGATGGTGAAACCGTTGCTTAGTGTGAAAGCCAACTGCGAAATCGGATTCGCGCCGGCTTCTGCGATGTGGTAACCGGAAATCGAAACCGAATAGAAATTACGGACATTGTTATCCACGAAGAATTGCTGGATATCGCCCATCATGCGCAGCGCAAATTCGGTACTGAAGATACAGGTATTCTGCGCTTGATCTTCTTTCAGAATATCGGCCTGCACGGTTCCGCGAACAGTCGACAGGGTTTCTGTACGAATGCGGGTGTATGTTTCCGCATCGACCAATTGATCGCCGGAAATACCCAGCAAAGCCAAACCCAAGCCATCATTGGTTGGAGGAAGTTCACCAAAATATTGCGGCTTCTTCTTGCCTTTGAAGAATTTCTTGATTTTTTCCTGTGCGGCATTCCAGCGTGCAGGATCGGCTTTCAGATATTTTTCGATTTGCTGATCCACTGCCGTATTCATGAACATCGCGAGAATCATCGGTGCCGGGCCATTGATCGTCATCGAGACCGATGTCGTTGGCGCGCATAAATCGAAACCGGAATACAGTTTCTTCATGTCATCGAGCGTGGCGATACTGACACCGGAATTACCGATCTTGCCGAAAATATCAGGACGAATCGCCGGGTCTTCGCCATAAAGCGTTACGGAATCGAATGCGGTCGATAAACGCGCCGCTGGCTGCCCAACGCTTAAATAATGGAAGCGGCGATTGGTGCGTTCCGGCGTGCCTTCACCAGCAAACATACGGATCGGATCTTCACCGACACGGCGATACGGATACACACCGCCAGTATAAGGATAAGCACCTGGAAGGTTTTCTTTCATCAGGAAGGTGAGCAATTCGCCCCAGCTCTTATAGGTCGGCGCGGCGATTTTCGGAATCTTCTGGTGCGAAAGTGAATCGCGATAATTTTCGACCTTGATCGATTTGCCGCGCACCTGATATTCGGTGAATTCGTCGGTGATCGACTTCAAACGCGACGGCCATTCGCGCAGCAGATGCACGGCATCGGTACTCAATGTCTTGACGGCGTCGTTATAACGTTGTCGCAAAGTGAGCAGACTGCGATCAACATTCTGATTGGGGGTCTCTTTCTGCTCCAGATCGCCCAGACGTTTCTTTTCCCATTGAAACATGGCTTTGCGACGGTCAATACCGGTGCGACGATCTTCGCCCGAAGGTGCTTGGTCCGATGCACGGCTGGCCATTTGCACATCACCGGAATCATAGAGGTCCAGCATCTTCGGCAATTTTTCATCGCCAATATCCTGCAAACTCTGCCAATACGATTGCGCGCGGTCGGCGGCTTCAGCCTGCTTCTCAATGGAGCTGTTGATACCCCGTCCCTGCTCGGCAATTTCGGCAAGATAACGGGCCCGCGCACCGGGAATCAAAACAGTGGCGCGTGGTTCTTTCAATGAGGTATCGAGTTGCGGGTTGAAATCACAGCGTAAGCCGTCAATCGATAATTTTTCTCGCATCAATCTGCACAAGTTCGAGAACATCCAGGTCACACCCGGATCATTGAACTGGCTGGCGATGGTCGGGTACGCGGGAACGTCTTCGTCTTTCATCGTGAACGCAACACGATTGCGTTTCCATTGCTTGCGGACGTCACGCAATGCATCTTCGGCACCACGTTTGTCGAACTTGTTCAGCACCACCAATTCTGCGTAATCGAGCATGTCGATTTTTTCGAGCTGAGACGGCGCACCGAAATCCGATGTCATCACGTAAACCGGAAAATCAACCAGATCAACGATTTCGGAATCGGACTGGCCGATACCGGCGGTTTCCACCATCACCAGATCAAAGCCCAGGCTGCGGAGAAACGACACGCAATCTTTCAACACGATATTGGTGGCGACGTGTTGGCGACGCGTTGCCATCGAACGCATGAATACGCGCGTCGAACGCAGCGAATTCATGCGGATGCGGTCACCTAGTAAAGCACCGCCGGTTCTGCGACGGGTTGGATCGACCGAAATTACCGCGATACGCATTTCCGGAAAACTTTGCAGAAAGCGGTTCATCAATTCATCGGTGACCGAGGATTTACCGGCGCCACCGGTGCCAGTCAAACCGACGACAGGTGTTTTGCCACTGGCGAGCGTCCATTCTTTGCGAAGTGTCGACAGTTCGCTGTCGCTGATGACGCCTTCTTCGATGGCGGAAAGCATTTTGCCAATCGAGATTTCATTATCGATATCGATCTTGCCGGTTTCGCCAACGCCTAGACGATGGTTACGGGTGCGTTGCACTAGATCCTCGATCATCGCGACCAAACCCATTTGCATGCCGTCGTTCGGATGATAAATACGCTCGACGCCGTAATCTTGAAGCTCGCGAATTTCTTCCGGCGTAATGGTGCCGCCGCCGCCGCCGAACACGCGGATATGCGAAGCACCACGTTCTTTCAGCATGTCGACCATGTATTTGAAATATTCGACGTGACCGCCCTGGTAGGAACTCAAGGCAATGCCGTCGGCGTCTTCCTGCAGGGCGGCGCGCACTACATCTTCCACACTGCGATTGTGTCCGAGATGAATGACTTCAGCGCC
>JBOHYH010000146.1:0-3103 GCA_050737775.1 Arenimonas sp.
ATCTGACCGGCGGTCTGCCGCGCTTCAATATCGTCGGCTTACCCGAAGCTGCCGTGCGCGAAAGTCGCGATCGCGTGCGCGCCGCCATTCATTGCTCGCAACTCGATTTTCCAAATCGTGTTATCACCGCAAATCTGGCACCCGCCGATTTACCAAAAGACGGCGGTCGTTTTGATCTGGCTATAGCCCTCGGCATTCTTGCTGCCAATGGTGAGGTGAGTGTTGAAGCACTATCGAAATACGAATGTCTTGGCGAACTGGCACTGACTGGTGAACTTCGCGAAGTCGATGGCGTATTACCCGCGGCACTTGCCGCCGCGAAAGCAGGCCGCGCCTTGATAGTGCCGATTGGAAATGGTGATGAAGTTTCGCTCGCAAGCGATGTCGAGGCTTATGTGGCACGCAGCTTGCTCGACGTAGTCGCGCACATTAACGGTGTCCGTGCATTGCCATTGGCCATGCCAAAAAATGTCATCGACGAACCCATGCATTATCTTGATCTGGCCGATGTGCGCGGACAATTGCAGGCACGCCGTGCATTGGAAATATCTGCCGCCGGCGCTCATCATTTATTGTTGATTGGTCCGCCTGGCTGTGGAAAAACTTTATTGGCTTCACGCTTGCCGGGTTTGTTGCCGGAAGCCTCCGAAGAAGAAGCACTGGAGAGTGCTGCCATTGCCTCGGTCAGCGGACGCGGTGTCGATATCGCGCGTTGGCGCTTGCGAAATTTCAGAGCGCCACACCACACCGCCTCCGCTATTGCCTTGGTCGGCGGTGGCGCAGAACCTCGCCCCGGCGAAATCTCACTCGCACATAATGGTGTTTTATTTCTCGACGAGCTCGCCGAATGGGATAGGCGTGCACTGGAGGTTTTACGCGAGCCATTGGAATCGGGCATCGTCACTATTTCACGCGCAGCAAGACAAAGCGAATTCCCGGCACGCTTTCAATTAGTCGCCGCCATGAACCCCTGCCCTTGCGGCTGGTCAGGCGATCCCTCCGGACGTTGTCGTTGTTCATTGGAAGCCATACAGCGTTATCGTTCGCGTTTATCTGGCCCCTTGATGGATCGCATCGATTTGCAATTATCGGTGCCGCGTATTGCACCCTATGAAATGCGAAGCGATGCACCGCGTGGCGAGGCAACTGCATTCGTGCGCGCTCGGGTAATCGCCGCACGCGACATCCAGATGCAACGTTGTGGAAAAACCAACGCACGGCTCTCGCAATCGGAAACCGAAAAATATTGCTGCCTCGCTACCAAAGACCAAAATCTGCTGGAACACGCAATGGAAGCGATGCAATTATCTGCCCGCGCCACGCATCGAATTCTGCGGGTTGCCCGAACCATCGCCGATCTGGCAAGCAGCGAAAATATCAACACCGGACACTTGAGCGAAGCCATCGGCTACCGGCAATTGGACCGTGGGCAAGTGCGCGCCGTCGCATAGCGGCGGGCAAGTCATCACACGAGTTCGAGCCTATTCCGGACTTTGATCAATAATTCGGGTTCTCTCTTATCCATGCCGAGACACTGATTACTGGCGTAATATTCTCGGTATGACTTTTGTTTGCTTGCCAGCTCTCTAACTTTACTTTTGTTAGAGAACTCCAGATAAAAACCGAGATCACAATGACTCCTGCCCATGGAAACTGCCTTTGCGGCGCCATTGAATTTACTGCGGAGCTGCCAAGTCGCTGGGTAGCCCACTGCCATTGCACCATGTGCCAGAAGACGGGAGGCTCGGCATTTGTTACCTGGGTTGGCCTGGAAGAGCAGCGGTGCAATATTAGCGACCCACAAAACCAACTTGCCTGGTTCCAATCCTCACCGGAAGCACAACGGGGTTTCTGCAAGCAATGCGGCTCCACCCTGTTTTTCAAATCCAGCCACTGGCCCGAAGAAATCCACGTCACCCTATCAAACTTTCAAACACCGGTTGACAAAGCACCTCAGGTCCACGCGTTCTGGGACACCCACGTCGACTGGATAGCACTAGACGACGAACTCCCCCGCAAAACTGCACAACAAATCCTGAGTAAATAGATTTTATCGCTTGACCAGCTCTCTGTAGTTATCAGGTCGGTAAATTCTTTGCTGAATAGAAATATACAAAAGAATGAATTCTATTAGTGCCCATAACCACCCTAAGCTTGCCTAGATTCCAAAACCCTGCCTGGATTCCAATATCACAGCGGATTGAATAGCACACAACCAATAACTACAACGGGGTTGTTCGACGGGGTCGATATGGATTTAAATCTTATGCAACGGCTTATTCGGTGTGTAATACCAATCATTTAGTTTCAACAGACGTACGCCCTAAGAAAAAGACGGAAATCATTGCAGGAAAAGCTTTGCAGAAACTCAATAAAAGCCATAATCTGTAAACACCCCAATTTAGGGGTTAATTAGTAGTTAGCGCCTAAAAGAATTCAACTATGGAATCTGAGTTTTTTCTTATTCTGCTTTTGCCCGTTTTGTGGATTGGTATTACTGCATTTCTATCTTTAATCAGCGGCTGGCATAACCTTTCTTCCACATTTTGCAGATCCGAAACAGCGACCGGTGAAGTTTTTAATGGAGTATCAGGCACAATTGGTCGTAAGTATTTTCCTGTCAATTACTCAAATTGCTTGTCAATAACCGTAACGCCTCAAGGCTTTTACATTCGATTGCTATTTATATTTCGTATATTATCTCCGCAACTCTATCTGCCATGGCAAAAGATAGAGTCTGTCACTGAGCATAAGTACTTCTTTTTATTCCCATACACAAGAATAGTAATCCGCGATCACTGGCAGACAATTTCAATTTACGGACGTGCATCAAAAGCCATCACTGCTTCATATAGTTCATTTTATGGTTCGCGTCGGCGCTAACTAATCAGTCAAGGGGGACCGCCGTGAAAATACTGCATTCAAGCCAATCATCCGCTGCGGCGGTCCCTTACTTCAGGCGTTAGGTGCTTTCGGCAATAGTTGCACCAATAAATACATTGTATTACAGTGCATTCTTACTCATCGGAGCACTGACTATGTCCGTCACTACTGTTCGCTTACAACCAGACGTAGAAACCGGCCTTGATGCCATGGCCGAGAA
>JBOHYH010000147.1:0-10774 GCA_050737775.1 Arenimonas sp.
AGGGAATATCTGCCTGAAAATGCTGCCAGGCTTGGTCTGGATGCGGCGTTTGGAACGGAACCGGGCCATATTACGCAGCACAGTGATATTTGGAACTTGCCCCGTTACGTCTGTGGCTGGCATTGGAAAAGCCGTGAAGAACTGAAAGCCTTATTGCTGGAAACCGGGGCTTGAACATGCAATAAAAAGCCAGGCTATGCCTGGCTTTTTAAATCCGTATCAGCCATTTCTTAATTTGCTTTTGGGGCGTCCCTTAATTCACGCCGTAAAATCTTGCCCACATTGGTTTTGGGTAATTCAGTGCGGAATTCGACGAAACGTGGAAGTTTGTAGCCGGTCAAGTTCACTTTGCAGAATGCCTTTACTTGCTCTGCGGTCAGCGAATCGTCTTTTTTAACAATGACCACTTTGACGGCTTCGCCGGATTTTTCGTCTGGTACACCGACGGCTGCCACTTCCAACACTTGCGGCATCGTGGCAATGACATCTTCGATTTCATTGGGATACACATTGAAACCGGAAACCAGAATCATGTCCTTCTTGCGATCGACAATATAGAAATAACCCTGGGCGTCCATTTTCGCGATATCACCCGTGTGTAACCAGCCTTCACTATCAATGACTTTTGCGGTTTCTTCGGGGCGTTGCCAATAGCCATCCATCACTTGCGGACCACGAATACATAATTCGCCCGGCTCGCCAAGCGCTACCAATTTTCCATCATCATCCATCAGGCAGGCATCGGTCGACGATATCGGCAAGCCGATGGCACCGTTGTATTCCGCCATGTCTAGCGGATTCATGCAGGCGGCAGGCGAGGTTTCAGTCAAGCCATAAGCTTCAACCAGTGTCACGCCTGTGACTTTTTTCCAGCGCTCGGCCACTGCCCGCTGAACTGCCATGCCGCCGCCCAATGATAAGTGCATGGATGAAAAATCGATTTCGTCGAAACCCTTGGTATTCAACAAACCGTTGAATAAGGTGTTGACGCCTGTAATGGCCGTAAAGCGAACTTTTTTGAGCTCAGCAACAAAGCCTTGCATGTCGCGTGGGTTGGTAATCAGATAATTCAAACCGCCAAATTTCATGAAGACAAGGCAATTCGAAGTCAGTGCAAAGATGTGATAAAGCGGCAGCGCTGTAATAATAATTTCTTTGCCGGGTTTTGCATTGGTGCCAATCCAGGCAGATGCTTGCTGCATGTTCGCGACCAGATTGCGATGCGTCAGCATGGCTCCTTTGGCAACGCCAGTCGTGCCGCCGGTGTATTGCAGAAAGGCAATGTCCGAAGCGCGAATATCAATACTTGGCAATTGTTTGTCGGCACCTGCAGACAAAGCTGCATTGAATTTGATGGCTCCGGGCAAACTGTAGTCAGGAATCGCTTTTTTAATATGCTTGAAAACAAAATTGATCAAAGGGCCTTTCGGAAAACCCAGCATGTCGCCAACACAAGTTGTCACCACTTGCTGGACTGCTGTTTCCTTGACTACTTCGGCGACGGTATGGGCGAACATTTCCATCACTACAATAACCTTGGCGCCTGAATCAACAAGCTGGTGCTTGAGCTCTCGGGCGGTATACATGGGGTTTGTGTTGACGACGGTGAGGCCGGCTCGCAATACACCAAAAATGGCAATCGGATACTGAAGGATATTCGGCATCATCAAGGCGACACGGTCACCTTTCTTAAGCTTGAGCTCATGCAGCAAATAATTGGCAAATTGAATGCTCAAACGGTCGACATCGGCATACGAAATGGTTTTGCCGAAATTGGAGAAGGCGGGGTTATCGCTGTACTTATCGCAGGCACTCTTTAATACTGAGACAATGGACGGAAATTCATCGACATTGATGGTGGCTGGAATATTTTTCGGGTAACTCGACAACCACGGACGATCTTGACTCATGCGAAACCTCTCCCTGAATTTCATGCGCTTGGCCCAGCCCCTGTCAGGCTTGCCTATTTACCTGATTGGAGCATACCCCCGATGTGCTGGCAAGCGAGCAATCCGCTGGTTTGCGGCTTTCATCCTGGTATCAAGTTTGTGCATGACCGGTTGCTCGACACCCCCGCCAGAACAGGCTTTGCGAGACAATATTCAGCAGCTTGAACAAGCGGCGGTCAAAAAAGATGCAAGTGCATTTTTCGAATATTTTGCCGATGATTTTGTCGGGTCGGATGGATTGGACCGTGAGAATTTCAGGCGTTATGTGCAGTTAATCTGGCTGCAACACAAAGATGTGGGTGTTCAGATGGGGCCACTGGATGTGAAGGTGATGGAGGAACGCGCGACCGTAAATTTCACGGTTGCATTGAGTGGTGGTCAGGGGCTGATACCGGATCAGGGGCGGATTTATACAGTACAGACAGGCTGGCGTCTGGAGGGTGATGACTGGAAGTTGATTTCGGCAAGCTGGAAGCCGACTTTATAGATCACGACAACAAAAAAGCGGCCAAAGCCGCTTTTTTGTTGGATATCGAGAACCTGGATCAGGCCGCTTTTTTACCCGCCAATTGACGCAAGACATAATGCAAAATACCGCCATGGCGGAAGTATTCGATTTCTTTGGGTGTCAGCAGCAGCACTTGCGCGGTGAAATCGATACTGCTGCCGTCAGCGCGTTTTGCAGAGACATTCGCGATTTTGCCAGCACCATCTTGCAGGCCGGTAATCGAGATGACTTCGTCACCTTTCAGTCCCAGCGATTGCGCGTTTTGGCCATTGATGAATTGCAATGGCAGCACGCCCATGCCGACCAGATTCGAGCGGTGAATACGTTCGAAGCTTTCGGCAATAACGGCTTTCACGCCCAGCAACATGGTGCCTTTGGCGGCCCAGTCACGTGATGAACCGGTGCCGTATTCTTTGCCAGCCATCACGATCAGCGGCACTTTGTCAGCCTGGTATTGGATGGCGGCATCGTAAATGGCCAGTTTTTCGGCGCTCGGGTAATGAAGGGTATTGCCGCCTTCTTCGCCACCGAGCATCAAATTTTTAATGCGGATATTGGCAAACGTGCCACGCACCATCACGTCATCATTGCCACGGCGTGAGCCGTAGGAATTGAAGTCGGTCGGTGCAACGCCACGGCCTTGCAGATAACGACCGGCCGGGGAGTTGGCCTTGATGTTGCCGGCAGGCGAAATATGGTCGGTGGTGATGGAATCACCAAACAGACCCAAAACGCGGGCGCCGTGAATATCGTCAATTGTGCCAACCGACATACTCATGCCGTCGAAATAAGGTGGGTTCTTGATGTAGGTTGAATCGGCACCCCAGGCATAGCTTTCACCATCGGGTGATGCGATTTGATTCCAGCGGGAATCGCCTTTGAACACATCGGCATAGTTTTTCTTGAACATATCCGGGCCAATCGTGGCGATGATCGTATCGCTGATTTCTTTTGTGCTCGGCCAGATGTCTTTCAGATATACCGGATTGCCGTTCTGATCATTGCCCAAAGAATCGGTGGCGAGGTCGATATCCACCGTGCCGGCCAATGCATAGGCAACCACCAGAGGAGGCGAAGCCAGATAGTTCATTTTGACTTCCGAATGCACACGGCCTTCGAAGTTACGATTGCCCGACAATACCGAAGCTACGACCAGGTCATTATCGGCGATGCCTTTGGAGACTTCGTCCGGCAACGGACCAGAGTTGCCGATGCAGGTTGTGCAGCCGTAACCCACGGTGTAAAAACCGAGAGCTTCGAGATCTGCCATTACGCCGGCTTTTTTCAGGTAATCAGTCACCACCAGCGAGCCTGGGCCGAGCGAGGTCTTGACCCATGGTGCGGCTTTCAGGCCTTTTTTCACCGCGTTACGTGCCAGCAAGCCGGCGCCCAGCATCACGGCAGGATTCGATGTATTGGTGCAAGAAGTGATCGCCGCGATAACCACCGAGCCATCACCCAATTCGGCATCCTGATCCTTGATGCGGATTTTCGATTTTGGTTTTGCAGCCAAGTGCTCGGCTTGTGGTTGATCACCACCTTCGGCATCGAAACGTTCAACCGTTTCGGTACGTGGTTTGCGATTGCTGATCAGGCCGGCAAGGTTTGCATTGAAATTGGCTTTCATGTCGGTCAACAGCACGCGGTCTTGCGGACGCTTGGGGCCTGCCAGCGAAGGCAGAACCTGGCTCATGTCCAGATGCAGGGTGGCACTGTATTCGGCTTCGGCGTCTGTGCGCCAGAGACCCTGGGCTTTTGCATAGGCTTCGACCAGAGTGATCAGCGATTCTTCACGGCCAGACAAACGCAAGTAGTTCAAGGCTTCTTCATCAACCGGGAAAATGCCGCAGGTTGCGCCGTATTCCGGGGCCATATTGGCAATCGTGGCACGATCGGCAAGCGGCAAATGATTCAAACCGTCGCCGTAGAATTCAACGAATTTACCGACCACACCCAGACTGCGAAGCATTTGGGTAACGGTCAGTACCAGATCGGTAGCAGTAGCACCTTCTGGCAATTTACCGGTCAGCTTGAAGCCGACGACTTGCGGGATCAGCATCGAGCTTGGTTGGCCGAGCATGGCAGCTTCCGCTTCAATACCACCAACGCCCCAGCCGAGTACGCCGATGCCATTGATCATGGTGGTATGCGAGTCGGTACCAAATACGGTATCCGGGAAGGCATAAAGAACGCCGTCGATATCACGTTCCATTACGACACGGGCAAGGTTTTCCAGATTGACCTGGTGCACGATACCGGTATTTGGTGGTACAACCTTGAAGTTGTTGAAGGCTTTCTGGCCCCAGCGCAGGAAGCTATAGCGTTCGCCGTTGCGGGCAAATTCGATTTCGCCGTTTTCATCCAGCGAGCTGGCCTTGCCGAATGAATCCACTTGCACGGAATGGTCAATGACCAGTTCCGAAGGAATCAGAGGATTGATGTTGGAAGCAGAACCGCCGAGCTTGACGACCGCATCGCGCATGGCAGCGAGGTCAACGACACAAGGAACACCGGTGAAATCCTGCAGAACCACGCGTGCTGGCATGAAGGCAATTTCAGTATCCGGTTCTTTCTTTGCATCCCACTGGGCAATCGCTTCAATCGATTCCTTGGTCACCGAAACACCGTCTTCACAGCGAAGCAGGTTTTCAACCAGAATCTTGATGGAATAGGGCAGGCGGGCCAGATTGTACTTTTGGCCTAATTTCGCTAGCGAATAGATGGTGTAGGACTTGCCGTTAACGCTGAGTAGATCGCGTGTGGCGAAGGAGTCGGACATGAAAGGCTCCTGAAAGGGATTGGCTGAAGTTATTGGCTTGAATCAAACGGAAACGCCGCGTTTGAACAGCGATATTATGCCTTAAACGCCGCTGTTCTGCCCGGGATTTTTCGTGCAATTGCCGAGTTTTTGCTCAGTCGAACTCGTTGGCAAGGCTTTCCGGCATGTCGCCCCATTGTGTCGCGCGGAAAGGCCATGCACCGTGAATCCAGCGACGAAACATGATGGCGACCGCATCGTTTTGTTTCGCGGGTTCTGCGCTTATTTCCAATAGTTTGTATGGAGGAATGCCCTTTTCCTGTGCTTCAAGACAAGCCAGGTAATAACGGTGCCACTCAGGACCGTAATCGATGGCGGTGCTAACGGCGGCCAATCGAGTTTTTTGCAATGCCAATGAGCCATTGTTTTCATCGGGTTTCCTCAGTACGACCTGGATCCAGGGCGTATTGGTCAACACCAAAGCGGTTTCGAGTCCGGCTGATGCGGAATAAATTTCAACTTCAGAGGGCGTACAAAATTGATTGCGACCGACATCCTTGCGCTGCCCAAGCACCATGGTTTCGACTTGTTTCAATTCCAGATTAAAGCGACGCAGCCCGGTTGAATGTTGCAAATTCCAGTGGTCGAAATAGAAACAGCCACCCGGTTTCAAGACGCGAAATACTTCTCGCAAATACAGTGCAAAGTCTTCCTTGTCCATATGGATGAAAACGGCAACGCAGTAGCCCTTGTCCATGCTGGAGTCATCGAGTGATTCCAGCTTCGACCTTGTCAAAGACGTCAGGCTGAAGTTGGACTTTCCTTCGAGGCGGCGGGTTGCCACGCCCAACATGTTTTCCGAAATATCCAGTCCGTGCCAATGGCCGACTTCGTCGATTATTTCGCAGCCAATACGTGCAACACCGCAACCAATTTCAAAAACCTGGTCTGTTGGCGACAGCGCAAGAGCATGACGCACCTGATTAGCCGTAAAAGCTCCCGTGCTGCGCACGGTTGCTTCATTAAAGCTTCCATCGACGGCCATCAACGCATCCTGATAACCCGATGCCTTGTGGTTCCAGAGCGATTTATAATCTTCAAAGGCCATATCTGTCTGCTTGGTAAATTAATTGGTGAGTTGATGATAATGATACTATTCGGTTGTCATTATGGGTTAATCAAATTCGTGCAGCCATGAGTTTTCCGATTTCAGGCGTAGTCATTACAAAAAACGAAGCAGATCGCATAACGCGCTGTGTGCGTTCCCTGGTCAAGGTGTGCCGTGAAGTGATTGTGCTGGATTCCGGCTCTACCGATGAAACCGTTCGACTCGCACATGAGGCTGGTGCACGGGTGGAACACCAGGACTGGCTTGGGTTTTCTTCACAGAAAAACGCCGTCATTGAGCTGGCAACGCAGCCCTGGGTTTTTTTGCTGGATGCGGATGAATGGTGTGAAGACAAGGATGTTTCGCAACTTCAAAAACTGTTGGAGTCGGCAAAGCTTGAAGAGGCCGATGTCTGGAATTGCCAGCGACAGACGTATTTTCTGGGGAAATCACTGTCATTTGGCGGCCGCGAAAAAGAGCCGGTCGAACGAGTGTTTCGCAACAGTTTGAGATATTTGCCTGCACAGGTGCATGAGAAACTGGATTTGAATAATCGAGTAGTCAAGGCGGCAAATATCAGGATTCAACATGACACTGCTCGTAGTTATCAGAAATACTCCGAAAAGCTCGATCGTTATGCCGCCTTGTTTGCCGAGCAAAATGCTCACAAGGCTAAAAAGGCCTATGCTGGTCAGGCAGTTTTGCACGCCTTTTTTTATCTGTTGAAAAATTACCTCTTCCGTGGCGGTTTTCTTGATGGAAAGCAGGGTTTTTACTATCACTGGCTGCATGCGCGCTATGTCTGGATGAAATACAGAATGCTTGCCGGAAAATTACACGTTACAAATAACTAGGAATTCATATGTGGTATTTGATTATCGGCACCGATGTTGAAAATTCGCTGGAAAACCGTGTGGCAGCTCGCCCAGCTCATTTGGCACGTTTGCAAGCCCTGGCAAATTCCGGACGCTTGAAGATAGCGGGTCCATTGCCGGCCATTGACTCTGAAAACCCAGGGCAGGCGGGATTCACCGGTAGCGTCATCATTGCTTCGTTTGAAAATCTGCAACAGGCCCAAGCCTGGGCGCTTGACGATCCATATCTGGAAGCCGGTGTTTACGCCAAGGTCGAAGTCAGGCCATTCAAATTGGTGCTGCCGTGAGTGATGCCAGCACTCGAATAGAAAAAATTCGTTCGGCGATTGAAATCTCATTAAAACCCTCAAGCCTGGAAATTATCGATCAAAGTCATCGTCATGCCGGCCATGTGGGAGCCCGCGATGGGCGGGGGCATTTTGATGTTCACGTTGTCAGCGATTTATTCAAGGGAAAGCTGCCGCTCGCACGTCATCGGCTGGTGTTTGCAGCGGTGGGTAATTTGATGGAAACCGACATCCACGCCTTATCAATCAAGGCCTTAAGTCCGGACGAAGTAGAGGGCTAAATTTAGCCCTGAATTTGGCCTTCACAGAGCTCTGATATCGGCCTTTGACGCTGCTATACTCACTACCGGTCGCCGCGACATAACTAAAGTTCGCATGAACTAAGTGTCATAAGTTATTGAAATTGCGGTTTTTTATTTTTAGCTGGAGCTCGCTCCAGTGCCGGCTTTGTGCCGGGCAACCAGACAGTGTTTAAAAAATGCGCCTTTCCACGATCAAGCTCTCCGGCTTTAAATCCTTCGTTGACCCAACTGTAATGCACCTCCCCACCAATATGACGGGTGTGGTCGGTCCAAACGGTTGCGGCAAGTCCAATATTATCGATGCCGTTCGCTGGGTAATGGGCGAGAGCTCTGCCAGCCGTTTGCGTGGCGACTCGCTGACTGACGTGATTTTCTCGGGTTCATCTACCCGCAAGCCGGTCAGTCAAGCCATTGTCGAGCTGATTTTTGACAACTCGGAAGGTACCGTCGGCGGCGAATATGCGCGTTATGCCGAAATCTCGGTCAAGCGCAGTGTTAGCCGTGATGGTCAATCCAATTATTATCTGAATGGTGCCCGCTGCCGTCGACGCGACATCACCGATTTATTTTTGGGTACTGGTCTGGGAGCGAGAAGCTATTCGATTATCGAACAAGGCATGATCAGCCAGATCATTGAAGCCAAGCCTGAAGATTTACGTGTTTATCTGGAAGAAGCCGCCGGTATTTCGAAATACAAGGAACGCCGTAAGGAAACAGAATCTCGCATCAAATCGACTCGTGAGAATTTGGATCGCCTGAACGATCTGCGTGAAGAAATCGACAAGCAGCTGGAGCATTTGAAGCGTCAATCACGTGCCGCTGAACAATATCAAACACTGCAGGTTGATCGTCGCGAAAAAGATGCGCAGGTAAAAGCTCTTGAGTACCGTCGTCTTGATGCCGAATCGAGCACGCTACGTGAATCGCTTACCGCCGACGAAGTGAAACTGCAGGAAATTTTGGCTGCCCAGCGCAGCGCCGAAGCGCAAATCGAGACCTGTCGCAGCCAGCACACCGAAGCCAGCGAAAAGCTCGGTAAGGTTCAAGCCGAAGGTTATCGTGTCAGTGGTGAGTTGGCCCGTACAGAGCAGCAAATCCAGCATCAACGCGAACTGACGCAGCGTCTGGAAACGGCAAAAATCGAAGCCCATACGGCATTCTCACAAATCGGCGAGCACATCACCGGTGATGAAATGCAAATGAGCGAGTTGCACATCGCCAATGCCGAAGCTGAGCCCAAACTCGCTGCCTTGCAGGAAGAAGATGCCGGTCGACAGGAAGCACTCCGTAATACCGAACAAGCGCTACAGGATTGGCAAACCCGTTGGGATGCTTATGCCCGTAATCATTCCGAGGCCGCACGCTGGGCTGATGTTGAACGCACAAAAATTGAATATCTCGAAAAGCAAACGCTCGATGCCGCCAAACGCAGCGAAATTTTGTCAAACGAGCGCGTCGGTTTAGACACCGATGCCATAGTGTCCGCCTTGGCGAACATGAGTAGCGAACACGACACCAAAAAAGCCAGTCTTGATGAATTGTCGGAACAACTGGAAGCTCGCAAAGCCAATTTGCAAACGCTGCAGGAACAACAGCGCGCCGGCCAAAATGAATTGTCGGAAACCCGCAAGCAGATTCAAACGGCGCGTGGACGTTTGGCCTCGCTAGAAGCATTGCAACATGCTGCTCTAGGTCAGGAAAAAAATATCGCGCTCGATTGGTTGAAGGCGCAAGACATTCATGGCAACACCCGCCTGGGTGAAGCATTGAGCGTGGAAGCCGGTTGGGAGACTGCGGTTGAAACCGTGCTCGGCAGCTTGCTCGAAGCGGTCACCGTGGATGCGCCTGAACAATGGCTCGAAGCCTTGTCCAGTCTGTCGCAAGGTCGTGTCGCGTTGATTTCGTCGCAAGAAAACAACGATGCCGTGGCTGCGAATTCACTGGCAGCAAAAGTGCAGGGCCCTGCTGCGGTCAAACGCTTGCTGGCGAATATTCTGGTTGCCGAAAATATCGATGCTGCGAAACACATGGCATCGTCATTGCAGGAAGGTCAGGCCGTTATCACCCAAAGCGGTGAATGGTTGGGTCAGGGTTGGGTGCGTGTCACTCGTAGCGGTGAAGCACAACAAGGTTCGCTTGCCCGCGAAAGTGAAATCAAGCAATTGCGTGCCGACATTGAAGCTCTGGCGAAAAAAGAACAAAGCACCAATGAAGCGCTCACCTCGATGCGCGACAAATTGCTGGAAGCCGAACAATTGCGTGAAGACGCGCAACGCAGCCTGTATTTGAATCATCGCAGCGTTTCCGAATTGGCCGGTTCTTTGCAAGGACAAAAAAGCCGTCTGGATTCGGCGCAGGCGCGTGTCGCACGCATTGATGCCGATATCACCCAGCTGACACATACTCTGGAAGAATCGCAAACGCAGATTCGTGAAGCGCGAACCCGTCTTGAAACCGCCATGAGTTCCATGGGAGATCTGGAGGCCGAGCGTTTGCGTCTGGATGTCGAGCGCAGGGATTTGACGCTTGCGCGCGACAACGCTCGCAACGTTGCCCGCGAATCACGCGAACAAGCGCATCAACTGGCACTGAGCCTCGAATCGCAACGCACCAAAGTCAATGGCTTGATGCAATCGCTGGCCCGCATGGGTAGCCAGCGAGCACAGCTTGAAATTCGTTTGTCGGAATTGACTGCGCAATTGGCCGAAGGTGACGCACCGGTATTGAAGTTGCAAGCAGAACGTCAGGCGATTCTTGATCAGCGTGTCATTGTTGAAAGAGATTTGGCAGCGGCACGCTCGGCACTTGATGGCATTGAAAACGAAATGCGTAAATACGAACAGACGCGTCAGCAGTCTGATCAACTGGCACTTGCCCAGCGTGAAGCCATCAATAAGCGTCGTCTGGCTGAGCAGGCTTTTGTATTGAAATCCGAGCAATTATCGGAAGCCATTGTGGCTGCCGGTTTGGAATTGGATGCCGTATTG
>JBOHYH010000148.1:0-13734 GCA_050737775.1 Arenimonas sp.
GGTGGAGCCATGACCCGGGCTACGAAATATTTCGAAAGGTCAAATTTATTCGTTCGCCAACCGGTTTGGCAGTTTTCGCCAAAGCATGTCGATAATTTTTCTGCGTGTCGCCCCGCATCAAGAGCAAACTACCGTGCGGCAACTCCAAATGCACGGCCTTGGCACCCGCTGTTTTTGCCTTGAAGGAAAATCGCCTCGTTTCGCCCAAGCTGATCGATGCAATCACTGGCTGCGTGCCTAGCTCCGGTTCGTCATCGCTATGCCAGCCCATACTGTCCTGGCCATTGTGATAAAGATTAGCCAATACCGAATTGAATTGAGCCTCACACTCTGCTTGCAGACGTTCGCGCAAGCTCTGTAATTCGGGAAGCCATGCATGCGGCTCGAATCGTGTATTGGAGTACACATAGTTGGCACCGGCATCCCCCATCCAGCAACTCAGACGCGGTGACTCGACTTCACGTCCGAATATTTTTATCCGATGACGCTCCCATGCCACCTGTTTTCGCAGGATTTCAAACAGTGAATTGGCTGCCTTGCTATCCAGCCAGCCAGGGTGAAAAAGCAGACCGGCGCCGGGCAATTCCAATTGATTAAAACCGCTTTTCAACATCCTATTCCCCGTCTTTCCCGCGTAGGCGGAAGTGCTTTTTAACAGCGTAGCTGGTCAACCCAGTGTCGTTCGTGATGCCAACCCTATGACAATTATCGCCCAGCAAACATGCGTGCAATCGGAAACAGGAGGCGCTGGATTCCCGCCTGCGCGGGAAAGACGCAGGTTTTGGGCTCACTAACGTACGCAAAAAATCAAAGAAGCGAATCGTATAAATCATTCCAATACGGGTTCACCTCTTCAATCAAACGAATCTTCCATGCGCGATTCCATTTTTTCAACTGTTTCTCGCGAGTAATGGCGCTAAGCATTTCTTCTGTTTGCTGGTAATACACCAGCATGTGAACTGCATAACGACCGGTAAAGCCCGAAATCAAATCCTGCTTGTGCTGCCATACTCTTCCAACCAAATCCGAAGTGACGCCAATATACAAAGTACCGTTACGGCGACTTGCCATCATGTAGACCGCTGCTTCTGTCATTGCCTAAACCCGAAATTACAGTACAGAGTCAGATTTACACGGCTTGAAGGAAATTAAAGTCAGGATTTATTACGGTTGCTTGAAATTTACAGATGCAATGTCGTCCCCGAATGCTCTTATCGGGGATCCAGCGACTTTTAATATGAAGTACAAACGCACCAGGTTCCCGCCTGCGCGGGAATGACATTTTTTTGTGTATTTATTGCCCCAACACCGGGAAAACGGGACAATAGCTATCTAGCAGGAGTTAAGCCATGTCTGAACGCGACATCATGGAATACGACGTTGTTACGGTGGGCGCAGGGCCAGCCGGTCTGTCGTTTGCCATCCACTTGAAACAACTCAACCCGGAACTTAGCGTCTGCGTGATCGAGAAAGCTTCGACCATCGGTGCGCATATCCTTTCCGGTGCGGTCATCGAGCCGCAACCTCTGGATGAGCTGCTTCCGGGCTGGCGTGACAATCCGCCGCCGATTTGCGTACCTGCAACCACGGATGAATTCCTGCTTTTGAGCAAAACCGGTTCGACAAAATTGCCGACACCGCCGCAAATGAACAATCACGGCAATTTCATTGTGTCGCTCGGCGCGATGTGCGCGTGGCTGGCACCGCAGGCGGAAGCTTTGGGTGTTGAAATTTACCCGGGCTTTGCCGCTTCGGAAATCCTGTTTGATGAAGCCGGCGCCGTTGCCGGTGTTCGTATCGGCGACATGGGCATCGCGAAAGATGGCCATCACAAAGACGCTTACACGCAGGGCATCGACATCAAGGCCAAGCTGACTGTTCTTGGTGAAGGCGCTCGCGGCCATTTGACGAAACAATTGGTACGCAAATTCCATCTTGATCTTGAATCAGATCCGCAAAGTTATTCGATCGGCATCAAGGAGTTGTGGCAAGTAAAACCAGGCGCCGGGCAAGCAGGAAAAATCATCCATACCGTTGGCTGGCCAGCGGATAACAAAACCTACGGCGGCAGCTTTCTGTATCACCTTGATAAAGACCGTATCGCACTTGGTTATGTCTCGGGCCTGGATTATCAGGACCCTAATTACCAGCCATATGAAGCATTCCAGCAATGGAAAAATCATCCGTCGGTAAAAGCCTTGCTGGAAGGCGGCACCATTTTATCCGCAGGCGCGCGCGCGATCGTGACGGGGGGTTACCAATCACTACCGAAAGTAGAAATGCCTGGGGCCTTATTGATTGGCTGCGCTGCCGGTCTATTGAACGTACCGAAAATCAAGGGTGTGCACCAAGCCATTCGTTCCGGCATGCTGGCGGCCAAACACGCTGCGAAAAACTTGTCGTCCGCAGGTTGGGACGCCGAGTTACGCAACTCACCGGCTATGCATGAATTGAAAAAAGTGCGCAACGTAAAACCGGCTTTCAAGAAAGGTTTCTGGTTTGGCATGATCAATGCCGGTTTCGAAACAGTCACTGCCGGATTGGCACCATGGACTTGGCGCGTGAAGCCCGATTACTCCTCGCTGTTCAAGCTTGGCGAACAGGAATCACCGAAACGCGATTATGTTGAACGCACGCTTGCGCCGCGTGATCGTCTTGCCGGCGTCTATTTTGCCGCGACCGAACACGATGAAGATCAGCCCGTGCATTTGCATGTCGCCGATACCAACATCTGCATCACAACTTGTGCAACCGAATACGGCAACCCCTGCACACGCTTCTGCCCAGCCGGCGTTTACGAAATCGTAAAAGATACTGACGGCACGCGACTGCAAATCAATGCGGCCAACTGTGTGCACTGTAAAACCTGCGATATCAAAGACCCGTATCAAATCATCAACTGGGTGACACCGGAAGGTGGCGCGGGTCCGAATTATTTAAATTTGTGACGGAGCTCCGTATTGTCTTCACAAACAAGCTTCGGCCCTCATTACTTATTGTGAAATTTCAATTTTCGGCATATTTCTGGTTTATAGTTGTTCGCCTTCTTTTACCGACAAAACCTCAATGCGTACGTTTGTTTTTATAATGTTTCTTGGCTTGATGCCACAAGCTCTCTCGCAGACGGTGGAAACGACATCTTCAGAGGCCATTATTGACGACTTGTCTGCTGCCGTTTCGCCCCAGCCTGTCGTCGATGCTCTACCGAATACCTTGATCGAATCGGCGCCGCCCACCGTGAAAATCCCGTTCAAGACACCGGTGCGTTTTACACTGGATACTGAGATCAGTTCAAAAACGGCAATGCCGGGCAACCAATTTCAATTAAAAGTTTCCGAAGATCTGGTGATCAATGGCATTGTCGCAATACCCGGCGGAACACCGGCCACCGGCGAAATAATTCATGCGCAAAAAGCCGGCGGTTTTGGCAAGCCGGGAGAGTTGCTGCTCGCCATCCGTTATATCGATTTGCATGGCCAGCAAATAAAAATGCGTTCTTTCCAGCCACTGCAGGGCAAAAGCAACTCCAACGCCGTAATGGCAACAAGTTTTGTTCCCTACGTTGGGCTGTTCGCCGGTTTTATTCAGGGTGGCCAAATTGTGATGCCCGAGAACACCTTGGTACAAGCTCTTGTTGCAAGCGAGACAAGCATCCATTTGCAGCAAAAAAATGACAACAAAATTGATACCCCACAGCCACAAGATTCAGCACCACAACCTACCGGAGATACACAATGAAATTTTACGCACCTCTTACCGCAGCAGTTGTTTTAGGTCTTGCTTTCGCAACGTCCTCGTTTGCCCAGGACACGAACCAGACCGAAGCCGCCCCAGTAACTACAGACGCCGCACCTCAAGCAGTTGCAGCACCGGCTGTCGATACCGCGACATCGCAAATTCCAGAAGACGTACTCAATGTCGTTGGCAAACCTGAAACAGGTAAGGCACTCATCGTCTTTTTCCGCGCCAACCGTTTTGCCGGTGCTGCCGTCAGCTTCAAAGTGCGCGAAGGTGAAGTGGAACTGGGCAAATTAAAAAGTGGCTCCTACATCCTCGCGCAAGTCGAACCGGGCAAACACACTTATACCGTTCACTCTGAAGCCAAGGACGTTACCAATATCGAAGCTGAAGAAGGCGAAACCTATTTCATCGCCGGTACCATTTCGATGGGCTTGATGGTCGGACGTCCCAACCTGACGCCTTCCGATGCCGCGAAATTCCAGTCTGAAATGAAGAAAATGAAAGCTGCACGCTAATCTGTTCGGAAGCTGTCGTTTGAAAAGCCCCGCATTGCGGGGCTTTTTTTATTTACGGTTTACAATACAGGCATGCGCATCGGCCCTTACGAAATCCAGCCCAATGTCGTGCTTGCTCCCATGGCCGGAGTGACCGACAAACCCTTTCGCATGCTGTGCAAAAAACATGGTGCCGGTTTATGCGTTTCGGAAATGACGATTTCGGATCCGAAATTCTGGAAAACCAGCAAATCCATGCACCGCATGGATCACGATGGCGAGCCGGCGCCGATCAGCATTCAAATTGCAGGCACTGATCCGCAGGTCATGGCCGATGCCGCGCGCTACAACGTGGATCATGGTGCGCAGATTATTGATATCAATATGGGCTGCCCGGCCAAGAAAGTCTGCAATGTCTGGGCGGGTTCGGCTTTGATGCGCGATGAAATTCTAGTGGGGAAAATCGTGTCTGCCATGGTCAACGCCGTGAACGTACCGGTAACTTTGAAAATTCGTACCGGCTGGGATCACGATAATAAAAATGCTTTGGCGATTGCGCGCATTGCCGAAGACGCCGGCATTGCGGCACTTGCCGTGCACGGCCGCACCCGCGTGGATTTATACAATGGCGAAGCCGAGTACGACACGATTGCAGCAGTAAAAGCCGCCGTAAAAATTCCGGTGCTGGCGAACGGTGATATCCGTACGCCGGAACAGGCGAAATTCGTGCTGGAAAAAACCGGGGCTGACGCCGTGATGATCGGCCGGGGTGCACAGGGCCGTCCATGGATTTTCCGCGAGATCTCGCATTATCTGGCGACCGGCAAGCACTTGCCGGAACCAGGTATTCAAGAAGTCCGCGATATTTTGTTGAGCCATCTGGAACACTTGCATGCGTTCTATGGCGAAGAAATGGGCGTACGTATCGCCAGAAAACATTTGGGCTGGTATGCCAAAGATCGTCCTGAAAATGCCGCCTTCAAGGCAGTGGTCAACCGTGCCGAAACTGCCGTTTCGCAAATTGAACTAACCCGTGATTATTTCAATCAACTGCAGGATTTGATTCAATCTGAAGTCGCGTAATTATTCAAAAATACCGTAGATCAGGGTCACTGCCACAACAAATGCGACCAATTTCAGAAACTGGTTTGCTCCGGCATCACCTGGCTGAATGGTGGCATTGAAGTGACCTTGGGGTTTTGGTCGATTGGTAAGCTTGTGGTGCGGATCATTATCATGGGCAATGGTTTTTGCGGCATCCATGGCACGGTTGAGCATCGGCCGGGATTTCTTCAGAAACTCCTGCTGCATTTCCGGTGACATACGATTAAGCTGTTCCTGCACTTTTTTGCGCAATACCTCGGGCAGACCTGACAAATCAAGGCTTTCCACTGGGTTAGTCTGTGACATTTTCGGCTCCTGCAACGCTTGCCCTATGCTAACGCAGTTGGACGCCTAATACCCTCACAGCCCGAATCACGCTTCATGGCCCCGGGAACCCACAAATGCTCGATTGCCCTTGGGTGCCCTGTTACAATGGCGGGCCGCTGCGGGAGAGATCGTTTCACCCGACGCCGAAGGAGCAACCGCCCCGGAAACTCTCAGGCAAAAGAACCGCCGGCAATTCAAGACTCTGAAAAATGGCGACGTACCTCGTACGCGACGCCTGCCGACGGGATAACACTCTCAGGCACACAGACAGAGGGGGCGCCGATGCCGAACAGGCTTATGTTCGGTATATCGATGCGCGTCCCCCAATAATGTGACTTCACGAGAATCTGTCATGACCAATCCAATTGCTTTGCCACTTCCCCACGTTGCCCGTGATTTTGCCGCACGCCATATCGGCCCCTCGCCGCAGGAAGTTCAACAAATGCTGGATGCCGTCGGTGTCGACAGCATGGATACCTTGATTGCAGAAACCCTGCCCGATTCCATCCGCATTCTGAAACCGCTCAGCAGCATGGGTCGCGCCTTGTCGGAAGTCGAAGCACTCGCACGCTTGCGTGAACTGGCGTCGAAAAATTCAGTCTTCACCTCGCTGATTGGCCAAGGCTATAACGGCACGCAGACGCCGCTGGTCATTCTGCGCAATATTCTGGAAAACCCGGCCTGGTACACGGCCTATACCCCGTATCAACCTGAAATTTCGCAAGGCCGTCTTGAAGCCTTATTGAATTTCCAAACCATGATTTGCGAACTCACCGGTCTCGATGTCGCCAATGCGTCCTTACTCGATGAAGGCACCGCCGCCGCCGAAGCCATGGCCGTTGCCGAACGCGTATCGAAAAACAAGGCAAAAAAATTCTTTATCGATGAAAACTGCCATCCGCAATCAATCGCCGTCATGCGCACCCGCGCTGAACCTCTCGGTTGGGAATTGATTATCGGCAATCCGGATAAAGACCTGATTGCCACTGATGTCTGCGGCGCGATTTTCCAATATCCCGGTACCGACGGCGAAGTACGTGATTTCCGCAGCGCGATTGCACAATTGAAAGCTGCCGGTGCGATCAGCATCATGGCCGCCGATCCGCTAGCACTGACTATTCTGACTTCGCCGGGTGAACTCGGTGCCGATATCGCGATTGGCTCGACACAACGCTTCGGCGTACCAATGGGTTATGGCGGTCCGCATGCAGCCTATATGTCGGTGCGCGATGCCATCAAACGCAATATTCCTGGCCGCCTGATTGGCGTCTCGGTCGATTCACGCGGACAACCGGCATACCGACTCACCCTGCAAACCCGCGAACAACATATTCGTCGCGAAAAAGCGACATCCAATATTTGTACCGCACAGGTTTTGCTCGCCGTCATCGCATCAATGTATGCGGTTTACCATGGCCCTGAAGGTTTGGCAGCGATCGCGCACGATGTGCATTCACGCAGCAAAATTCTGGCAGCCGGTTTAAGCAAACTCGGTTTCAATATTCAAAACAAAAATTACTTCGATACGATTACTGTTGATCTCGGTGCACAACGCGATGCGGTTATTGCTCGCGCCGCTGTCGAGAAAATTAATTTCTGCGTTGTCGATGCAACACGCATCAGCATTGCATTGGATGAAGCGACCACACCGCAAATCATTGAAGCCGTGTGGCGCGCGTTCGGTGGTTCGCTGAACTATTCCGATATCGCCAATAACAATTCTGCGATTCCTGCCGATTTGACTCGCAAGGGCAGCTGCCTGAAACATCCGATCTTCAGCCGATATCGTTCGGAAACCGAATTACTGCGCTATATGCGCAAATTATCGGATCGCGATCTGGCGCTGGATCGCGCCATGATTCCGCTCGGTTCTTGCACAATGAAACTCAACGCCACTGCCGAAATGATTCCGGTCACCTGGCCTGAATTTGGCGCGTTGCATCCGTTTGCACCGGCTGATCAGGCGACAGGTTATTACGAGCTTTTCGACGATCTTAAAAAATGGCTGGTGGAGATCACTGGCTACGATGCCGTTTCCCTGCAACCAAACTCCGGCGCACAAGGCGAATATGCCGGCCTGCTCGCCATTCGTGCTTACCATCATGCGCGCGGCGATCTGAATCGCACCGTCTGTCTGATTCCATCATCGGCACACGGCACCAACCCAGCTTCTGCACAAATGGTCGGCATGGATGTCGTCGTGGTGAATTGCGATGCCGAAGGCAATGTCGATGTTGACGATCTGCGTGCGAAGGCCGAAAAACATAGCGCGAATCTCGCCGCCTTGATGGTGACCTATCCATCAACCCACGGCGTGTTCGAAGAACGCATTCGCGAAATCTGCGACATCACGCATCAACATGGTGGCCAGGTTTATATGGATGGCGCCAACATGAATGCGCAAGTCGGTTTGTCACGCCCCGGTGATTTCGGTGCGGATGTTTCGCATTTGAATCTGCACAAAACTTTCTGCATTCCGCACGGTGGCGGCGGCCCGGGCATGGGCCCGATTGGCGTGAAAGCACATCTCGCGCCTTACTTGCCGGGTCATCCAGTGTTGGATGGAGGCAAAGCGCCGGTGGGTCCGGTGTCGGCTGCACCGTTTGGTTCGTCCTCGATTTTGCCGATCAGTTATGCCTATATTCTGATGATGGGCGGCGATGGTTTGAAACTCGCGACCGAAGTCGCAATTCTCAGCGCGAACTATATGGCCGCACGTTTGCATCCGCACTTCCCCGTGCTGTTCCGCAATCACAATGGTCGCGTCGCGCATGAATGCATCGTCGATCCACGTCCATTGAAAGATGCCTGCGGCGTTAGCGTGGATGACATCGCAAAACGCCTGATCGATTTCGGTTTCCATGCACCGACCATGAGCTTCCCGGTGCCGGGCACCTTGATGATCGAGCCAACCGAATCGGAAGCCAAAGTCGAACTTGATCGTTTCTGCGATGCCATGATCGCCATCCGCAATGAAATCACCGAAGTGCAAAACGGCCGTTTCGCGATTGAGCAAAGCCCACTGCGCAACGCCCCGCATACCGTACACGATCTTGTCGATGCCGAATGGAATCGTTCGTACTCACGCGAAGAAGGTGTGTTCCCAGCCGGCAGTTCGCGCAACGACAAATACTGGAGCCCGGTGGGTCGCGTCGATAACGTTTACGGCGACCGCAACCTCATTTGTATCTGCCCGACGCCGGAAGAATATCGCGACGACGAAGCAGCGTAATCCCTCTCCCCGTGGGGATCCCGAAGGGAGTGGCTCTATCAGAGGGCCGGGGTTCTCACAGGGAGTGGCTTCATCAGAGGGTAAAACCCGGCCAGATACCCATCGAAACCACACATCAAAAATTCCCGGCCATGCGCCGGGATTTTTATTTGAGGTTATGATGACCCCGTTCCGTGTCGACGAGACTGCCATGAAAATTGCTTTGCCGTTCATTCTGCTTTTCGCCTGCGGTACAGCACTCGCCGCCAATCCGCCACCACTCAGCGTCGAAGGCACCTGGCAATGTGGTCCTTACACCATGACCACGACAAAATTTACCGCCACCGGCAGCAATAAAGTGACCTACAGCCGCGGAGGCGATTATTACGATTTCGCCATCATGACGATCACCATGACCGACGGCAGCAAAACCACACTGAACACCCAGACGACGGGTACCTGGGTGCAAACCGGCGATATGTTACAGACGCATTCCGATACTGCGCAGGTGCTGTCCTCCGACAACCCGCGTTATCCGGTCGAAGCTGCGCAACGCAACGCCAATGAACAATTGAACAAACAACCGACTGCCAAAAACAAAATCCGCATCCGCAGTAACTCCATGACCCTGCGCCCGGCCAACCCGATCAGCAAAGAAACCGACATCGACATCGTTTGCCGACGACTGTAGGGGCGACGGAAGTCGCGATAAGCCTAGGAATTTTCCACATCCTACTTCGGGAGTAAGTACATCTGCGACAAGAACTTGACGCGACAAATTTATCGTCATCAAAAATCAAAAAGCACCCCTCACCGGCTCGCTAGGCGAGCACCCTCCTCCTTAAAAGAACAAGGAGGGGGATTGCCACAATAATATTTACGCGACCAATCGGAACTCGGGGCGTGGTTTGAGGCTTTCAATTTTTGAAAGCACATGGCCGCGATAATCGATCAAAGCAAGATTGCCGTCGGCATCTTCGGTCAGCGCGGCCAGGCTTTCGACCCAGTCGCCATCGTTGGCGTAGATCAGGCCATCGCGTTCGAACATCGCAGCGCGGTGAATATGGCCGCAAATTATTCCATCGAGACCGCGTTGTTTGGCATCCTGCAACCCGGCCTGCACGAAACGTTCGATAAAACTTTCTGCGACGGTGCTTTGGCGTTTCAGGAAATCTGCCAGCGACCAATAGCGTTTACCGAAACGGCGGCGCAATGTATTCATCATGCGGTTGCCGTTCAAGATGACGTAATACAGCCAGTCACCGAAGGCTTCCTGAAAGCCGCCGAAATGGGTTTTGGCATCATAGTCATCACCATGCGTTACCAGCAGACGCCGACCATCCAGTAGTTCGTGAATGGCCCGGCGGCGCATTTTCATTTGCGGCAGCATCAATCCGCAGAAACGTCGCAAAGGTCGATCATGATTTCCGGGCACATAAATCAATTCTGTTCCCTGCCGCGTGAGCTGATGCAGGGCTTCAATGACATGATTCTGCGCCTGCCGCCAGACTGCACGCTTTTCTGCCATCCACCAAAGATCGACAATATCGCCGACCAGATACAAACGTTTGCATTGCAGACTGCTTAAAAACTCGGCGAGTTCATCGGCATGGCAATATTTGGAACCCAGATGCACATCGGAAATAAAAACGGCGCGCAGCTTTTCCGATGCTGGCTGCGTTTTCATCAGGCCGATTCCAATACATTATCCGGAACGACACCAAGATAACGTTCGCGCTTTTTTGGTCGAATACGATGCAGATCGACTTCAATCAAACCATCGACCGAATTATTGAAGTCCGGGTCAACCCCGAAACTCAAGAATCGTGCACCGCCCGGCTCACATAGCTCCGTGTATTGTTTGTACAAGGTCGGCACGCGCGCGCCTAGAGCATCGAGGTTGGCTTTCAAACATTTGAAGCTGGCTTCGGCATCGAGATCCATGAATGTTGGTGCATTGGCAAGATAACGGAACGGGTGATTCGCCAATACCTTGCTGTTATTAACACCATAAAACTGCTGGTAATAAGCGACCAGTTGCTCGCGTGCGGCAATCGGAATAGCGGCGCTCATCGAGACCGGACCGAACAGGTAACGAATTTCCGGATACTGTTTGAGATATGCCCCGATGCCGATCCACAAATAATCCAGTGAACGAGAATTCCAGTATTTCGGTGTGACGAAACTGCGACCCAGTTCCATCCCCTCGGCCAGACGCGCCAACACTTCGCAGGGATAATTGAACAGGCTGGCGGTATAAAAACCTACGCGGCCTTTTTCAAGATAGACATCATTCCCTCGCGCAACGCGATAGGCACCTGCGATTTCGCATTCGGTCGAATCCCACAACACAATATGTTCGTACCAGGTATCGAAGGCATCGACATCCAGTCGTTTGCCGGTGCCTTCGCCGACCGCACGGAAACTCAATTCACGCAGACGACCGATCTCACGCAGCAATGGCGCATCGGAACGCAAACGGCCGCAATAGATTTTTTTGCCGTCAGGTGTTTGTCCGAGCAATAACATGGTTTTTAAATCGGCCAACAAACGCGAACGTTCGACCGGGTGCACCAAGGGTTCGAGCGCTGGCGCTGCACTCTCCTTACGCGAACCAATGGCGTACAAAGCTTGCCGAATCGAACGCAGATCGAAACTGCTTTCGCTTTCCTGCTCCACTGACATTGGCAAACCTACCCGCAAACCGATGCGGCTGCCGCGTCGTGAAAACACTTCGCGTGGCAACAAGGCGGTGCCGATCGGTTTATGGAAAACCGATGCACCATAAAAAAAAGCGGAATTTCTGGCCTGGATTTTCACCGGCAATATAGGGGTGGATGTGCTTTTGGCGAACCGCAAAAAGCCGCGGCGCCATTGCGAATCGGAAATTCCCTTCCAGCTGAGCCTGGATACTTCCCCGGCGGGAAACACGATCACGCACTCTTCGTTTTCCAGCGATTGCTCGATGGCGCGCAAACTGTCGGCCTGCGGTTTTCCACCGAGAATGCGCAAGGGCAGCAATAATTCCTTCAAGCCGTCGAATTCACACAGCATGTCGTTGGCGACGATTTTCACGTCACGGCGAATGCTGCCGATGAAATGCAGTAGCGCGAGTGCGTCCAAAGCCCCGGAAGGATGATTGGCGATAATCAGCAGCCGGCCAGTGACTGGAATGCGTTCGCGTTCTACCTGATCGACCGTGTAGCGGGCATCCAGATGTGTCAGGGCGGCTTCAATAAAAGAAAAGCCCGTCAAATGGGCATTGGTCTTCAAAAAAGCGTTGATTTCGTCGAACTTGGAGAATTTCTCTAGGGTTTTCAGCAGCGGACGGGCAATTTTGGCGCGGTGACCGGCGAACCAGGCGGGGTAGCGGGAACTGAGCGTTTTTTCGAGTGCGATCATGGGCTTCTGGCACGGTGGTTTGTGCAATGCTGAAGGCCCGATATAACAGCCTCATGGCAGCCCGATGGCAGTTGGATGACAGCGCCGCCTTAACAAAACCTCAACAGTGAAAGGGGAATAATGCGAGCTCGGAAAAACCCGTGTATCATGCGCTACCCTGAATTCATCCTTCCATCCGCATTAAAGGATATAAGCCCATAATGAGCAGCTACCTTTTCACCTCCGAATCCGTTTCCGAAGGTCATCCGGACAAAATCGCCGATCAGATTTCTGATGCCGTTTTGGACGCCATTCTTGCGCAAGACAAACGCGCACGTGTCGCCTGCGAAACTATGGTGAAAACCGGTGCCGCCATCGTGGCCGGTGAAGTCACCACCACCGCCTGGGTTGATATCGAATCGCTCGCTCGCAAAGTGATCAACGACATCGGCTACAACAATTCTGCGGTTGGTTTTGATGGCCATACTTGCGCGATCATCAACATGCTCGGCAAGCAATCGCCCGACATCAATCAAGGTGTGGATCGCAAGAGCCCGGAAGAACAAGGCGCTGGCGACCAGGGCCTGATGTTCGGTTATGCCTGCGACGAAGCACCGGAATTCATGCCGGCGCCTCTGTATTACTCGCACCGTCTGGTCGAGCAACAAGCCAAGGTTCGCAAGAGTGGCAAATTGAAATGGCTGCGCCCGGATGCAAAATCGCAGGTCACGCTGCGTTATGAAGGCAATAAAGTTTTAGGCCTCGATGCGGTCGTTCTTTCGACCCAGCATGACGAAGGCATCAAGCAAAAAGCTTTGGTCGAAGCCGTGTACGAACACATCTTGAAACCGGTACTGCCGAAAGAATGGCTGAAGGTTTTGCCGAAAGGCAAGATCCACATCAACCCGACCGGCAAGTTTGTTATCGGTGGCCCAGTCGGCGATTGCGGTTTGACTGGTCGCAAAATCATTGTTGATAGCTACGGCGGCATGGCCCGTCATGGCGGCGGCGCGTTCTCGGGTAAAGATCCTTCGAAGGTTGATCGTTCGGCGGCATATGCTGCTCGCTACGTTGCGAAAAACATCGTGGCTGCCGGTCTGGCCAGCAAGTGCGAAGTTCAGGTTTCCTACGCGATTGGCGTGGCAGAGCCAACTTCGATTTCGGTCACCACCTTCGGCACCGGCAAGATCAGTGACGACAAGATCGAAAAACTGATTCGCGCGCATTTCGATCTGCGTCCGTACGGCATCACCAAAATGCTCGACTTGCTGCATCCGATCTATCAGGAAACCGCGAGCTACGGTCACTTTGGTCGCAAGCCGCATGAAGTTTCCTACGTTGATGGCGCCGGCAAGAAACACAAAGCCACCGCATTCTCGTGGGAAAAAACCGATCGCGCCGATGCACTGCGCAAAGATGCCGGTTTGAAAAAATAATAATCGTAGGAGGCCGCTTGCGGGCGACCTATTCGTACCC
>JBOHYH010000149.1:0-6855 GCA_050737775.1 Arenimonas sp.
GTATATCCGTCACTTACAGTTATTTTTTACTACGCAGTTCGCAGCATTTATCGTAAAGTTAAGGTCAAGGCAAACAACATCTAACTAATCGGTCAAGGGGACCGCCGTGAAAATACTACATTCAAGTGAACCATCCGCTGCGGCGGTCCCTTACCTCAGGCGTTAGACCGATAAAAGCGAGTGTTGCGCAAGCTACATATTGTATATACACTTTGAGTATGGAATTCACTTGGTCAGAACGTAAGCGTTCGCTCAACATCAAACAGCACGGCATCGATTTTGTTGACGCCCCTGCTGTCTTTTCTGGGCTGACCTTCACTTACGAAGATGATCGGTTTTCCTATAAAGAACAGCGATTTGTCACCTTAGGGTTACTTGCCGGTGTTCCCGTCTCCATCGTTCACACGGAAACTGCCCATGAAATCCGCATCATCTCCTTCCGCCAAGCGACCCGCCGCGAAGCTCAAATCTTCTATGCCACAATCAAAGACTGATTGGTCGCGCCTGCAATCCAAGGCTGGCCAAGCCTCCGCAGATACCGAACATCCCGAGGCCAGCCTTCGTCATATTATGCATGGCGTTGTTCGTCGTGGCCTCAAGCCTCAGGCACCAAAAGCTTCTATCTCGCTCCGTGTAGAGCAAGATGTGCTTGAGTGGTTTAAGGCGCAAGGCCCTGGCTATCAAACTAAAATCAATGCAGTGCTTCGTGCATTCCGCGATGCATCGGTCTAACTAATCAATCAAGGGGACCTCCGTGTGTAAATCAGATTCAAGTTTTGCATCCGGCGCGTCGGTCCCTTATTTCAAGCGTTAGGCGTCATGAAAATTACAACCGCAGCTACTTCGGATCTCGACGAAGCCGTTACTTGCTTGGCGGCATCGTTCGCCCAGGATCCGATCACGGGATTTCTGCTGCAGACTGGGCCGGGCTATAAAGAGCGCGTGACGCGATTTTTTTCGCTGCTAATGCAAGCGCGTATCGCTCTCAAGATGCCGGTCCTTGTGGCTCGGGACGCCACTACTATTTGCGGCGCAGTAATGGGTTACACCACTGAGCATCCCGTTTGGCCTAGACACCTCGCAGATGACTGGGATCGCTTTGAGCAGGCGACTCCCGGACTAGTCGACCGCATGGCGGTCTATGATGACATCGCTGCCAAGGGCAAACCGAAAGCGCCGCATTACTACCTGGGGGTAATAGGATCTGACCCAAACATGCATGGTCTCGGCGTTGGAACGCAACTGCTCAAATCATTCTGCGATCTTTCTGCCAGCGACCGGCTATCTTGCGGTGTCTACCTGGAGACGGCGAAGGAATCGAATCTCAGGTTTTATGAGCGCGCAGGCTTTGTGGAAACTGGTCGTGGAAAACTCGGGAGCGGTACTTTATGGTGCATGTATCTGTCGCACGGGTCTCGGTGACGCCCAAGTAATCAGTCAAGGTGGCCTCATTGCCTAGCTTGGTTTTAAGTTACATATCCAGTGCATCGGCACCATACTTCAGGCGTTAGAACCAAAGCATAAGCGTTCAATATTCCACAGGCTAAAAGAGATGATGCATATGTATCTATTTCGTTTTTGCACTCTGAGTGCATTTTTTCTCTTGGTCATTTCTTCTGCCTTATTTGCCACTGGTAACGAACGACCTTCGATAGACAGTCATCCACAGCTGGCGGAGTCATTGGTGGCTCCCGGTTATTCACAAGAAGTGCCGCTATGGCCTGAAGGTTCTAAAGTTTTGCAGGATGGGATAAGAGAACTCGCCAAAGAAAAAGGGGCGATAACCCACCCTTCATTCCTTATATATTCTCCAAAAATTCATTCCACGCGCTCAGCTATCCTCGTCTTTCCGGGTGGTGCGTTTGTGGTTTCAAGTTTTACTCTCGGTGCGTCGGCACCTTATTTGAGGCGTTAAAAACCAATGCAACTAGGTCGAAGGTTACTTAGAGTTTTCATCGTCGTAATTGCGATGCTCGTTTTGCCAATTATTTTCTATGCAGCATTATTTCTGCTCGTCGTTGTGGTTTCCATATCGCAAATTGGCCAGAATTCCGGCAATGCAGGGCCGGACTTCATTGCATCGTTATCGCCTGTCGGCTATTTCTTTGCCGGGCTAATACCTGGTGGAGGATTTGTAGCGTTGCTTAATGCTCTTGCCACCCCAAAGGGTTGGTGGTTAAAGACAATTTTCATATCCGCAATACTAGGTGGGCTTGTCGTGGCGACTGTAGACGGACTAGGAGACGCCTTGCTTTCAATTTCTGCTCCATTTCTCGCTATTGCTGCTTCCATTCTTAAAAACTAGCGTTGGATTCTAATTAATCATTCTAGCGGACCATCGGTAACTTGCGGTCCGCTAAATTCATCTGCAATGAAGCAGAGCCCAGTGGAAACCTTGTATTCAGTCGAGTTATGATCCAGCAGATCAGTACTCAATATTGGTTGTCAGGGCCCATTTATGGTTGGTTCGGAATGACAAAAATCAACAAAATATCGCGGTTCAAAACAAAACTGCTTCGTCCCTTGGACGCAGGCAGCGAGGTTTCATGGGCCTTTATAATTCTTCCCAAGGATGTCAGCAAAAAGCTACCGAGGCGTGGAAGAACCAGTATAGAGGGCGCCATCAACGATCATTTTTTCACCGCTATGCTCGAACCGGACGGTCAATTAAGTCATTGGTTACAGATAAACAAGAAGCTTCTCAAAGCGGCAGGCGCGAAGATTGGCGACATTGCCGCGTTTGAGATCATGCCGGTGGAGAAAGAACCGGAACCCGAGGTTCCATCCGACCTGCGAGAGGCTCTGGCAGCTTCTTCGGAAGCACAGGCGATCTGGAATGCTACAACCACTATCGCACGTCTGGATTGGATACACTGGGTTACCTCAGCCAAGCAGTCAGAGACGCGTGCGTTAAGGCTAAGCAATGCTTGTGACATGCTTGCGTCTGGAAAGCGCAGAGTTTGCTGTTTCGATCCCTCTGGCTACTACAGCAAAGCCTTCAGTGCACCTAAAGCAATGGACTGACTCAATGCACTTTTATACTTTCTTAGACGCCTGACTACTTCATCATGATTCGCTATACGACATTTTTGGTTTTACTGACTATATTTTTTTGCTCTTGCAGTACTGCGCCCACTTTGCAAAACAGCACAGCACATATCTACTACATCAACGATAGAGATATGTATTGGTCAGATGCCAGGATATTCAGGCGAAACATGTGTCGCACCAAACATTTAGAGGTTTCGCTTTCCATTCCTGAGGACACCCTGCAGGAGATTGGCAGGATCGCAAATGATTCTGGTTTTTTTGGATTGCCTGATAACCTAAGCGACCGCAGCCAATATTGTACGGGAGGGCATGCGGCACGGCTTAGCTTGTCGTTTGAGGGAAAAACAAATATCGTCTATTGGGATTTTATGTGTATTGGCCCTTCAAAAAATCCGAAAGAACTTACTTCGCTGCTATCTGCTCTGGATAATGCCATTTACAAAAATGCTTCTGTTAAATCACTTGGGAATTCAGACTGCCGCATTCATTAACTCTGGCTGCCTTATCAAGGGGCTGCTTGGAAACAGGGCATTTGAATGAATCATCATCCGCTGTATCGGTAACGCCTGCAGGAAATGAGCACGAATGAAGCAACCGCCTAATCCTGGTGCTAGTGATCAGTTAATCCATGCTGCAGAGGTAGCACTCGGCATTGAATTTTCTGCTGAATCGCACGAGATCTGGAAAACATATAATTGCAATGATTTACCCGGCGGCTGGCGAGTATTTCCTATTTTCGACCCAGCTAATCCGCGAAAGACAGCCGGCAACATCGTCTATGAAAATTTGAAAGGTGTTTGGGGCATGCATGTCATGGAATCCGGCCTGATTTCCATTGCTGACAACGGAACAGGCAATCAACTGGTGCTGAAAGTGGTTTCCGCCAAGGCCGGTACAGAAGTTTTTCGCTGGGATCACGAGACAGAGAAACTCACCAGCTGGAAGCCCGGCATGAAAAGTATTCTTCGCATTGCCAAAAAATCCCGTGAAAAGCTTGCCGCGCTACAACAGCGCTTTTCAAATTAAGACCTAAGCGCACAATTGACGGCTTCACTCCTTAGTCCTGAAGAAATCATTGGCAGCGTGTACAGTAATTCCTATCCTTTTTTACTCAGGCACCAGACCACATGACTCATGAAATTATTCTCCACTTTTGGTTTCGGGAAATTACACCTTCCCAGTGGTGGATTGCGGATCCGGAATTTGATCGACTGATTACCGAACGGTTCGCGGAAATCCATGCTCAGGCGGTTCGATGCGAGTTATTTGAATGGCGCCGCACGCCTGAAGGCAGGCTGGCTGAAATTATTATTCTGGACCAATTTTCCAGGAATATTTACCGCAATAGCCGACTGGCTTTTGCCAACGACACGATGGCCTTGGCACTCGCTCAGGAGGCCGTGTCTTCCGGAGCGGATAGTGCGCTTACTCAGGAACAGAGAAACTTTCTTTACATGCCCTATATGCACAGTGAGTCGCGTCGGATTCATGAAACCGCCGTACCACTTTTCCTCGCGAATGGCTTGCAAAACAACCACGACTTCGCGCTTCGACATAAAGCAATTATTGACCGCTTCGGACGATACCCGCATCGCAATGGCATGCTTGAACGCCAATCCAGTCCGGAAGAGATCGCTTTTCTAGCGTTGCCCGATTCGAGCTTTTAAATTCGCCCTGTGCTTTTTCTACGCAATCGATTAGCCAGCGTGGCAAGAATGCATTCAAGCAAGTTATTATTTGTGCATCGATAAGCAATAGGGTCCTTAGGCCAGCAAGGAAAGACACAATGAAATGGCTATCTTTCATCGTAACAACAATTTTTGTGGCGGCAACGAGCGGGTGTTCGTCAAATGGCACAGGACAAAAACAGTCTCCAGCCACGCTCTCGTTTGCCAACCCCGGCTCTGCCAGCGGATTGCCGGGAAGCTTCCGTACACTCGGAGGTAAAGCTCTGCAAGATAGCCCCGGCGAAATCTCTGTGCCGGTCGGTAGTCAAAGCATCGGATATTGGTGTCCGATACCATCACCATGGACGAAGCTCCAACCGTCACCGCTAGCTTCGAGTCCGGCAAGCGATACGTATTGCACTGCAAAGCTAACGAGCTGGCAGCCCTAGCTACGACGAGAGAACCTAGCTGAGAGATAGAAAACTTTGCATTCTCGTTTCATCTCCGCTGAGTCGATGTTTTGTCTAGTTTGTTGAATCCGTCGCGAAAAATCATTCACTAATCGGAGTACAAAATGACCACTTCAAGCCCAATGCTCGCTCCCGTCATTGCTCTCGTTATTTGGTCCGGCATTATTTGGGCATGGATGTATGCGACCAGAATTCCGGCAATTATGAAATTGAGAATGACCCTGGACCCGATGATGCCCAGAGGCGACCAGATGGCCCAACTTCCCGCCAACATTCGGTGGAAAGCCGACAATTACAATCACCTGATGGAAATACCAACGCTGTTCTACGCCGTGGCGATTAGCCTGGCAGTTCTTGGAGATAACTCTTTCAACAGCTTGATGCTGGCCTGGAGTTTCGTAGCTCTGCGGATCGTACACAGCCTGGTTCAGACCCTTTGGAATCATATTCCAACCCGGTTCGCATTGTTCTTTGCGTCATCACTGGTTTTATTTGGCCTGACATACCAGGCAGCCATCTTGGTTTTCTAATGTATTCATAAACATAGGGTTGCCGAGTTTCAAAATTGAACGGGGCTTGTGATGACTGAAAATAAAACCAATGAAATCGATGCGAACGCAGTGGAATGTCTGTTTGTGATATCAATGGCAGAAGGAAAGCACCGTTATGGCTAGTGTATCTGTAAGACTTTTTTTCAGGATTTTAGCGATTGCACTCGCGTTTGCTCCATCGCGCTCGTTTGCCTGCTCGCCCATGTCGAACACGCTTGCAAAATTCGAAGCACATAACTTGGGTGAAGCCATTATTGCTCCGGATGCACCCCTTGTTTCTGTTCAAAGCATCCGTCGTGGCGGCGACAGACAGGACTCTTGCTCCGACATTGGCCGCATAATACTTTTGATTACGCCGGGTCAGGCTGCATATGCCTATCGCTTCGAAGTTATCACAGGCAACAGCCCATCCGGCAGTTTCATTGACAAACCCGTGGTCGGTTACGATTCAAACGGCAAGCATGCGTTTCAATTCATCTGGCTTGAGCCAGGCAAGGCCGTACCGCTCGATTTCAAAGTCCGTGTTACCGCTTACTCCAAATCCGGTAACAAAGGGGGTTTCACGACCATCCATATTCTTGATGATGGTCGCCAATAATGGGCAGGACGAATTATCAGGAGAGCATGCAATGACCCATCATCTCGACACAATCAACCATGTTTATGCCGCATTTGCGCGTGGTGATATTCCCGCGGTGCTTGCGGTACTGGCGCCAAATGCGAGCTGGACGGAAGCCGATGGCTTTCCCTACGGTGGTACCTATATCGGCGCCGATGCCGTATTACACAATGTCTTCATGAAAATCGGAGCCGAGTGGGATGGCTATGCTGCACTATGTCACGAACTTATCGGCAGTGGCGACACCGTAATTGCACTCGGTGAATACAGCGGCACCTACAAGGCCAGCGGCAAGAGTTTCAAAGCGCCGATGGTGCATGTCTGGAAATTTGCTGGCGATAAAGTTGTCTCGTTTACGCAACACACCGATACCGTGCTGGTGCAAAGAGCCATGCAGTAATTTATCCTCGGTGGAGAATCCCCGTAGGGGCGCCTGCTTGCTGCGCCCAGGGATCACGACAGACCGTCGGCGCAGCAAGCAGGCGCCCCTACGTCGG
>JBOHYH010000150.1:0-3943 GCA_050737775.1 Arenimonas sp.
TATTCGTACCAGCGCCTTCGATTTTTGCACCCATGGCAATCAGACAATGTGCCAGATCGACGACTTCGGGTTCTTCGGCACAGTTCTCGAGTACGCTCGTACCCTTCGCCAATACCGCTGCGCTCAATACATTTTCAGTGCCGGTAACCGTGACCATGTCGAACACGTAACGACCACCTTTCAAACGGTCGCATTTGGCTTTCACGAAACCATTTTCAACCACCACGTCTGCGCCCAGTGCGATCAGGCCGCGAATATGCTGTTCGACCGGACGTGAGCCAATCGCACAGCCACCGGGCAGCGACACTTCGGCATGACCGTATTTCGCGAGCAACGGACCCAGCACCAGAATCGAAGCACGCATGGTTTTGACCAATTCATAAGGTGCAATGGTATTGACCGGATGAGTGGGATCAACCGTGATCGTCAATTTTTCATCAATACTCAACTGCGCACCCAGAGCACCAAGCAGACCCACGGTCGTGGTGACGTCGTGCAGATGCGGCACGTTGCCAATCGAGATGGGGCTGTCGGCCAGCAACGTGGCACATAAAATCGGCAGCACTGCATTTTTCGCACCGGAAATCTGCACTTCGCCATTCAATACTTCGCCGCCAGTAACAATAATTTTTGCCATGTACTTTTCTTCTGATTAAAAGTTTTAGTGAGAAGCTTGCGCTTCTTGCGGAGTCAGGGTGCGTAATGCAAGGGCATGAATTTCACCGCCCATCAACGTGCCTAGCGTGGCATAGACCATGCGATGTCTTGCCAAGGGCAATTTGCCCTGAAAAGCATCGGAAATAACGATGGCTTCGAAATGCACGCCATCTTCGCCCATCACTCGGGCTTCGGCACCGGGCATGCCGGCATGAATCAAGTCTTGAATTTGTTGGGCGTTCATAGGCTACTTATGAAAAAACGGGGCTTTAACAGGCGCTTGGCTTACAATAGGCACACATGATACCGCCAACCCAGCTTTGATGAACGCTAATCTGAAGAATGAAGCCTTGACCGATAGCTCGCTGATCAAATGCGGCCACCGGGTGCTTTCGGTTGAAATTCAGGCCTTGCAGGCAGTCCAGGCTCGAATCGGAACCGATTTCGCACAAGCCTGCCGTCTGCTATTGCAATGCCAAGGCCGGGTGATTTGCACCGGCATGGGCAAATCCGGCCATATCGCCACCAAAATTGCCGCTACCCTAGCATCGACCGGTACACCGGCGTTTTTCGTGCACCCCGGCGAAGCCAGCCATGGTGATCTGGGCATGATTACCGACGCCGACGTCGTGCTGGCACTCTCGAACTCGGGCGAAACCGAAGAGTTGCTGATGATTATTCCGGTCCTCAAACGTCAGGGTAATGTGCTGATCAGCCTGACCGGCAGACCTGGCTCCAGTCTCGCAAGCGCTGCCGATGTGCATCTCGATGTCAGCGTACCGGAAGAAGCTTGTCCGCTGGGACTGGCACCAACATCCAGCACTACGGCTGCCCTGGTAATGGGTGATGCGCTTGCCGTCAGTTTGCTGGAAGCGCGTGGCTTCACTGCCGATGATTTTGCCCGCTCGCATCCAGCCGGTGCTTTGGGGCGTCGTTTATTGCTGCATATCAGCGACATTATGCATGCAGGCAGTGAAGTGCCGCGTGTGGGTATCGACGCAACCGCCAGCGAAGCTCTGGTCGAAATGAGCCGCAAGCGCCTGGGCATGACGGCGATTGTGGATACCGAAGATCGCTTGCTTGGCGTATTCACCGACGGCGATTTACGTCGCGCTCTGGATGATGCACAAATCGATCTGCGTAACACGCCGGTAAAACAATTGATGGCACACTCGCCTAAAACTATTTTTGCAGACGCGCTTGCTGTTGAAGCCGCACATTTGATGGAGCAGTACAAAATTAATGCATTGGTTGTCGTCGATGATGAAAAACATGTCGTCGGTGCCTTGAACATTCACGATCTGCTTCGTGCGCGCGTGGTGTAAAGCAATGGCACTGGAATTTTCGGAATTGCAAAAACGTGCGGAAACTATTCGTCTGGTTTGTTTCGATGTTGACGGCACACTCACTGACGGAAAGCTTTATTTCGATGGCGAAGGCCGCGAGAGCAAAGCCTTCAACGTCCATGATGGACAGGGCTTGCGCCTGCTGGAAGACCATGGCATCGCAGTGGCGTTTATTACCGCGCGTGCCAGCGAATCCGCCAAGGCACGTGCGCGCGATTTACGTTTATCACACGTTTTTATTGGCGTGAAAGACAAGTCTGCCTGCCTGGCAGCCCTGTGCAAGCAATTGAATATTACGACACAACAAGCTGCCTTCATGGGCGACGATGTCCCCGACCTTGCCGCCATGAAACACTGCGGGCTCGCTTGTGTACCGGCAAACGCGCATAAGTGGATGTTTGGTCACGCCGACTGGGTGATCCCGAAGAATGCCGGCGAAGGTGCAGCCCGAGCACTTTGCGATTTTATTCTGGAATCACAAAATCTGATGCCTGCCATTCTCAAAAAATGGGGTGTCACGTCATGACCCGCAATATATGGACCATCTTATTTTTCATACTGGCGGTGCTCACGAGCATCGTGGTCTGGAATCTCCGTTCCAAGCCTCAGGTCAGAGCCGAAGGCCCGGCGCGTTCGGATTATGTCTTGCATAATTTCGAAATGACCACGCTTGATGTTGATGGCAAAGAGGCCTTTACGCTGAAATCGCCTTACCTGGAACGCGACCCGAAAGGCAAAACACTCAGTATCCTGACGCCGAAATTCAGTTTTCCCGACAATAACGGGGGCTTGTGGCGGGCAGAATCGGGCAATGCCTGGGTGGGCCCGAAAGCGGAAGAAGTCCGATTGCAGGACAAGGTCGAAATGATCGGCCCCAAGACCGCAAAAGGACAGCAAACCCGTTTCAGTGCCCAGCAACTGACCATTTTCCCGAAAAAAAATACCGCCCAAAGCAAGGATGTCGTGACCATTACCCGTGCCGACTCTATACTTCAAGGTCATGGCCTGCAGGTGGATATGCAAGCCAAACGCTTTCAACTTTTAGCCGATGTCAAAGGACGATATGCGCCTGCTCGCCGTTAGCCTCACCCTTCTCACTGCCTCACTGTCCATTTCGCCGATGGCATCGGGCAAATCCTCAGATCGCAACCAGCCGATGGATGTCCAGGCAGATAGCACCAATGCCGTCATGGAAGACAATAGCGATTCCACCCTTAATGGCAATGTGGTCATCACCCAAGGCACACTCGAGATTAAATCCGACCGCGCAATCATTCATCGACGCGATGGTGATATTGATAAAGTCACGCTGACCGGAGGCCCGGTCGTTATGAAGCAAGTCAATGATTCCGGTGAACCGATGAATGCACGGGCGGCAAGCATCGTTTACACCCTGAGTTCGGATCTGATTCTTCTTAGCGGCAATGTCGTCATTGAACAACCACGTGGCTCGATGCGCGGCGAAAACGTCAAATACGACCTTAAGACCGGCCGTCTTGACGGCGGCGGCGACGGCAACCGGGTTTCGATGCGCATAATGCCCAAAAATAAAGCGCCAGCAGAAGCCAAACCCTGATGCTGCACGCAAGAGGTCTGCGCAAGCGCTACAAATCGCGCGAAGTCGTACGTGATTTTGGCCTGGATTTAAATCCAGGCGAGGTTGTCGGTTTGCTTGGCCCGAATGGGGCCGGCAAAACAACCTGCTTCTACATGATTGTCGGACTAGTCCCGGCCGATGCGGGCGAGATTCATTTCAATGAACGCAATATCACTGCCATGCCGATGCATGAACGTGCACTCCTGGGAATTGGCTATCTGCCGCAGGAAGCCTCGGTATTTCGCAAACTGACTGTCGCTGAAAACATAATGGCGGTACTGGAACTTCGCAAAGAGCTCAATAGCGCAGACAGAAAAAAAGAACAGGATAGCCTGCTCGAAGA
>JBOHYH010000151.1:0-3432 GCA_050737775.1 Arenimonas sp.
GCGCATAGCAATATTGGCGGCAGTTATACGCTGAATGGTCTTGGTGTTCGCAGCAATAATTTAATGACGGATTATCTGAACTCACTCAGTGATCAGCCATTTTTGCAGAAATTGCCGGTGCCGACAGATCCCGCCATGAATGTCGTGCATCGTTCGGAAGAGCACCTGTTTATCTACCGCACAAGCGATTTTGAAAGAAACGACGGACGCGTTCGCATTGAAGAAGTGGCCCCCAGAAGTGTTGCTCGCACCGGTGTGCCTGTTGACAACAAAGAGCCGCGCAACGATGCGATGGCCCAAGCATTTGTTGAGCGCAGAGTGCCTATTGCTCCTGAAATTACCATTCCTGTAAATCCCGCTCAGCCGCAAACCAAGCTCGACCCTACCCAGCCTGCACATCCCGATCATGCTCTTTACAGGCAAAGCCAGAGCGCTGTTGGCAAGCTGGATCAAAGCATGGGGCGTGTCCCGGATGCTGCCAGTGAGCGCATGGCGGCAAGTTTAACAGTGCTCGCTAAGCAGGAAGGTTTACAGCGTATCGATAATGTTGTTTTGAGTCGCGGCACTGATGCAGTCAAGCCTGGTGAAAATGTGATTGCCGTACAAGGCCGACTCGAAGATCCCTCACATCTTCGTGCGCATATGAAAACACAAGCGGCCATCGAAACGCCGGTCGCCGAATCATTCAAGCAACTGGAGACAGCAAGCGCGCAGCAAAAAAATCAGCAACAGAATATGCAGTTGATGCGTGAGACTCCTGTTCCAGCACAGCAACTTCAGGAGCAGGAAGCACAAAGACAGACGCTATCTCGATAGCGTCTGTTGGTCAAAACATTTAGTTGATAACGCTATTTAAGCAATGCCAAATTTCTGCATTGCTTGAATAAGATTCTGAAAAACTGCCCAATGAAAAACGTGACGCGGCTCACAATCTGCTAAGCTGACTGTACAAGAATACAAATTAGAGTAAAAACTTGGCGCATTTTTTGCGCTTACTTTGATCAAAAAGCCTAAATTGAATGTGCACTATTCAGTGCATGACAGTGTTATGCGACACACTCTGTGTGCATATTTTCAGCATAATGTTTAGCTTTTGTGACATGTTTGACATTCTGGCTCTAATGGCTAGAATTCCACTAGGGGAACCAAGGTTGTCAAGTTCAATTCGTGAAATTTAACAATTATTAACACGAATCGGCGACTCGCGATCCATTTTTTCAATTTTATAAGGGTGAGTCGTGAAAAAAACAGCCACTTTGTCGTGCTTTGCCGGCTTGTCTCTGCTTGTTTTGACAGCATGCGCCACCCGTCCGGCGCCAGATTTGGCCGGTCGCTGGAAGCCAATCAATCGTTATGCGGTCACACCGCAGGAAATTCCTCTTTACCAGTCCTATGTTTTTTTCGTGTCGCCACTCGACGGTACGCTGAAAAATACTCTGGAACGCTGGGCCAAGGATTCCAAGATGACACTTTCCTATTTGCATCCCTCCGATTTCACTTTGCACGCACAAGCAGCGGATATCCGCACCAGTAATTTGCAAGACGCGCTTAATCAATTGTCGGCAGCCTATGCCTCGCAGCAAGTGATCGTCATGAGTGAGCAGAATCAAATTGTTGTACGCATCGCCGAAGGTGTGCCAGTCAGCACAGGTGCAACCACACCAAATCCCTGAGTAGTCGATACGTGGGTTGAGTTTGGCGTTAGCGCTTTCAATTCCGATCGAGTCCTGCCAGTTCTGCGTAGTAATCCCCCCGTATCCACGTCAGACGAATAAAACGATGCTCAGAAATAAAGCGGTAACACCGAATATTGAGAACACTCTTTCACAGTCGATCAATTTTGAAGTCACGGTAGTCGATCTGGCACGACGTAGCGAACGTCGGGCCTGGTTCGTTGCCTTTTCGGCAATCATCATGTCGCTGATTCTTGCAGGCGGGTATTACTACATGCTGCCTCTCAAGGAAAAAGTGCCTTATCTGGTGATGGCGGACGCCTACACAGGTACCAGTACGTTTGCACGCCTTACCAACGATATTAATTATCAGTCGGTTACATCGAGTGAAGCGATCAACAAAAGCAATGTTGCGCATTTTGTTCTGGCTCGGGAATCCTACGATTACTCGAGGATCGGCGATGGCGACTGGAAAACTGTCCATGTAATGGCAACCAATAATGTCACTGCCGAGTATCGTGGAGTGCATGCCAACAACAGGCTGGACAGTCCATTCAAGTTGTACGGAAATGCCAAAGCGATTCGCGTCAAAATCCTGAGTACCACATTGCTTGGCGACAGCAATAAATCCGTAGTCACCGATGCAAAGGGTGCTCCCGTGAAGGGAGCGCCAACCAGTGCATCGGTTCGCATACAACGTGTTTTATTCGAGAAAGCGACCGGCGAAATCCAGTTGCTGGACAGCAAGATCATCACGATGGAATTCAGCTACAACCCAAATCTGAAGATGACCGACGAAGGACGCGTTTTGAATCCGCTCGGATTCCAGGTCACCAGCTATCGTGCCGATAATGATTTTTCGGAAGCGCCGCCAGCCGAATACCAGCGTGCTGCGGCCCCCGTCGCTGCACCAGTGGCGCAGCCTGCAGAAACAATGATGCCTGGTGCAATTCCTCCTGCACCGGGCACCGAATTGCCGACCGAACTGCAACAACCTGCTTCCCAAGTACCCGCAGTCAATCCACCTAATAATGTTAATGGAGCCAGCAACCGATGAATCGCGTAAGCATGAAATGCTTCTTGGGAGTTTTATGTGGCGTAATTTACGCCGCTGCGCTGCCCGTTAGCGCCCAGGTAGTGCAGGAATACCAATACGAACCCAATCGCATTTACCAGGTCCGTACCGGCCTGGGCATTACCACGCAAATTGAATTGAGTCCGAGCGAAGAAGTGCTTGATTACAGCACCGGTTTCAGCAGTGGCTGGGATTTGACTCGTCGCGACAATATTTTCTATATCAAGCCCAAGAATAGCGATGTTGATACCAACATGATGATTCGCACGGCAACGCACTCCTATATTTTCGAATTGAAAGTGGTGGCATCTGACTGGACAGCACTCGAGCAAGCCAAGCAGGCCGGCGTGCAATACAAGATTGCCTTCAAGTATCCGAACGATGCCGAATTCACGACCAAGGTAAAAGCCGTTCCGCAAATCAGCACCACGCTGGAAAAAGACCGGAATTACAACTTCAATTATGACTACGCTACCAGTCGTACGATCAGGACCAAGCAGTCCTGGTTGTTGCCGACCAGTGTCTATGATGATGGCCAGTTCACCTACGTCAAAATGAGTGATCTAAAAGATATACCTACCGGTAATTTTCCTGCCGTGTTTGCACGCGAGCGCGAAAACGGAGAGGACTTTGTGGTCAACACCACGGTTGAAAACAATACGATCATTGTTCATGGCATTTACC
>JBOHYH010000152.1:0-1766 GCA_050737775.1 Arenimonas sp.
CTTGTGTACTATGGACATTGGCTTGCAAACCCGCGAGCGTGCGTGAGGCGCGTTGTCTGGCTTGTATCGCGGCGGTTTGTTCGACGGTTTCATTGATGGTGAGCACTAAGCAACGATTTAATAATTCTTCGTCGATGTCGATGGCCGTGGTGGTCAAGCACAACATCACCGGACCTTCGACCCGATACTCGCTGGTAATTAATTTACCCGTCGTCGGGTCTTTGCCAGTCGAGGCTATCGTGAGTTCACCCTGTGATTGCAACAGCTTCAAGGCATAGGCGGCTTGCCGCACGCCTTCTTCTTCGGCGATGGCCAAGATTTTATGTTTGAGATTGCCTTCACCAATGTAGAACAACGATTGGCCGGTCATCGCGGAATAATGCACGCGCTCGTTTTCTGGCATCAGTGATAACAGTGCATCCATCAAAGTCGATTTACCGGCTGCACTGGTCGATTGAATCAATATCGCTAGCGGCCTATCGAGCAAACGCGACACACAGGCCAGATAACCCACCAGTGCGTTGGTGCCTTCACCGACCACGCCAATTGCCTCGACATCGGCAATAATTCGATTTGCTAAACCTTTATCCCGCAACAAAGCCAAACCCGCCGCTTCATCCGCTTCTGATAACGTCGGCAATACACTTTCATTTTCTGGTTTCAAGGCACCGCGCATTGCCTGTTCTTGTATCGGTTCCAGCGCCAACACCAGCGCACTGATATCGCCGCTAATCACCGATTCATTCGCGCCCAGTTCCAGCGCAGCGGCTTTGATAAACGCACTACGCGAACGCGCTTGATACAGATCTAGCGTGTCCACATGCAAGTGATCACCACTGCTCACGCGCAAAGTAATCTTCAAGGATTCCGCGCTCAAGTTGCGCACTAAGCCGCGCACCCGATAAGCCCGTGTAGCGCGGGTCAGGCGAACTTCGTCGGGATTGATGATTTCCAGCACGCTCGAAGATGATACCAAGGCGGGCAATAACGGGGCTGATAAAGCAGGTGCATCGGAAGGAATCAGCGAAGAACTTGCATCGGACTGTCTTGCCATAAAAAACCTACCTCACTAGGATTGGTGTCAATACCCTCTCGGGGTTGCATTATGCCACCTAGTCGGGTAGCTTTGTCAAACCCACTCAGAACCCTAGGGTTAGCATCATGCATCCAAGTCCATTAAGTCATTTCCGCATGAGCATCGCCGCTAACCTGGTTCGCATTCGTAAAACCCAAGCACTCACTCAGAATGATCTCGCTGAGTTAGCAGGTATGCATGTCAATCAAGTGCGGCGTTATGAATCAGGCAATGCACAGCCTTCGCTCGAAGGGCTAAAAAAAATGGCGCTCGCCTTGCATGTCTCGCTCGATGAACTTGCCTTTGACCCGAAGGAACGTGGGCCACAAGGTAATCGTCTGTCGTTACTCTTTGAAGCAGTCGCAAGCTTACCCGCAGATGATCAACATGTGGTGCAAGCTGTGCTTGATGGTCTTATCGTTAAACATCGAACCAAGCAACTGGCCGAGTTGCACACCTAAGTAAGCCACAAAAAAACGCCCCGACATCGGGGCGTTTTTTATTGAGGTGCTGGGTAGGGATTTTCTGAATCACTCGTCAGGCGATGTGGGTTTGATGGGTGTCCACAAGTGTTGCCGCTATGGCTTATGTGGATCTCAATCCGATCCGTGCTGGTATGACGGTGCGTCTGGAGAACAGCCATCACACCAGCATTCAACAACGGGTACTCGCCTGTCGTAACGATGAAGCC
>JBOHYH010000153.1:0-14514 GCA_050737775.1 Arenimonas sp.
CCTCAGCGCTCACCAAGACACCATCTCGACCGAAAAGCGATGGCATATACACGCTGAATCCGGCATCGCGCACCCATCGACTGAAGCGTGCGACGTGTGGACTAATGCCGGGCATTTCGGTCATGACTATAACGGCAGGTCCAGTACCCGCCACATATACCTGTTTGGCGATGCCATCGAATGCAATCTCGCGACGGGGAAAATCTTCCAGGGCATCGTCTTCTTTCACGCTGCGTTTTGTCATCGAATGGTCTCCAGTTTTTCCACCTATAAAACTTCAATAATCGGATGCCAATAACGCAGCAGATGATCGACACTTTGATCAACCCATCAGATTAAACTTGCACCGTTGCTACAAGCTTAGGTTATTCCTTTAGCACTCCCGCGGATCCTGGTACGAGCGGCACCCAATAAGCATGAATTGCAAACATGGCTATGACTCCGATGGCGATCGGCAATATCGCAAACAAGGACGGCAACAGTGCCAATGCTGCAAAGCCCCCTAAAAAGAATGGAATAAGCATGAGCAAGCCAGCCCAATGCACTGAGACTGCTTTGCCACAGGATTGGCAGGGCATTGTTTTAGCCGGTCCGAGAACCGATTTGTTCCGCTGAGTGAGTGCCTGTTTTTGACAAAAAGGACATGTGAGCATTTCTTGATTCCTAACAAATACATTTATTGCGAGTAGGGATTTGCTTCAAAGCATTCGTTTGCTATTTCGCACCCGTCAATCAGCCACCACTTCTTCTAACACGACCCAAGAAGTGAATCGCTTCTTGGGGTCGGCGGGTATTCGCTCTGCCGTTGCAGTAGCTTCGGCAATGCCGCGCAATAGACGTGAACATGTAATGCTCGGAAGTGCGCCCTTTGGTACTTTGACGAAGATATTGGGCATGTGATCTTCCTGCTTGAAGAGCTTGCATTAAAACGCCGAGGGGTCAAAAATAGCAGTGTCTTATTCGACATCTTTCAGGCCTTTACAGACAATGGTTGATTTCACTATTCTCCTAGTCACCGGTGCTCATGCCTCCAGTGTTGCCTTAACGCTGGATATTCTTAGCGCAGCCGCAGCCATGGCTCCACGTGTGGGCGCGGCCACACCACTCTGGCGAGTACGTTCATTTGCCGAAGGTCCGACACGCCTTAGCAATGATCTATTGTTGGACGCCAAGCGTCTTGGCAATCGAGTCAAATCGGATAATTCAATTTGGGTGGTGCCCGGGCTTGCCACCAATAGCGCCGAGCTCGTGGATGCCAGAGTTTCACAACCCGACGCACTTTTGGCCATCAAAGCGCTAAAGACTCAGGGGCAGTCCGGCGGAATGGTGGCAGCTTCATGCTCAGCCGTCTTTCTTCTTCAAGCAGCGGGGCTTTTGAAAAACAAGAAAGTCACTACAACGTGGTGGCTTGCGTCACATCTGCAAAACATTGAGCCTGAATGTATGGTCGATGCCAACCGTATGGTTATTGCGGACGGAAACATTTGGACTGCGGGTGCTGCTCTGGCGCAAACGGATCTCATGCTTCAGTTAATTCGTGCACGCTTTGGGTCAGCCTTGGCGGATGCAGTGTCGCGAGTGTTACTTATCGATGGTAGGGAAGCGCAGGCACCATTCATCGCCCCGGCCATGCTGGCTAATGGCGATGATTTTATTGCGCAATTATCATCGCAGATCGATGCAGCATTTCCACATACGCTGAGCGTTTCCGACATGGCGAAAAAGCTTTGCATTTCAGAACGAACACTGGCACGTCGTGTAAAAGCCGCCACCGGGAAAAACACTTCAGTCCTTATTCAGTTCGTTCGACTGAAGCGTGCCAGGATACTACTTGAAACAAGCCGAATGTCGGTCGATCAAGTGTCGGAAAATGTCGGGTATAGCGACGCTACTGCTTTACGTCGATTGATGCGCAAAGTCTTCGGCGCGACACCGCGTCAGCTCCGAGCATCAATTCACATGCCCTGAAGCTGCATGAGTGTTTGCGGCCATCTAAAGTTGACTCTTATGGATGTCATTTCCGTGCTGAATTGAACCATCACACCGTCTACTTTTCCCTTCCAATGCTGAGCACTAATGCATTTGATTTTTAGTCGAGTAACAGGCCCACGTGCGTGCCGTGCACTGCACCACAATGGAATAACAGCAAGCTCAGCACGCTGATTACCACGCCGTATCGGTAGTAACAATATTTAGACGCAATGCACCCATTTGGCCGTGTCGCGTCTAATCAGCTCTTGCTGACCGCATAGCGTCCCGCGCCAAAAGCGACGATCTGCAATAACCCTCCAGTCATCGTCAGATTCTTCAGGAAATGCACCATCTGGTTTTGATCGCCGAAGTCGTGATGGAAGAACACGGCCGTGGCGATGCAAAAGACTGCCATGATGAACGCCATGGTTCGCGGCTTGAATCCGACCAGTAAAGCGGTCGCGACGCCGAGCTCGACCACTAGTGCAATGACATAACCCAATTGCGGTAATGGCAGACCTACCGATGCGATGTAGCCGATGGTTCCATCAGCACTCTGCAGCTTCCAGACACCTGAGATAAAAAACAGCACGCAGATGAGCACGCGACCGATCAAGGCCGCTAAATCGGCATGACCGGCTTTCAACATAATTTGATTCGGTGCAGCGTTTTCGCTGTTCGACATAGCAATCTCCTTATGATTTCAACACGCCAATTTGATGGAGGCCGGACAACCAGTCTTCCGTGTGCCAGGTGCCGACGATCTTTCCGGCACGGAATTCGTGGATATCGATGGCCTGAATGTGCAACTTTGCACCAGTCGGCTCGTGGCCCATAAACGGCTGACGCTGGGTTCCGCTGATTTCAGATCGTACGGTCACCTTGTTGCCGTCCTGAAGGACATCCCTGACCTCGATTGTTAGGTCGGGAAATGCGCCGGTGAGTTCTTCATAGATTTTCTTCAGACCGGCCGGGCCTGGCGGCTGGCCGCTAGGGGCCGGCGTGTCGACCCAAGCGGGGTCAACGATTCGGTCAATCAGCTCCGGCACGCGCTGGCTGAAAGCCTCGTACCACAATCGAACGTTGGTCTTGTCGCTATCACTGGCATGTGTGTCGAGACTGACTAGGTTCAAGCCCGGCAGCGGACCGCCGGGCAGCTGCTGTAGACGTCCTCCGGTGGCCAAGCCACCGAGATCGATGACGGCGAAACCACAGGTCTCGAGGATGTCCTTGACCGCGATCTTAGCCTCCTCGATATCGCCGGAGACGAACAAGACCCGCTTTCCTCCTCCCGCGTCCGGGCTACTCGCCAGCACCACCCGATGCAGGGTGTTGCATGCTTTTACCACCCTCGCTCCAGGGACTAAGGACGCGACAATTTCCGATGAGGAATCTCGCTTGCCGTCGAAGTTGGGATCGCCGATACCGTTGGTCGCGTCGATGAGGATCCGACCTTCGAGCGAGGGCAACTCCGCGAGCGCAGCTCGTACTTGCGGCCAGCGGACCGAAAGGAAAATGATGTCGGCCGTTGCCGCTTCCTGAGGTGTCACGGCTTTGGCATTGACGCCCAGCTCGGCCACGATCCCGGCAAGTGACTCCGGCCCCCGACTATTGCTGAGCAGCACTTTGTAGCCGGCTCGTACTGCATGACCTGCAAAGGCCTGGCCGATTCCGCCTGCGCCAATGATCCCGATCTTCATGGCACAGGCGTCGCGAGCAGTTGTTGTTCCCACGTCAGGCTGGTGCCGACGTTACCCATGTGATCGACCAGCCAAGCTCCCAGCGCCGGGACCGTGGCCGTTCGTGCCCAGTCGCGTTGTAGCTCGGAAGCGAATACCGTCCAGGTGATTGGGATCGCGCCGGCCTGAATCATGCGTAGGACTGCCATCTCATGGGCTTCGAGGCTAACGCCACCTGACGCGTCGGTGACAATGAACACTTCATAGCCTTCGCCCAGCGCTTGGATCACCGGCATGGCCAAGCAAATCTCGGTCCACAGGGCCGCGATGACAATCTTCTTCTTGCCAGTCTTGCGCACCCATTCGGCGCAGCGTTCGTCTTCCCAAGTATTGATGAAAGTGCGGTCGATCGGGACCTGATCCGGAAACACATCCTGGAGTTGCTTGATGAGCAAACCGCCTCGATCCTTCACGACGGTGGTCAGCAGGACAGGAACGTCGAAAATCTTGGCTGCTTTCGCCAGTCCCACCACATTGTTTATGATCGTCTGTGTGTCATGGCTACGCAATCCGGCGAACTGGAAAGGCTGGTGGTCGATCAAAATCACGGCACAATTGTCGGGGGTGAGAAGTGCGCTCAAGCCTGCTTTTGGGTTTTCTGTCTTGCTGTTCATCGTTGTCTCCGTAGTGGTTGTTTCGATTTGAATACTAGAAAGGTTTTCAGCCGAGAACAGCCAGAAATCCTGATTCGATACGTTCGAGGAAATAGAAATGTCCGAGCCAGGCACCCCGACTCTTGATCAGTTGCGCACCTTCATTGCAGTCGTGGATGAAGGCAGCTTTGCCGCAGCGGCCCGCAAACTCGACAAGGCAACTTCGGTCATCAGCTACACGATCACCAATCTTGAAGCGCAGCTCGGTTTGGCTCTGTTCGACCGCAAGTCCACCAAGAAGCCTTTACTGACCGAAGCGGGTCGCATGGTGCTCGCAGATGCCAAGTCGATCGCCTACGGTCTCGATGGCTTGCGCTCTAAAGTCAGCGGCATGAGTGCTGGCATCGAACCCGAGGTACATCTGGTGCTGGATGTGATGCTTCCTTCGGAGCGCGTGGTGGATGCCGTGAAGGCGTTCCATGCGAAGTTTCCGACTGTCGCCTTGTACCTCAGAGTCGAGGCTCTCGGTGCCGTCGTACAGACAGTGATTGATCGTAATGCCGACATCGGCATCATTGGACCGCCCGATACGCCCATCGAAGGTATCGAGCGCATCGACGTAGGAAGCGTTGAGATGATTCCTGTCGCTGCACCCGATCACCCTCTTGCACTCAGCCGATGCAACGCCCCCGGGGCGGCACGGGACCACGTTCAACTTGTCCTTACCGACCGATCAGCGCGGACCAACGGAACGGATCTTGGCGTGCATGGCACGCACACGTGGCGGTTAGCAGACTTGGGGTCCAAACACATGTTGCTGCTGTCGGGACTGGGCTGGGGGCACATGCCGATTTCGCACGTGCAAGCCGATATCGATGCCGGTCGATTGGTGCGCCTCGAATTGCCGGATAACCGGGGCGGGCAGTACCGTATGTTTGCGGTTTACCGCACAGATACACCACCGGGCCAAGCGGCTCGTTTCATCCTTTCCCGATTCGCCGCTCAGGTTTGATCTGATTTTCGAGAGTCCTCTTTTCTCGAAAGCAGTCAGCGTCGCCATGACGATCAACTCGCACGTCACTGCCGCGAAGAGCAACAGTTATTACGATGGTTTTCAGAAGGCATAGAAAACCATACCGAGCCTAATGGCATTGACCATTAGACTCGATGGATGGGATTAGCGACTTTTGCGCGCATCCAGACTGAAACGTCCGGCGCCATTAGCCACTAACAATAAAAATGCACCGGTGATAGAAACATTCTTCAAGAACATGATCATCTGAATTTGATCGGCAAAATTGTTGTGGAACAGCACGCCAGTTGCCAAGGTAAATCCTGCCAACACGAAGGCGACTTTACGGGTGTGCCAACCCAGCATGATGGCCAATGCACCAATCACTTCCAGGGCGATGACCAAGGGCAGAACGGCGCCGGGAACGCCAACTGACGTCATGTAGCCTGCGGTGGCGGCGTAGGCGGTGATCTTGCCAGCGCCAGAGAGCAGAAAGAGCGTTGATAACAAAATTCGACCGGCTAGTTCTGCGGCGCTGCTGATGGTCGTTGTGGACGAAGTTGCAAGGTTGGTTGCTGAAAAAGTAGAACTCGTTTGAGATACGGTAGACATGGTGTTACTCCTTTGATGGGTGTTTTATTTGTGTGTTGATGAAACGATTAGCCGTTAGTTAACGAAAGCCTTCCTGCAATACGAAGGTGATGTCCGATGCGACGAATCTCGGCTTCGCCTTTATCCAGTGCAGCGCGATTGGTGTGTACCGAGTAATAACCGGTGACTAGGTCATACGGATGTTTAATCGCAGAACCCAGAATGAAAGACGTATCACCGTTAGCAATGAAATCGATAGCACCAGTGGACTCTTCAAATACCGCCAGCGTGCCGGTTGAAATCGTTTCCGGGGTCCGCAATTCGCCTTGGTATACCGACACCCAACCAACGTTGTGACCTGCGGGTGGCGTGTAACGCCAGTGCTCGCCATCTTTCAAGATGACCTGCAGATAATTCATGCCGGCTGGCGCACGAATTGGACTGGTGGCATCGCCGAGTTGGCCCAGCAATACACGCGCAGGGCCGACTTGTTGAACGTCCACAGGTGATACGTATTGGCTTTCTGCCGGTGCATTTTCTTCCGACGCTGGCAATGCAACCCACAGCTGATAGAAATGAAACGGACCAGGACCCAAGGGGCCGCCGTCATGCCAGACACCGTTACCGGCTTTCATCCACTCCAAGCCGCCTTCGATGACTTCCCCGGATTTTCCCGTGGTGTCTTCGTAGGTCAATCCACCGTTGATTGCTAGCGTCAAAGTAGCAATGCCGGAATGGGGATGGATACCCATCATCGCTTTACCGGTAAACGGCACTTCGCCGTAGTCTAGGAACACGAAGGGTTTAATCAGATCGCCGATATACGACGGACTGACCAAGCGGGTGATGGGACCGTGACGCTTGCCCTGCACTCGGCGCACGATGCGACGTGGTGCAATAGCAATCGTTTCAGTTTGTTCGATATTCCTTAATGCGTTCATAGTGGCTCTCCTCAACATGGGAGCTATCGTAGGCTGCTCAGTTGTATCTGAGAAGCCTATATGTTTAGATATAAACTATCGTCTTTGTAGATATATCCATGTTAGATGCCGTCACGCTGGATCAACTTCGCACCTTCATTGCGGCAGCCGAAGAAGGTAGTTTTTCGGCGGCTGGGCGCAAGCTGCGGCGAGCCCAATCAGTGGTCAGTCAAACACTCGCCAATCTCGAAGGGCAACTGGGTGTCACGTTGTTTGATCGCAGCGCCCGCTATCCAAAATTGACCGAAGAAGGTCAGGCATTGCTTATAGAAGCACGCGCCGTGGCCGACAACATGGATGGATTCAAAGCGCGTGCAAAATCGATGCGCGAAGGATTGGAGCCAGAGCTCTCGGTAGTCGTGGATGTGATGTATCCAATGGCAGAACTCACCAACGCAGTGGGATATGTTCGAGAGGCATTTCCGAGCACACCATTGCGTGTTCATGTCGAAGCACTAGGAGCGGTGATCCAACCGGTAATTGAAGGCACGTGCCGTATTGGCATAATTGGATCGCTTCCGATTATTCCCGATGACTTGCAGTCCGAACCTCTGCTCGATGTTCCTTTCGTGACAGTCGTATCACCAACGCACCCGTTGGCGAAAGCGCGAGGTGTAATACAAACAACGATTGCATCGAAATATGTCCAATTGATTCTGACTGACCGCTCGACTTTGTCAGAAGGTCGTAATTTCGGTGTTGTGTCGCCGCTCACCTGGAAGCTCGCCGATCTCGGCGCAAAACATGCTTTTCTTCGCGCAGGCTTCGGATGGGGACACATGCCCATGCATGTCGTAGCTGCCGATATCGCGAACAAGCAACTGGTATCGATTCGTGTGCATGGTTTTCATGGAAAAGATGTCTTTCTACCCATGCACGTGGTGTATAGAAAGGATGCTCTGCCTGGACCGGCGGGCAGAGCTTTTATATCCCAACTGAAAAGCACAAACATTCGAGCACGCTAACCCGCACCTCTTCACTTTCTGCGAAGACTTATTTTAAGTTGGTGAATTCAACCGATAAGTGCGACATTCGTCAGTACTAGAGCAATCTCGGCGACGTCGTCTAAGATTTCTAATTGACCGTTGAATGTCCGCTTCGGGTCGATAGTGGTCGTTCAACACCAGCGATGATTCAGGCTTAACCGTTTTGTGATCAATGTCGACCAGCGCCTGTAGTTGATCGTTGATTTGGGTCTGAATGGCATTTTCTACATTATCGAAAATCCCTCGAAGCCGTTGAAAGCTCGCCCAGCATCGCTGAGAAATCATGCAATCTCCCCGCGATTAAATGGTTCACACCTTCGGCCGACTCCCACCTACCTTCGACAACTAGTAATTGTGATTCCAGCAACACACGACGTTGACGTTCACCGACGTTTTGCCAAACCACGATATTGACCATGCCGTCTTCATCTTCCAAGGTGACGAAGGTGACACCACCTGCGGTCTCTGGTCGTTGTCGCATTGTGACGAGCCCCGCCATACGAACATGCGAGCCATGTCGGCGTTTCAACAAGTCTCTTGAACGCTCGCAACGTTGTGCTCGTAATCGTGGGCGCAGTAACGCCAAAGGATGTTTGCCCAAGGTCAAACCGACACTGGTGTAATCAGCGACCATATCCTCAGCGATGGTGGGCATCGGTAATGACACGGCAATATCGCGAATAGCAATCTCACCAAACAGAGGTAATTGTTTTTCCACACCCTGGATAGCCCATTGAGCACGATGGCGATGACCGACCAAACCTTTTAATGCTCCGGCATCGGCCAACAAGCCTTGATGCCGATTATCCATATCCGCTCGAGCACACAAATCTTCTACGTTGTCGAAAGCCCGTAGGCGACGTGCTTGCGTGATTCGCTCAGCGAACGGCTTCTGAAATCCACCGATCAACCGATAGCCCAAGCGTATCGCCGGTTGTCTATTCGGGTTCTGCAGAGATGACTCCAGCGTGCAATCCCAATCACTGAATCGCACATCGACCGGTCGTACTTCGATGCCGTGACGACGAGCGTCCTGGACCAATTGATTGTCTGTATAGAAACCCAGCGGTTGTGAGTTCATCAACGCACAACTAAAGGCGGCAGGCTCATGGCATTTCAGCCAGCAGCTGACATAGGTGATCAAAGCAAAACTTGCGGCATGGGATTCTGGAAAGCCATAACTGCCAAAGCCGCGAATTTGTTCAAACAACTGTAGTGCAAAATCGGTGGAATAGCCGCGTTCGCTCATGCCGGACAAAATTCTTTCCTGAAAATAATCCAGACCGCCCCGGCGTTTCCAGGCGGCCATGGAGCGACGCAATTGATCCGCTTCACCCGGCGGGAAGCCTGCAGCTACAATGGCGGCTTGCATGACTTGTTCTTGAAAAAGAGGAATGCCTAACGTGCGTTCGAATACCGACTTCAAATCTTCCGATGGATACACCACCGGATCGAGTCCCTGACGTCGACGTAAATATGGATGCACCATGTTTCCCTGAATAGGGCCCGGCCGCACAATCGCTACCTCAATGACCAAGTCATAAAAACACTTGGGTTTGAGCCGTGGCAACATCGACATTTGTGCACGGGATTCAATCTGGAACGTGCCAATCGTGTCGGCTCGTTGAATCATGGAGTAGGTCGCGGGATCTTCTGCCGGGATGGTCGCGGGTGTCAGATCACGTCCACGATGTTGGCGAAGCAGGTTTAAGCATTTGCTGATGCAGGTCAGCATGCCCAACGCCAGACAGTCGACTTTTAGTAAACCCAATGTCTCCAAGTCATCCTTGTCCCATTGAATGATCGTTCTGTCTTTCATTGCCGCTCTTTCGATCGGTACCAAATGATGCAGCGGTTGTTCTGAGATCACAAAACCACCCACGTGTTGGGATAGATGCCTTGGGGCATCTATCAGCTGTCGGGTTACATTCAAGATGCGTTGAATCGTTGCACTCTCCGGATCGAAACCGTGCTCACGTAACCGCGTGGACAAATCGGCCTGTCCGTTCCACCAGGAAAAGATTTTTCCCAGATGCTTGAGTTGATCCTCCGGCAGCCCCAGCACTTTGCCCACATTGCGGACGGCACTTTTGGAGCGATAGCAAATAACCGTGGCAGCCAAGGCAGCGCGCTTGCGGCCATATTTTTTGTAGATGTACTGGATGACCTCTTCACGACGCTCGTGTTCGAAGTCCACATCAATGTCCGGCGGCTCATCACGCTCTTTGGAAATAAAGCGCTCAAACAACATGTTCATGCGTGCCGGGTCGACTTCGGTAACACCCAAGGCAAAACACACGGCGGAATTGGCAGCCGATCCGCGGCCCTGACAGAGAATCCCTTGCGAACGAGCGAATTTCACGACGTCATGCACCGTCAAAAAAAACGGTTCGTAATTCAGTTCGGCAATTAGCTTTAACTCATACTCGATTTGGTCATGGATTTTCTTTGGTGCGCCTGTTGGCCAGCGCCATCGGGCTCCTTCCAAGGTGAGAGCTCGCAACCAACTGGATGGGGTCTGCCCATTGGGCACCAACTCTTGCGGATACTGATATTTCAGCTGACCCAAATCAAAAGTGCAGCGCTGGGCTATGCGCGTCGATTCCTCCAATAAGGTTTTGGGATAAATGGCTGACAAGGCGCGCAGGGCTCGCAGATGACGCTCGCCGTTGGGAAACAAATGTTTTCCCACCTCGCTCACTGTCGTCTTGTGGCGAATGGCGGTAATGGTGTCTTGCACGACGCGTCGTGAACGCACATGCATATGGACATCGCCGGTGGCTACCTGTGGTATCGCCAGCTGTTCTGCCAGAGCGAGTAAGGCTGCCAGACGTACCTGATCATTAGGCCCACGATGCAGTTCAATGGCGCACCAGAGGCGATCAGCAAAAAGACTTCGCAGCCAACGGCCATCCTCCGAAGACGGGGTCTCGCCTGGCAGCCATAGCGCCAAGGTGCCGGGAATGCCATCCAGCAGATCATCACGCGTCAGGGAATAGGAGCCTTTCTTGGAACGACGGCGTGCTTTGGTAATCAGTTGGCTGAGATTGGAGTAGCCAATTTGGTTCTCGACTAATAGCACCAGTTTCAATCCATCCTCGAGTTTGATTTCAGTGCCAACGATCAAGGGCAATTGTGATTCACGAGAAGCTTCCAGCGCACGTACGACCCCTGCGAATGTACATTCGTCGGTAATGGCCAAAGCGGTATAACCATTTTCCTTTGCGCGTGCGAAATGCTCACGTGCGCTCGATGCTCCTCGTCCAAAACTAAAATGCGTTAAACAATGCAGTTCAGCATACGCACTCATGCGAACCAGCCTTGCAACATCCAATTACCCTCATCCACACCCGCCGGCTGAAATGCCCAGGCACGTTGGCCCTGCGAGGTTTGCACCACGTAATAATCTCGCCGCACATCGCCGCCATCCCACCAACCCGATTCAATGCGTTCGGGACCAGACAACACTTGCAGTTCGTAATCACGCAACGGAATCGGATGGTGCAACAACCAGGTTGGCCGTGGTGGAAGTAGTAACGCCTCAGGTTCTTTTTTAATTTGAGTGGCCACACGCATCGCGTGTTCCGGTCTTGGATCGGGATGCACGGTGAGTTGATAAACCGCATCGCTTCCCAAGCGTGCTCGGAATCGATCCCGCAATGCCTCCCACGGCAATGAAAGTGCGGGCCGATCATCAAATAAATTTCTACCGGCCGGAACGAACGGTGGCAATTCCCGGGCGATGATTTTCAGTGCACGGACACCTTCGGGAATACTCGTGTGTTCTAGACGCGATTTGGCCAAATCAAATAATCGCGCACCATCACGTTCGGCACTCAGCAAGCCGACCGTAATCGGTGTATCGGGAAAATTCTCATGCCCCAGTGCAATCACAAAACGTTGCACACCACCATCGCGGCCGGCGAGATATGCGGCCAGATCATTGACCAGGCGTTTGATGGGAAACAATAACGCTGGGTGATGTTCGATGTCGTAATTAAGTTCGATGCGCTCTTCAAAACTATCCGGTGGCCGATACAAATCCCGTGGATCAGATAATGCCCCTGTCATGCGATCGAGATGTTGCAACAGTTCCGGTGTGAATCGTCGTGCCAACCCATCGCGAGGCAGCGACAATAATTGTTTGATTTGTCGCAAGCCGGTTTTATTCAATGACGCAATTAATTTTTCCGGTAGCCGCGATAAAGCGACCGGCATGCGGCCTAAGGCATGTCGCAAATGATCGTCTTGCGTGATCGCAATGCCATCTTCGGCGACAGCCAGCACACAAGCTCCCAGTGGTGTTGGCGCTACCGCAATGCGATGCTGAAAACCCAGTGCCGATAAATCTTCACGAAGCCTGGCTTCAAAGCGTGGCCACGGGCCGAACAAACTCAAGCTCGCTTGAACTTCCAGCAAGATCGCATCTTCGCCTTCGATGCACACCATCGAGGAATAGCGATAGGCAAACGCTGCCAGGAATCGACGCATGCGATCGTCCAATCGCGGATCGTGATCGATGGCAATAAAATGTTCAAGAATGGCATGGGCCGCATTCAGTGATTGGCCTGGATGAAGGCCGGCGTTGAGCGCCGCTTCATTCACATCCAGCAGCACGCGTTTTTGTGTTGGCCCGGTAACTAAGGCAATGGGAAGTTGCGGCGTGGGATGGCGTCGGAGAACACCGTCCAATGCCAGATGTGGCAACAAGAGACAAGCCCAAAGCATCGTGTACTCCGCATCAGTGTCGGTAATGCGGTGAATAGGTAATCGCGTGCATCGGTGCATTGGCACCGCGACATTTGATCAAACGTAATTCGGGCAACTTCGATGTACCTTTCAAGCTAATGCGTATGGGGGCTGGCGAAGGATTTTGCGCAGCAGCGATCGCACGAAAAGCAAAGCCCAGTGTGTCACCGGTTTCGGCCGCGACCTGCAAACGTCGTAGCGATTTGTCATCAGCTTTCTGCGGCCAACCGAGCACAGCACCACAGGATCCAGAACGCAGTGCTTGCTCCATGGCCCACGTGGCTTCTTTGGGTGCGGCCTCGATCACATGCAATTGCGATAACAGCACGCCACTTCTTTGCCACGCGGGTGCATAAGGACGATAGGGCGGTGCAATCAAGACGATGGGTTTTTGCTGTTGCGAGAGTTTGGCCAATATCGGCAGCACCAATGCCAATTCACCGATACCGTCACTGGCGATCAAAATCTCATGTAAGGACGCTTCCATCCAACCACCGCTAGGCAAGGCGGAATCCAAAGCATCAAGGCTGGTCGTTAAAGCAGAGTTGGGTAAGGCTTGTGCTTGCTGTCCTCGCCAGATGCGACGATCTTGCAATACCGATTCGATGGCTAAGACCTGGCCCATGCTCAGCGTCTTACCAAGCCGCAGTAAATCCCTTCGATCGCAAAGTCGGCATCGGCCGGCACTTCAATCGGGGCAAAATCCGGATTACGCGGCAACAACCAAATTTTGTCGTGCGTCTGCTTGAGGCGTTTGATTGTGATCTCGCCATTGATACGAGCGACCACGGTTTCGTTATTGTTGGCGTGTGAGGTTCGATGCACTGCGACTAGATCGCCATCCCAGATGCCGTCGTCTTTCATGGAGTCGCCTTGCACCTTGAGAAGGTAATCGGGAGTCCGCGAAAACATCGTGCGATCGATCAGCACGACATCGTCTGAACCGATATCGGCTTCTACCGGGTTGCCGGCAGCCACGCGACCGAGAATGGGCAGGCTCAATGTCTTGCTGCGCGCTGGAGCAGAATTACGACCACGCAACGAGATCCCTCGACTTGTACCGTTCCGGAGGGTCAAGAACCCTTTGGCTTCGATAGCCTGGAGATGCTTTTGTGCGGCCCTCGTAGACGCGAATCCAAACCTGTCGCAGATCTCCTGCGAGGTGGGCGGAATGCTCGTGCGCTGAATAGTGTCAGTCACGAAGTCAAATATCTCTTGTTGGCGGTCAGTTAGTTCTTTCATAATGGGTACTAATATTAGTACCATTCTCGGCGGATGCTACGGTTATTTTGGAGGTCCAAGAGATTCAATCAGTTATCCGTCTCAAATCCTGCAACTTAGGCTGAGACAGTAAATATATGCGATTAGGAGGGAGTGCCGAGACGATTTTTAGCCCAAGGCTCGAAAATGACCAGAAAAGCCCGGGCTTTGGCATCTGTCTTAGCGGCTTCAACGAGCGTCGCCCAGAGCTCCGCGATTTCGCCGGCACTCCAGGTTTCTACTAGCGACAAATTGTCAGGGATGTTGGTCAATTTACTGCTCTTTCAGAGTCGCCCGGATATAACATTAGCAAAATACGTGTTGCCAATTGAACCTGTAAGAAGCTGACAGACCATACCAATAGGAAATTATTTTATGACTGTTCCGCCCATGCCGTTACTCAGATGGAATGAAATGGATGATCGCCAGCACCATGTGTGGGCGGCGGTGTTCGCATCGCAAACTTTGCCTGCAGCAGAAGCTGCGGCCAAAGCTGATGAAGTAGTAAAAAAACTTCGCGAATTGGATATAGAAAAAACGCAGGCGACAGAACTTTGGGAACTTGCCGCCCGGGCCGGCGCCTTTATTGAAAAGGCAGATTTCGATGTGTGGTATCGCGTCTCCTCCGTATTT
>JBOHYH010000154.1:0-1036 GCA_050737775.1 Arenimonas sp.
CAAGCCGCCGGTTTTGTTGAAGGCGCATCGCATGATGCGTTTTCGTTGTGGCTCAATACGCATACCGAAATGGGCGAACGTATTGCCCAGATCGCTATCGAACGTGCCGCTGCGCGTTTGAAAACCGAAAAACAAATTGTCCGCAAGAAAATTACTCAGGGCCCTGCCCTGCCCGGCAAATTGGCGGACTGCATTTCGCAGGATTTATCACGCACTGAAATATTCCTGGTTGAAGGCGATTCCGCAGGTGGCTCGGCGAAACAGGCGCGCGATAAAGATTTTCAGGCGATTCTTCCCTTGCGCGGCAAAATTCTCAATACCTGGGAAGTGGAAAGCGGCGGTGTGCTGGCTTCAAACGAAGTCCATGATCTTGCGGTGGCGATTGGTTGCGATCCCGGCGTCGATAAAATCGATGGTCTACGTTACGGCAAAGTCGTGATTCTGGCCGACGCCGACTCCGATGGTCTGCATATCGCGACACTGCTCTGCGCCTTGTTCCTCAAGCATTTCCCTGCCTTGGTAAAGGCCGGCAATATCTTTGTCGCCATGCCGCCGCTGTTCCGCGTCGATGTGGGCAAGCAGGTTTTCTATGCGCTGGACGAAGAAGAGAAACGCATTTTGCTTGAACGAATCGAGAAAGAGAAAATGCGCGGCGCGGTGAATGTCACGCGCTTCAAAGGCCTGGGTGAAATGAATCCTTCGCAATTGCGGGAATCTACCATCCATCCCGATACCAGACGCTTGGTGCAACTCACGGTAGATGATGCCGCTGAAACAAAGTCGCTGATGGATATGTTGCTATCGAAGAAACGCGCGAGTGATCGCAAAGCCTGGCTGGAATTGAAGGGCGATATGGCGAGTCTGGAAATTTAATTTTATAGGGTGCGCCTATGGCGCACCGGTGCGCGACACGCGCACCCTATAGAACCGAGTCGAAGAATTTCCGTATCACGGCCTGCACATGCCCAGCTTTCACATCGTCGTATTGAAGGCTTTCTTCGTCCATGTAAGTCGTCTGCGCGAGCTCCAACTGCAC
>JBOHYH010000155.1:0-7316 GCA_050737775.1 Arenimonas sp.
AAAAACGCCGGGCTAGCCCGGCGTTTTTCATGAGTGATGCAAAATAATCGAATCACTTCCACTCGACATCGATACCTTCAGATTCGCCAATCGCATTAGTCAGCGCATCAAGCAAACCTTCCGAAGCACCGGCATTTTTTAGCATGTCGACAGTGGCCAGATCGATGAAGTAATCACGATCATTCGAGTTTTCCTCTTCCATCACGTTCTGCATGCAGAGCAAATCGTTGTCGATGAGATCGGCAAGCTTGCTGCCGCTTGGTTTCAAATAAAGTGAGGTCATGGTGTTCTCGTCGATTATCGGTTGAAGGTGGTTCAACATAGCTCAATTGTGATGCCGTCACAATCGAGCGTGGTGTTAATGTTTGAAATGTCGGCGTCCGGTAAAGACCATCGCTATATCGTGCTCGTCGGCCGCAGCAATGACTTCGTTATCCCGCATCGAACCGCCGGGTTGAATAACGGCGCGGATACCGGATTTTGCAGCGGCATCAATGCCGTCACGGAACGGGAAGAAGGCATCACTGGCCATGACCGAACCTGGCACGACAAGGCCGGCTTCTTCTGCTTTCAGTGACGAGATTTTTGCACTGACGACACGACTCATTTGTCCGGCGCCGATGCCCACGGTCTGCAAGTCTTTCGCATAAACAATGGCATTGGATTTGACGAACATCGCGACTTTCCAGGCGAACAGTAAATCCTGCATTTCACTCGCAGATGGCGAACGTGCGCTGACGATTTTCAAATCACTGGCCGTCAGTGAATCGGTATCGGCATCCTGTACGAGCAAACCGCCGGCGATGCGTTTGTACTCCATTGCAGCGTGCTGTTCGTTTCGCAGTTCACCACAGGCCAGTACGCGGACATTCGCTTTTTTGTCAAACAATGGCAAGGCATCGCTAGCAATACTTGGGGCGATAACCACTTCGACAAATTGTCTTTGCAGAATTTCAGCAGCGGTTTTCGCATCGAGTTCGCGATTGAATGCAATGATGCCGCCGAATGCCGATGTGGGGTCGACGGCATATGCACGGTCGTAGGCACTGAACAAATCATGCGATACCGCAACACCGCAAGGGTTGGCATGTTTCACGATCACGCAGGCGGGTTGCTCGAAAACCTTGACGCATTCGAGCGCGGCATCGGCATCGGCAAGATTGTTGTAGCTCAATTCCTTGCCTTGCAAAAATTTTGCGGTAGCGACAATGCCGCTGCCGGCATTTTTTTCAAGATAAAGCGCGCCACGTTGATGCGGGTTTTCGCCGTAACGCAAGCCCGATGCCAGATCCAGTGAAAGATGCAAAGTGTGCGGCCAGGTTTCCGGTGTCTGAGGGTCAGCGGCACGTGCCGATAACCATTGTGTAATCTGGCCGTCGTAGGCGCTGGTGTGGGCGTAGGTTTTTGCCGCGAACGTCCGCCGCATTGCAATATCGGTGCCGCCCTGTTGCAGTGCAACGATCAGCGAGGTGTAATCATTCGGATCGACGACAACACTGACGCGTTCATGGTTTTTTGCCGCTGCGCGCAACATCGCCGGGCCGCCAATATCAATATTTTCGACTGCATCGTCATAACTGCAATCGGGTTTTGCAATCGTGGCCGCAAATGGGTACAAGTTAACGATCAGCAAATCGATGGCCGTGATGTCGTGTTCTTTCATGACGGCATCATCGGTACCACTACGGCCAAGCAGGCCGCCATGAATTTTCGGATGCAGGGTTTTCACGCGCCCATCCATGATTTCCGGAAAGCCGGTCACTTCGCTGACGTCTTGTACCGCAATGCCGGCTTCACGCAGGGTTTTTGCAGTGCCACCCGTCGAGAGTAGATGCACATTCAATGCAGCAAGTGCGCGTGCCAATTCAAGCAGGCCGGTTTTATCGGAAACAGATAGCAGGGCCCGGCGAACGGGCAGACGTATGGAAGACATGGGAGCACCTCGATTGAGGCGCGAATTATAGCGTACCGATGACGTAGGTCGGGCCTCGGCCCGACGCTCTTAACCGATTATCGCAATGTCCAAGTAGAGATGGCGGCAAGCATCTTGTTGGGGCTAGCCCGACGCTCTTAACCGATTATCGCAATATCCAAGTTAGAGATGGTGGCAAGCATCTTGTTGGGGCTAGCCCGATGCTCTTAACCGATTATCGCAATGTCCAAGTAGAGATGGTGGCAAGCATCTTGTTGGGCCTAGGCCCAAGCTACGCCAAGCCGTAATCTTTCAATTTTTTGCGCAGAGTGGCGCGATTCATGCCCAGCATATCGGCGGCGCGGCTTTGGTTGCCGTCGCAATGGCGCATGACTTCGTGTAACAGCGGGGTTTCAATTTCGCGCAATACCACATCGTGCAGATCTTCCACGTCGGCGCCATTCATGTCGTGCAGATAACGTCGTACGGCTTTGGCAACGTATTCGCGTAAAGCGGGTTGCGGCTGGCTCGCGGGTGCAGGTTCTGCGCGTAAAGCGGGTGGCACGTTCAAAAGAAAACTCCGCAAAAAAGAAAATCTTGAAAAAACCGCTTCCTTGCGGGCACGCCATCCAGGTTTCACGGCGGAGGGCGATTTTAGCCCAGAAATTTGCACAGAACGGGTATTAACAAAAATATTTTTCCAATTTTGCGGATCACTCGCGCTTTATTGCAGAGATGCTTAATTTCGCATCAATGAATCAACTACTTGCAGGGTGAATCTAAATCGCCAAACAGAACTTGTCGCTAAATTCACTTAATGGAATTCAAGACGAAAAGCGACCGCATGTTTGCCCGGATCCATGATCTCCAAAGTCAGGCTGGCTGATTGTCCCGGCATGATCATCGGGCTACCGGGTTCGTTGCCCAGGTATTCGCGCGCTTCAAAGCGTCGTAATCCCAATGGCTGGTCTTCCAGGTCAGTGAGTGCCACTTCGAGCTGCGGCCAGGCTTGTGCGAATGCAGCATCATTTCGAAAACTGGCCGTGAGCAACAGGGCATTCGGTACCGAAGGATGCGGACGAATGTCGCGTGAGGTGACATGGAATGCTTTTGGTTCACTCCAGGCGGGGAGTGAGCATTGCAAAACGCCGCAAAGCATTTCCAGGCGCGGGCGCCAGACGGGATCTGTCGCCAGACGAACACGATCGGCAATGACGATTTGCAACAATAATGCCAATGCCAGTATCAAAGCGAGCGCAGCCCAGCGCCATCGATGCGAACGGGTGACAACGATGGGTTCATCGATAAAGCTGGGCGATGTTTTTTTCATGAGGATTTGCGTCGTCCGGTAATGCGCATCCAGTCATCGAGTTGCGTGGCCTGCAAATCGTCAAACCATTGCGAGTATTGATCCAGCAAAGCGGTTTCCTGTCCCTTCAATATTCCCGAAAGTGCAATCACGCCGTTTTCCTGTGTTCGTTCCGCCAACAACCCAGCAAGGCTTTCCAGTGCCGAGGCCAGAATATTGGCAACGACTATCGGATAGATGGCCTTTGGTTCATCTTCCGGCAAATACACGTTCAACTTTTTGCCGACTTCATTGCGCTCGGCGTTGTCATGCGTCGCAATCAGGGCTTGTGGATCGTTATCAACACCAACGGCGGATTTTGCGCCGAGTTTTAATGCGGCCAAAGCAAGAATGCCGGAGCCACAGCCGAAATCCAGCACGTTCTTGTTTTTGAGATCGAGACTGTCGAGCCATTGCAGACACAATGCTGTGGTCGGGTGGGTCCCGGAACCAAACGCCAAGCCGGGGTCCAGTCGAATCAGAATCTGGCCTTTTGCTTCATCCGGAACTTCCATATTCCAGGGCAGAATCCAGGTGCGTTCACCGAATTTCATCGGTTTGAATTGATCGAGCCAGACCCGTTCCCAGTCCTGATCCTCGACGCGGGTAAATTGCGCCGAACTCAGATCCAGTTCTGCATCGAAAGCTTCCAGACTTTGCAGCAATAAATCTTCGTTGCTATTGACGTCGAATAGCGCGGTCATGATGATTTCCGGCCATAGCGGGGTTTCACCCACGCCCGGCTCCAGAATGGCACGTTCATTTTCTGCATCGGCAGCATCGAGCAAAGACACTGACAACGCGCCGCAATCTTGCAAGGCAAGTTCCAGGCGCGATTCATCATGGGCGCGGCAGCGGAGCGAAAGTTCTAACCAGGGCATGAGTCGGGAAGGCCGGTACGATATCAGCGGGTATTATGAGGCTTCGCGTGAGCATTGACGACAGACCGGTTATACTCGAGCTATGAAAATACCTCGCAAATTGCTGAATATTCTTCTGGCCATCGCACTCGCCGCATTGCTCGCCGCCTGTGGTAACAAAGGCCCCTTGGTGCATCCGGACAAAGCAAAACCTGCACAAGAACCTGCGGCATCGAGTCACTGAGGTTCACGTGTCCCTGCGTTTTAGCAAAATGCACGGCGCCGGAAATGATTTCGTGCTGCTGGACTTGCGAGATGGCTCGCCATTGCCAGATGCTGAACTCGCTCGCGCTATTGGCAATCGCTACACTGGTGTGGGCTTTGACCAATTGCTGACGATAGAAAAATCCGAGCATCCAGATTGCATTGCCCGTTACCGAATCCTGAATTCCGATGGCACACTGGCCCAGCAATGTGGCAATGGTGCACGTTGTGTTGCGGCCTGGATAAAGCGTGCCGGTATGACAACGGCTGCGAATTTCCTGCTCGATAGCCCTGCCGGCATCATCGATGTGCAATGCCTGGAAAACGAGCACTATTCGTTGCTGATGAGCGTGCCGGATTTTGTCCCCGCGACCATTCCATTTGTTACCGACAAGCCGGGCCCGGCGTATCAACTCTCGCTTGATAATGAAACTATCGAATTTGTCGCGGTCTCGATGGGCAATCCGCATGCGGTGATTCAAGTCGATGATATTGCGAGTGCGCCGCTTGAACGTATCGGGAAAGCATTACAGGCAAGTCCGCATTTTCCTGACAGTGTGAATGTCGGTTTTGCACAAATTATTTCACCGACGCATATCAAACTTCGGGTTTACGAACGCGGTGCAGGCGAAACGCTTGCCTGCGGCAGTGGTGCCTGTGCTGCTGTTGCCGGCCTTGTCTCTCTGGGCAAGCTGGAATCGAAGGTAAGAGTGAGTTTGCCGGGTGGCGATTTACATATTGAATGGACGAACAAAGACGCGCCGATTCGCATGACCGGTCCGGCCGCTTTTGTTTTTGAAGGAGAGTGGTTGTGATATCGACAGACGAAAAATCCGAACGCATGAGTGCGCATGAAGTGGCGGTCTGGTTGCGCCGCCATCCCAAATTTCTGGAGCAATATCCGGATTTGGCAGTGTCTCTGGTAGTGCCGCGTGAAGAAGGCAAGGCTGCCTCGCTGGCCAGTTATCAACTGGAAGTCTTGCGCGATAAAAATCGTGAATTGAATCGTCGCTTGAACGAATTGTTTGCCAATGCGCAAGACAATGAACGTCTGGCAGTACGTACCCATCAACTGACTCTGGCATTGATGCGGGCACATAATGCTGCCGATACCTGGAAGGCCATGGTGGCGGTGCTGGGCGAAGATTTCCAGGGCGATGCCATCCGTGCGATTTTGTTTTCGGACGTCAGCGGTCTGGAGCAGGCCGAGTGGTGGCAAGTATTGCCGACGCGCGCGAATGCCTTGCTGCCGTTCAAGGATTTTATTGCCGCCAATGAACCGCTGTGCGGACGATTGAATCAGGACAAACTGGACGTGTTGTATCGCGATGCCCCGCTTTTGCCGGCATCGTGCGTGCTGTTGGCCGTGAGTGGACATGGTTTGTTATGCGTCGGTAGCCAGGACGCGAATCGTTTTTATCCCGGCATGGGCACATTGTTTTTGCGATTGATGAGCGAAGCTCTCGTCGCGGCATTGGCGCGTTTTGATTAAAAACATATCTGTCGTCCCCGAATGCTCTTGTCGGGGATCCGACGGCTTTAAGCATCAAGAGCAAAGTCACTGGGTTCCCGCCTGCGCGGGAATGACGGTGCTTTTTAAGATTCATCTAAAGGCTGGTCATCCCGTTCAATGGATAAACTAAAACAAACGATCGAAAACTTTCTTTCGCATTTGCGAATAGAGCGTCGTTTGTCTTCCAACACGACTGAAAGTTATGAACGTGATTTGTCGAGTTTGATCGAATGGATGCCATCTGCCGGTTTTCATGATTGGCAAAGCCTGAATGGCGAAGCACTGCGCAGTTTTATGGCGAGCGAACATCGCCGTGGTCTGGGTGCGAAAAGTTTGCAGCGAAGATTGTCGGCTTGCCGTTCGCTGTTTCAATGGCAATTGAAACACGGCCAATTGAAAGGCAATCCGGCACAGGGAATTCGTGCGCCGAAAGCGCCGCGAAAACTGCCGCAGGTACTCGATCCGGATGAAATGACGCGTCTGGTCGAAGTGCCGACCGATACCGAACTGGGCAAACGAGACCGCGCGATGCTGGAACTGTTTTATTCCTCGGGCCTGCGTTTGTCGGAATTATGCAGCTTGCATTGGCGTGATCTGGATTTGGCCGATGGCCTGGTGCGTGTGCTGGGCAAAGGTTCCAAGGTGCGCATTGTTCCGGTCGGAAAATTCGCCCGCGAAGCACTCGAAAACTGGCGCAAGGAGTCTTCCGGAAAATTGGACAAACCAGTTTTCCCCGGAAGAAATGGCACCATTACTCCGCGCGCCGTGCAATTGCGCTTGCGGCAATTGGCCCAAAGCCAAGGCATCTGGAAGCGGGTGTATCCGCATTTGATGCGGCATAGTTTCGCCAGCCATGTGCTGGAATCATCCGGTGATTTGCGCGGTGTGCAGGAATTGCTTGGGCATTCCGATATCGCGACCACGCAGATTTACACACATCTGAATTACCAGCATCTGGCAAAAGTGTATGACGCCGCGCATCCGCGTGCGCGCAGAAAATCGAGTGACAAATGAAACCCACTGATATTATTTTTCATCGTGCGTCACACCTGCTTGAAGTCGCCTTCGAAAACGGCGAACGCTACAAACTGCCTTGCGAGTATTTGCGGGTGGAATCACCCTCGGCAGAAGTGCAGGGTCACGGGCCCGGTCAACGGGTTCTGGTTCCGGGCAAAAAACACGTGAATATCAACGCGATCGAACCGGTCGGTAATTACGCGGTGCAACTGCATTTCGACGATGGCCATAACACCGGGATTTTCAGTTGGACCTTGTTGCGGGAGCTTGGGCAAAGCTTCGATAGTCGTTGGGCTGTGTATCAATCGGAATTGATTAAGCGTGGGCTGAGTCGGGAGCCATAATTTCCGCAGGAGGCCGCTTGCGGGCGACAAATGCTTAATTGAGTCCGTCGCCCGCAAG
>JBOHYH010000156.1:0-3716 GCA_050737775.1 Arenimonas sp.
TCGCATTCAGATGAAAAAATAATTTCCGTTGATGTCTCCAGCGAAGTCGGAGCAGCGTTTGCTCTTCAGGAAGCTGCTCAATACTTCGGCACATTACCCGATGCCGTCGTCAATTGTGCCGGTGCAATTTTTATTGCTCCGATTACTCGCACCAGTGAAGCGCAATACCGTTCCTGTTTATCGGCCAATCTCGATATGGCATTTTTTACCGGTAAAGCGTATGCAAGTGCGCTGCAAAAAGACAAAAAAAGCGGCTCGCTTATTTTATTTTCATCGGTAGCAGCTGCTTTCGGTATTAGTAATCACGCAGCAATAGCCATTGCCAAAGGCGGAATCGAGGCATTGGTAAGGTCCCTCGCTGCAGATTTCTCAAATATTGGATTGCGTGTGAATGCGATCGCGCCTGGCTTGATGCAAACGCCAGCAACCGAACGCATGGTGAGTAATGAAGCCGCAGCTAAACAAATCGCAGCGCAATATCCGCTCGGCCGCTATGGCCAAGCCAGCGATGCCGCCAATCTTGCCGCCTTCCTGATTTCAGATCAGGCAAGCTGGATTAACGGGCAGGTTATTTCTGTGGACGGTGGATTCTCTGCCGTTCGCCCCTACGTAAAATCAGCCTAACAAAACAGGAAAAAACAGATGGCAAATGCCTTGGTATGGCTACGGCGTGATTTACGATTGAGTGACAACCCGGCCATTCAAGCGGCCTTGAATGCTGGTTATGCACCGGTTCTCGTCTACATCCACGCACCCGAAGAAGAAAACCCCTGGCAGCCTGGCGCTGCCAGCCTATCGTGGCTGCATTACTCTTTGGAGTCTTTGAAAAAAACAGTCGCAGAAAAGGGCGGCCGACTAATTATTCGCAGCGGTGCATCTTTAGTCGAACTGAAAAAACTGATCGAGCAAACCCAGGCGGAAGCCGTGTTCTGGAATCGCTTGTATGAACCGGCCTGCATTGCCCGCGATATCGCAGTAAAAGAATCCTTGAAGCAGCTGGGTCTACACGCAGAGAGTTGCAACGGTGCTTTGCTGGTAGAGCCGTGGACGATTAAAACGCTCTCGGGCGATCCGTATCGGGTATTCACGCCGTTCTGGAAGAATGCGGTGCAAAACATCGACAACATCCAGCCAACTTCTGCACCTAAATCATTGCCGACAGTTCCCGCAAAAATAAAATCCGAAAGCATTGTTTCACTGAAGTTGCTGCCAAAAATAAAATGGGACAACACCTTCTGGGAATTCTGGCAGCCGGGCGAAGCGGGCGCTCAGGATTTGCTGGAAGCTTTTATTGATGGGGCTGCGATTGGCTATAAGGAACAACGCAATTTTCCGGATCGCATCGGATCATCGAAACTTTCTCCACATCTGCATTTTGGTGAAATTTCGCCAAGACAAATTCTGAAAGCCATTCGTGCACACAAATGGCCGGCAAAGGCCGAGCAGGATGTCACGCACTTCATCAGCGAATTGGGCTGGCGCGAATTTTCGCATCACTTGCTGTTTCATTACCCGCACACCAGTAATCAGAACCTGGTCGCGAAATTCGATCATTTCAAATGGGCCAAACCCGACCCGAAATTACTGGCTGCCTGGCAACAAGGCAAAACCGGCGTGCCAATTATCGATGCCGGCATGCGTGAACTTTGGGCAACGGGCTGGATGCATAACCGAGTTCGGATGATTGTCGCCAGTTTTCTTTGCAAGAATTTGCGCTATCACTGGCTGGAAGGCGCCCAATGGTTTTGGGATACCTTACTGGATGCCAATCTGGCCAATAATACGCAAGGCTGGCAATGGACGGCAGGGACAGGGGCTGATGCATCGCCGTATTTCCGAATTTTCAATCCCGTTAGCCAGGCTGTTAAATTCGATGCTCAGGCTAAATATATTCATCAATGGGTACCTGAACTCGCCCAGTTACCGGCGCCTGCCGTGTTCGCCCCCTGGGAGCATGCAGAATTATCTAAAAAGTGGGCACCTCTTTACCCTAGTCGCCCCCTCATTGATCTAAAGTCCAGCCGGGAAGACGCCCTGGCGGCCTTGATCGCGAGTAAAAATACTTAACATGCCCGGGAATCGGGCGTAGGCTGAAACAAGTTTACGAGGGACAGGCATGCAAGCTAATGAACGTAGTACCTATAAACACCGGTTGCCGGTCAGGCTGGCTCATTGGCTGAATGTGATCTGCTTTTTTATTCTGCTCGGCAGCGGGCTGAATATTTTCAATGCACACCCTAAATTATATTGGGGGCAGTATTCGACGTTTGAAACGCCAGCCTTTGCGTTGCGCGCCAAATATGGTGCCCATAAGGATTTAATCGGTTACGTGCAAATTGGCGACAAGGAATTTACCTCTACCGGTGTACTCGGTGTTTCCAATAATAAAATGGGTAAACCGATAGCCGTCGGATTCCCTGGCTGGAGTACGATCCCGACTGATCGAAATCTTGCCGATGCCCGCTTATGGCATTTTTTCTTTGCCTGGATATTCGTGATCAATGGCTTGCTGTTTCTGCTTTGGGCCTGGCGTTCAAAGCATTATTCGCGTGATTTGAATCCCAGTACAGCCGATTGGCGCGGCATCTTCAAATCTATCTGGGACCATATGCGATTCAAGCATCCCGAAGGCGATGAGGCTGTTCGTTACAATATTCTGCAAAAGCTCGCTTATGTCTCGGTGATTTATATTTTTCTGCCCGGCTTGGTATTGATGGGCTTATGCATGTCGCCACATATGGGTTCGGTACTGGGTTGGTTAATCGACCTGGTCGGTGGCCGGCAATCAGCCCGCACCCTGCATTTTATTTTTGCCGGATTGATGGTGGCGTTTATTGCGATTCATATTTTCATGGTGTTGGTCAGCGGACCCATCAATCAAATTCGTTCGATGATTACCGGGCGTTTCCGGATTCATGAACCTGCCGTGCCAAATGCGTTGCCGCTTGAGGAGAAAGCCAATGTCCAATAATGATCGACGTCGTTTTCTTGGGCAGACGCTTGCGGTTGGCAGTTTTGCACTGCTGGCGGGTTGCGATCGTTTGAGTGAAAACAAAATGTTCAAGGAAGTTCTGGCCAGCAGCGACAAGTTAAGCGACAAAACTTTTCATGCACTTACACCGGAAAATGCCCTGGCCCAGGAATTTACCGAAGCCGATCTATCACCGTATTTCAAAGCCAATGGCTCGGTAAATCCCAAGACACCAGAATACCTGGCATTGCTGAACAATAATTTTGTTGATTATCGGCTTAAGGTTTTTGGTCTTGTGGAGAAGCCATTGGCGCTGTCATTGTCCGAATTACGGGCATTGCCATCACGGACCCAAATTACTCGGCACGATTGTGTTGAAGGCTGGAGTTGTGTCGGCAAATGGAAAGGCGCTCCCCTAGGTCCATTACTGGATCAAGCAAAACCGACATCCGATGCAAAATTCGTTGTTTTCCATTGTGCCGACAGTTATGAAAACAACGATGAGCGATATTACGAAAGTATTTATTTGCACGAGGCCCATCACCCCCAAAGCATTCTGGCCTATGACATGAACGACAAGATTCTCGATGTTGCCCATGGAGCGCCGATCCGGGTCAGGCTCGAACGCAAACTGGGCTACAAGATGGCGAAATACATCCTAGGGCTGGAATTGGTCGAATCACTGGAGGGAATAGGCAAAGGCAAGGGCGGCTACTGGGAAGATCATCATGACTATCATTGGCAC
>JBOHYH010000157.1:0-5605 GCA_050737775.1 Arenimonas sp.
TTTTTCGTGATAGCAGAAACGCGGAATCGCCATGCCGGCTTTATCGGCAGCGTGAATGATCATCGAACCTTTCGGCGCGATCATCGGCACGCCATTGATTTCGATGTTTACCGAATCTGGCGGAGTGACTGGATTGATGGGTTGAGCGCTCATGCAGCTTTCTCCACGTTGCCAGCCTGCTCGTCATCAACAAGGAAACGCTTGTTGACGATGGCGTATTCAAATTCATTCCAGTAGTGACGCAGGAAACCTTGCACTGGCCAAGCGGCGGCTTCACCGAATGCACAGATGGTGTGGCCTTCGATTTGTCCGGCCGCGCCTTTCAGCATATGCAGATCGTCCATCGTCGCTTTGCCTTCGACGATGCGAGTCAGAATGCGATACATCCAGCCGGTACCTTCGCGGCAAGGCGTGCATTGACCACAACTTTCCTTGTAATAAAAACGGGCAATGCGTTGGCAAGCACGCACCATGCAAGTGGTTTCGTCCATCACGATAACGGCACCCGACCCCAAACCCGAACCGGCTTTTTGAATCGAGTCGTAATCCATGGTGCAAGCCATCATGGTATCGGCCGGCAATACCGGCATCGATGAACCACCAGGAATGACTGCTTTCAATTTGCGACCGCCGCGAACACCGCCGGCCAACGCCAGCAAATCAGCAAACGAAGTACCCAGACGAACTTCAAAATTACCTGGATTATTTACATGGCCAGACACAGAAAATATTTTCGGACCGCCATTGTTCGGCTTGCCCAGATTCAAGAACCACTCTGCGCCGTTACGAATAATCGCAGGCACGGATGCATAGGTTTCGGTGTTATTGATGGTGGTCGGCTTGCCGAACAAACCATAGTTCGCAGGAAATGGTGGCTTGTAACGTGGCTGACCTTTTTTGCCTTCCAGCGATTCCATCATCGCGGTTTCTTCGCCGCAGATGTAAGCGCCGGCACCGAGCGCGCTCCAGATGTCGATATCGATACCGGAACCCAACACATTTTCACCAAGCCAGCCATTCGCGTAGGCATCTTTTAATGCTTCTTCGAAGTGCTCGTATGGCTCGTGGTGAAATTCGCCACGCATATAGTTGTATGCCTTTGTGCAACCGGTCGCGTAACACGCAATCGCCATGCCTTCGATGACCGCATGCGGGTTGTAACGAAGAATGTCGCGGTCCTTGCAAGTACCCGGCTCTGATTCATCCGAATTGCACAAAATATATTTTTGACCCGGCGCCGAGCGCGGCATGAAGCTCCACTTCAAACCGGTGGGAAATCCTGCACCACCACGACCACGCAAACCGCTTTGCTTGACCATGTCCACCACTTGTTCGGGTGGAATTTTTTCGGTCAGAATTTTTTTCAGTGCCGAATAGCCACCGGTCTTCAGATAGCTTTCGTATGACCATGGCTTGTCGAAGTGCAAGGTGGTGTAAACCACGCTGTGTTCTTGAGGCGCAGGGCCAACCGGGCCGTGATGTTCATGATGTGCCATCGTCGCGTCCTTACTTCGGCTCAATATTTTTTAATTGGTCGAAGAGTTCATCCATTTTCGCAGGCGTCAGGCGCTCGTGATAATGGCCATCAATGACCATCATCGGCGCACCGGCGCACGCGGCCAGGCACTCTTCTTCAATTTTTAATGTGATGCGACCATCGGCAGTCGTGCTGCCGTTTTTGCAACCTAGTTTTTTCTCGGCGTGCTTCACCAAATCTTCCGCGCCGTTCAACCAGCAGCTGATATTGGTGCAGATGGCGACTTTATGTTTACCAACGGGTTCCAGATCGAACATCGAATAGAAAGTCGACACTTCGTATGCCCATACTGGTGGAATATCCAGATACTTTGCAACTGCTGCCATCAACTCATCGGTGAGCCAGCCGCCATTTTGTTCCTGTGCAGCCATCAAGCCTTGAATCACAGCCGAGCGTTTACGATCGGGCGGAAATTTCGCCACCCAATGATCGATATGTTCACGCGTATGCGCAGTCAATGCGACCATCGGATCGACATCAAGACACGCAGCGAAATTGCCAGTAGCCTTCATCTATTTCAGTCCTTAACGATCTATTTCGCCGAACACGATGTCGTAGGTGCCAATCATTGCCACCACATCGGGCAACATATGACCACGTACAATCGCATCCATTGATGAGAGATGGGCAAAGCCCGGCGCACGTACTTTGAGTCGGAATGGCTTATTGGCACCATCGGAAATCATGTAGATGCCGAATTCGCCTTTCGGTGCTTCAACGGCGCTATACACTTCGCCTGCCGGCACCGAATAGCCTTCAGTGAATAATTTGAAATGATGAATCAATGCTTCCATGTCATCTTTCATTTCTTCGCGCGATGGTGGCGAAACCTTGAAATTTTTCGTCATCACCGGGCCGGGATTGCGCTTTAGCCATTCAACGCATTGCTTGATGATGCGGTTGGATTGACGCATTTCTTCAACACGAACCAGATAACGATCATAGCAATCGCCCTGCACACCGACCGGGATGTCGAAATCCACTTTGTCGTAAGCAGCATATGGTTGCTTCTTGCGCAGGTCCCAGGCTACGCCGGAACCACGCAACATCGGACCACTCATGCCCCAGGCTTTTGCCATTTCCGGCGAAACAACGCCGATACCCACGGTACGTTGTTTCCAGATGCGGTTATCGGTCAACAGAGTTTCGTATTCATCAACACGGCGTGGGAAATCATCGGTAAATGCTTCAATGAAGTCCAGTAAAGAACCTTCACGGGATGCATTCACGCGCTTGAGTTCATCACCTTTACGCCATGGTGATTCTTTGTATTGCGGCATGGTGTCCGGCAAGTCGCGGCAAACGCCACCCGGACGATAATAAGTAGCATGCAAACGCGCGCCTGAAACAGCCTCGTAGCAATCCATCAATTCTTCGCGTTCGCGGAAGGCATACAGAAACACCGCCATCGCACCCAGATCGAGACCATTGGAACCGATCCACATCAAGTGATTCAGAATACGGGTGATTTCATCAAACATCGTGCGGATGTATTGCGCACGGACCGGCACTTCCAGGCCCATCAGCGTTTCGATGGCGCGAACATAAGCATGTTCATTGCACATCATCGATACGTAATCGAGACGATCCATATAACCAATCGATTGATTGTACGGTTTGGATTCAGCCAGTTTTTCAGTGCCGCGATGCAATAGGCCAATATGTGGATCGGCACGTTGTACCACTTCGCCATCCATTTCCAGCACGAGACGCAATACGCCGTGGGCGGCCGGATGCTGTGGTCCGAAGTTCAATGTGTAATTGCGAATTTCCTGCAGTCCGCTCATTTTTTCACCTGTGCAGTCTGTTCGGTAGCAGCTTGTTGCCAGCGCGAATCTTCACGAATGACACGTGGTACGCCAACGCGTGGATCGATGGATACCGGCTCGTAAACAACGCGCTTTTTCTCTTCGTCGTAACGTACTTCAACGTTACCGATCAAGGGGAAGTCCTTGCGGAACGGATAACCGACAAAGCCGTAGTCGGTAAGAATGCGACGCAGATCCGGATGACCTTCAAACACAATACCGAACAGATCGAACGCTTCGCGTTCAAACCAGTTCGCTACCGGATACAAATCCACCAGCGAAGGTACAATCGGCAAGCTGTTATCGGGGGCAAAGCAGCGCAAGCGCAAACGCTTGTTGTGCTTGATCGACAAGAGATGCGCAACTGCGGCAAAGCGCTTGTCGGGGCCTAAACCCCGAGGGCGATTAGCCCAGGTAAAACGACCCGGACCTTCTGCATCGACACCACGCGAAAAACCTTCCGAGGAAACATCGGTGGTTTCCCACTCGTCGTCGCCATAACTTAAATAATCGACACCGCAAACATCAACCAGACAATCGAATGCGTAGTCCTCTTCATCACGTAATGCTTTCGCGATAGTGCCGAAATCGGCTGCGGCAACTTCGAGCGTTGTTTCATCGCGTGCTTCAATAACGCGGAGAGCTTTTTCACTGAAACGCGCTTTCAGCTTTTCCGCGAGTGACAAGGTAGGTTCTGGCATGATTCGTTGCGTCCTGTCTTATCGTGCAATCGTATTGGTGCGACGAATTTTTTTCATCAGCTGCAATATGCCGTAGACCAGTGCTTCGGCAGTCGGCGGGCAACCAGGTACATAGACATCAACCGGCACAACGCGATCACAACCACGTACGACAGCGTAGGAGTAATGATAGTAACCGCCGCCGTTGGCGCAGCTACCCATCGAAATAACCCATTTGGGCTCCGGCATCTGGTCATACACCTTGCGAAGCGCCGGTGCCATTTTGTTGACCAAGGTTCCTGCAACAATCATTACATCGGACTGGCGCGGAGATGGACGGAATACGACACCAAAGCGATCAAGATCAAGACGCGATGCGCCAGCGTGCATCATTTCTACCGCACAGCATGCCAAACCGAAAGTCATTGGCCACATCGAACCGGTGCGCGCCCAGTTAACCAGAGTGTCGATATTGGTGGTAACAAAACCATGTTCCAGCAGTGGATTATCGCCTTCCGGACGCAGAATATCGTCAACCGAAGCAATTGGCTCCGGGTTGTTCATCACTCGCGTGAAAGTTTGAATCACTCCCATTCGAGAGCTCCTCTTTTCCAGATGTAGACAAAGCCCAGCACCAGCAAGCCCATGAAAATACCCATTTCGACCAGGCCGACTACGCCGAGACTTCTGAAGATAATTGCCCACGGAAATACAAATGCTATTTCCAGATCGAAGGCGATAAATAGAATGGCAATCAGGTAGTAGCGAATATCGAATTGCATGCGGGCATCTTCAAAAGCTTCGAAGCCGCATTCGTATGGAGAGAGTTTTTCGGAAGATGGGCGTTGCGGACCAAACAGGCTACCCAGCACCATCAATGAAATACCAATGACGGTTGAGACCGCCAAGAACAGAAGTATGGGCCAATATTCGCTTAGCACTCGCGTCCCCTGCTTTGCGCCCTAGAGCGCGTTTATGCCGCCGTTCGTTTGAACGGCGATGCGTCCGTAACAATAACTAATGTGAAACAAATATGGTGCCCAAAGGGGGACTCGAACCCCCACGACCTAAATCGCTACCACCTCAAGGTAGTGCGTCTACCAATTCCGCCATCTGGGCATAGTGGCTTTGCCGCCGAAGCGACAAAGCCGACAAATTATATCAGTGCAAAAGCTTATTTGCTTCCCTGTTCGACAGGTTTTGCAGCTTCTTTATTATTTTCCGGTGTTGCTGCAGGCGTTGCTGCTGGAGGCACGGCGACTGGCGCCGCTGGCACGACGCTTGGAAGTGCAGGTTCTGGTTTTGCAGTCGTAGGCGAAAGCGACGGAGCTTGAGGTACTTCCGAAGCCGGCGCTTTTTGTGCTGCCTGTTCAGCCGAAATAACGCCACCACCCGTTACGGGGGCCTTGTTTTCGTGGCTAATTTTCCACGCCATGAACAGACTCAGCGCAAAAAATGCAATGGCAAGATTACGGGTGGACTTTGAAAGAAAGTTCGACGAACCACGCGAACCAAACACAGTTGAAGACGCACCACCGCCCAATCCACCGGCTGAAGCACTGCCCTGCTGCATCAAAATC
>JBOHYH010000158.1:0-9130 GCA_050737775.1 Arenimonas sp.
AAACAAACAGTCAAACATTGGGTTCAACGTTTTTAATGTGTTTGGTTGTAGCGCCTTTTGGCGCGGAATATCTGGGATTGTTTGTGTCGCGCCTAAAGGCGCTCCTACGGAAAATCTTTATTTTGAAGGATCGAAAATGAATACCGAAAACGTCAGTCGTGCCGAGATCGACAAGTTTGCCGCCCTGGCGAATCGCTGGTGGGATGAAAACGGGCCGCAAAAGCCCTTGCATCATCTGAATCCTGCCCGTTTGAGCTACGTGGCAAAGCAAGTGCCGCTGAAAGGCAAAAAGGTCCTCGATGTAGGTTGCGGTGGTGGCTTGTTGAGTGAAGCCTTGGCTCGCGAAGGCGCCGAGGTGATTGCGCTGGATCTGGCTGCCGAGCTCATCGAAATTGCCAAATTGCATTTGTACGAGTCGAATGTAAAAGTGGATTATCGATGGCAATCGGTGGAATCCCTGGCCGAAGAAATGGCCGGGCAATTCGATGCCATTACCTGTATGGAAATGCTGGAACATGTTCCCGATCCATCCTCGATTTTGCGAGCATGTGAAAAATTGTTGAAGCCTGATGGGAAGTTGTTTATCTCGACCCTGAATCGCACCCCTGCCGCTTTCGCGATGGCCATTGTGGGTGCCGAATATCTTGCTAACTTGCTACCGAAAGGCACGCATGAATATCAGAAGTTCATCAAGCCTTCGGAACTTGCGACCTGGTGTCGTGCGGAAGGTTTCAATGTTCTCGATATCAGCGGCCTGGCCTACAATCCGATGAGTGGAAAAGCCTGGGTCAATGCTAGAACCGACATCAATTATTTGATGACTGCCCAAAAAACATCATGAAAACCATGAGCGAAATTGAAATGGCGCCCGTCATCCTGTTTGATCTGGATGGCACTTTGGTCGATAGTGCAGTCGATTTGCTGAATGCCTTGAATGTCATCGTGCAGCAAACCGGAAAGTCTGCATTGAGTCTCGCTCAAATCCGCCCGGTCGTTTCGAAAGGTGCGCGCGCGATGTTGGCTGTGGCGTTTCCGGCATTGGATGAAGAAAGTCGTCTGCAATATTTGCAACCGTTTCTGGATTGCTATCAGGAGGCAGTTGCAAAATACAGCACGCCATTCGCTGATATAGAGACGGTGCTTATCGCGATCGAAGCAAGTGGTTCACGCTGGGGTATCGTGACCAACAAACCTTTTTATCTTGCCAGGGAAGTCGTGCACAGCATGGGTTGGACACATCGAACTGCGGTATTGATTGGTGGCGATACCTTGCCTCGCAAGAAACCCGATCCCGATCAACTTTTCCATGCCTGTGAATTACTCGCCGTGCAGGCAGCCGATTGTATTTACGTCGGTGATGATGAACGCGATGTGTTGGCTGCGAGACATGCCGGCATGAAGTCGGTTGCCGCTTTGTGGGGTTATCGTGAAGCCCATGATGATCCGAAAGCCTGGAAAGCGGACGTGATGGCAGCAGCGCCATTAGATCTGCTCAATGTGGGTACCTTGCTGGTATGAGTGATTCGGATCAGGAAGGTTTGCAGCATTTCGTTGCGAAATGGTATGCACGCGAACCGGAAATGCAGTTTGCCGAAGTATTTGTGCGGACTTCCGATAAATTGTTGTTCCATGTCTGGGGTGCTTTGCTGTATGAGTTGAAGCACACTTTGTTTGAACTCAGCGATGCGCATGTCACGGAAATCAAAACCGCCTGGTGGGCCGACGAATTTCAGCGATTGTCGAATGGGCAGCCGCGCCACCCCATTACGCAAGCATTGCCTGATGTGCCATTGCCCTGGTCGGCGCTATCGTCAAGCCTGTTTTCCGTGATCGAAACAACGGCGGAACGTGCCGGTAATACCGAACAGGCGGTAGCGAATTTATTGCCGTTTGCGTCTGCGGTTCTGCAAATAGAAGATGCCTTGTTCGATGCAAAAAAATCCAGCTCGAAAGAAATATTTGCCGTGCATTGTTTATTGCATCGTCTGCCACATGGCCTGTCGACCGAAGATCAGGCCAGGATTCCCATGCATTTAATGGCGCGGCATTCAGTCAATGCGGCGCAATTGGCCTCCATTGGCCAGAACGGACTGTTGCAGGATTGGGCAGCTGAACTGGATTCAGTCTTGCTCGACAAGGTCGCTGGACCCTTGTTTCGTAGCGCCAGAATGCGGTTTGATAAGGCCAGGCTAGCCAATTTGATCGCGGGTAAAGGTTTTGCGAATGTGTCGGCAGTGAAGCATTTATGGCGGGCATGGCGTGCGGCTGTCACGCAGCCGCGATAAAATGTCGACATCTTGACGAAAGCTGCACTCGTCCCCATTTAAGCTGAAGAAAATATCCTGTTCGGAATACCTATGGTACCTACCTCACACGAAAGCCTTGCCCGCGTAATGCCCGATGTTGCCAATGAAGTGAAGCCTGCAGTCGCCGGCGTACTCGACTGGGTGGGCATGGGCGATATGGAAATGCCGGTGTCAGTTTTCGATCCGAACGGTCGCGTTGTGACCAGTGGCGCTCGCGTCAATGCCTTCGTGAATTTGAATCGCCCTGATGTGCGTGGCATTCACATGTCGCGTTTGTATCTGCATGTTGATCGGCACCTGTCGGCTGAGGCAATAACACCACAAAGTATTCGCCATATATTGAAGGACTTTCTGGATTCGCATGCCGATCTGTCGGATCAGGCAAAGTTGAGTATTCGTTTTGACTATATGGTGCGTCGCCCGGCATTGGTTACCGACAACAGTGGTTGGAAGTCTTATCCGGTTCGCATTACGGGCGTGATGGATAAACATCAATTTTCACTTGAGCTTGGTCTCGATGCAGCGTATTCCAGTACCTGTCCATGTTCCGCAGCCTTGGCGCGGCAGTTGATTCAGGAACAATTCGGCAAGGATTTTTCGCCGGATAGTAATCTGGATTATCAGCAGGTGTTGAGCTGGCTGGGAAGCGAGCAGGGCATTATGGCGACGCCGCATAGCCAGCGCAGCATCGCTGAAGTCAAAGTAAAACTCTCGCAGGACTTTCTGCAATTTCCATGGGTGGAATTGATCGACACGATTGAAGGTGCATTGAAAACGCCGGTGCAAGCTGCGGTAAAACGCGAAGACGAACAAGCCTTTGCTCGCCTGAATGGACAAAACCTGATGTTCTGTGAAGACGCCGCACGCCGTCTTCAATCGGCACTGAATTTGGATAGTCGAATTCAGGACTTCTGGGTCCAGGCATCGCATTTCGAGAGTTTGCATCCACATAATGCTGTCGCCATAGCAAGCAAGGGTGTGCCTGGAGGCTATTGAGCTCCCACTTTCGGTATTGTTTGCCGATACTTAAACGAAGGCCGGTCATAGACCGGCCTTTTGCGTTCATAAAGTCTTCACAAACCGCTAGACTCAGCCTGTCTCAATAATCATGGGTTCTCAATGAACTGGTTAATTGGCTTTATCGCGTTGTTTGTCGGGGCTGTTTTGTCGCAGGAACGCTGGGTACTTGGCGGGGCGGCCGGATTCTTTATTGGCTGGTTGTTGGCATCCATGAGTCAGCTTCGCTCTCGCCTTGATGGTTTTGAAGCCGAATTGATGCAGGCCCGCGATGCTTTCCGGAAAATGGCGGCCGAGCGTGACCAGCTCAATGCAAAGTTGAAAGAATCTGCGCCGGTGGCGCCTGCTGCAAGCAGTGTAAAACCCGCACCAGCACCAGCAAGTATTCCTCCAGTAGCGGCACCAGACGCAGCTACAGCCGCGCCAGTCATACCGGCAAGAACACCGCCGCCGTTGATGGCAGAAAAAGCCAATGTGCCCAATCGTGCCGTGTTCACCGGCGTGGATCCAACGCCTGCGGCACCAACACTGGCGCCAGCGCCGAGAGTGCCGCCGCCGCTTCAATCGCCGCAAATTCCACAATCGAGTTCGCCGGATGTCACCTTTACATCGGTATCCAGAGAGCCGTCCTGGGACGAGCGTTTGACCGGTACCGTGAAGCGCTGGTTTACCGAAGGTAATGTGCCGGTAAAAGTTGGCGTCGTGGTGTTGTTCTTCGGCGTTGCTGCGCTATTGCGTTACGCCTACGTGCAAGGTTATTTCACCTTCCCGATTGAATATCGCCTGATCATGATTGCAGTGGCGTCGCTTGCTGCCTTGGCATTTGGCTGGCGCGAACGTGAACGTAATCCGGCATTCGGCCTGAGTTTGCAGGGTGGTGCGATTGGCATGTTGATGCTGACAATTTTCGCTGCCTATAAATACTTTAATTTGCTACCCGCTGGCCTTAGCTTTGGCTTGATCGTGGTGCTTGTCACAGGCGCCGCATTGCTTGCGGTATTGCAAAACACGATGTGGATTGCTGTGCTCGGCTTCCTCGGTGGTTATCTCGCACCCGTGCTTATTTCTACCGGTAGCGGTAATCACATCGCCTTGTTTAGTTATTACGCCGTATTGAATACCCCCGTGTTTGCCATTGCCTGGAGAAAATCCTGGCGCGTCTTGAATTTGATGGGCTTTGTTTTCACCTTCGGTGTCGGCACGGCCTGGGGTGCAAAATATTACAAACCGGAATTATTCAATACCGTCGAGCCGTTCCTGATTCTGTTCTTTATTTTCTACACCACCATTGGCTTGTTGTACGTCATCAAACAAACCGAATATCGCAAACCCTGGGTCGACGGTACGCTCGTATTCGGCACGCCGTTGCTCGCGTTCCCGCTGCAGGCAAAATTGCTTGAAGATAATCAATTGGCTTTGGCTTTCAGCGCACTGGTTATTTCGATGATTTATGGCGGACTGGTGTATTTTCTGCATCGCCGTAAAAATGAGCGCCTTCTTGCAGAGGCTTATGGAGCTCTTGCCTTGGGCTTTGCAACGCTTGCAGTGCCCCTGGCATTCTCGGCAGCGACCACAGCGACGGTATGGGCTCTGGAAGGCGTCGGCGTTGCCTGGATTGGGTTGCGTCAAAAACGCACATTGCCGATTGTCACAGGCGTGTTGCTTCAATTACTCGCCGCCGGTTCATTTATGGTCTCGGTATTTAACGAACCCTACAACTCCAGTGATCTGGAACAACTGATATTGAATCCGCATTATTTGGGTGCATTCATTATCGCTATTTCCGGCTTCTTGCTGAGTCTGGCTTTCAAACGCTTGAGTACTAGCAAAGCAATGCCGGTGATGTTGTTCCTGTGGGCAGGCATGTGGTGGTTTGGTGCCATGTTGCATGATTTCGATATTGCCGATCGCGGCATCGGAATCTGGCAATACGCGATCTTGTATTTCTCGGTCACCATCTTGATTGCCACGCTCTTGCAAAGCAGGCTCGATTGGTCAGCCATGAAAAAAATGGCAGCTTTCGCCATCCTGGGTGCGCCAATATTCGTTCTGTTTGCTGCCGATGAATTCAGTGCTCCGCTGATGATGCCGACCTGGGCGTATTGGGCTGCATTCCTGGCCGTCAGTGTTTATGCGTTGTGGCGTGAAGCGAATGACGAAACGGCACAATCATCGCGTGCCGGTGGTTTCATGCATGTCGTATTGCTGTGGTCGGCTGCATTGGCGTTTAGCCTGCAATGGCATTATCAGGTCGACACTCATTGGAACCTGGCGCAAGGCTGGTATGCACCGGCAATTTGTCTGCCGATAGCCTTGATGACATTCGGCCTGTGGCGCATGCCTGGTTTGTTCGCCTGGCCGATGCAGAATCGTTTCCATAGTTATGATCCTGCCTGGTTCACCCCGGCGTTTGCCTTGCTTGCTTGTGCCTGGATTGTCGGTCTGTTCCTGGAAGGAAATTCTGCACCGGTAATGTATGTGCCGATTATCAATCCGCTGGAATTGAGTTTGCTGGCAGGTGCCGCTTTGTTTGCTGCCTATATTCGGGATGAAAAACCCGATATGCAGGCATTGTTGAAGCTCTGGCCTTATGTCGGCTTTGTTTTTGTCACGATGGCAACATTACGCGCCGTGCATCATCTTTATAACGTGCCGTGGAATGCAATGATGCTGAATTCGGGTCTGGCACATGCCAGTTTAACGATAGTCTGGAGTTTGCTCGGTGTCAGCGGCCTGATTCTTGGTTCGCGTCGTGGTGATCGCAAACAGTGGATGGGGGGCGGCCTATTGATGCTCGTCGTATTGGGTAAATTGATACTGGTAGACCGTCAATACATGGCAAATATTCCGGGCATCGTGTCTTGTCTGGCAGTTGGATTATTGCTGGTGGGCGTTGGTTACTTTGCGCCGCAACCACCCAAGCAGAAGGAGGAAGCATGAAACTTCGAGGCCTGATGTTGGGGATGTTGCTGGTGGGTACCGCTGCGGCTTCCAGCTCTTCTGACTATGCACAACAGTGGCCGGTCATCGCTCAAGGCGAGGGCGCCTACTCAATCAGTTTGAATGAAGAAATTTATCGCATCATTCAAAAAAATGATTTATCGGATCTGGCAGCATTCAATGCTGCTGGCGAGGCGTTGCCTTTTGGCCCGATGCCTACTTCCTACGGTCCTTTACCCGCAACCTGGGTGCAGGCAAAAATGTTTTCCCTGCCGAAAGAGGCAAGTCAAAATCCGGACATGCTGAAACTGCATGTGCAACGCAGTGCAGAAGGCGACTTGAGTCTCGATGCCGATTTCGCCAACCAGCCTTCGGCCATCGAATCGCATGACTGGATTATCGAGGTGGCTGCGGACGATCAGGCCATTGAAGCCTTGCAAGTTCAGCTTTCCGAAAAGGCAAGCGATTTCAACGCGCAGCTGGTAGTTCAGTCCAGCCAGGATTTACAGCAATGGCAGCACTTGAATACGGCGTCGATTGTGTCACTGCAACAGGACGGACAACGGCTACAGCGGTTGATGGTGGAATTGCCGGGAAACACAGCAAAATATTTACGAGTACAAAGTCTGGATGCTCCCGCAGGTTTGATGATTAGCGGCTTCAAATTGAAGCAACGGCCGTTTGGTATTGTCAGGTCGCCACCACTGCGATGGCTGCAGGCCGCCTATCTCAAGAAAGATGGTCGTGCTTTTGTCTACGAATTGCCGGCGCGTATTTCTCCAGAACAATTCAATATTGAACTGATGAATACCAACTCGATTGCGCAATTTTCCGTTTCGGCGCGTCAGAACGAGCTGGATTACTGGCAGCCACAAAGCAGTCTGACAGTATTTCGACTGCGTGCTGCCGGTGTATCGATGGACAATGAAGCGAGCAGTGTTCAATCAACACGGGTGCGTTATTGGCGTATCGAATCGAATACCGATATCACTGAAGCGCCGGTCCTGAAGTTTTCATATCGCCCGGAACAATTTCTTTTGCTCACTCACGGGGCAGGGCCTTACGTCATTGCAGCCGGTAGCATGAAAGCACAGCGTGATCAGTATCCACTTGATATATTGATTAATCAGGTCAAGCAAAATAAAGGACAAGACTGGAAACCGACCGAAGCCAGTTTGGGTAAAGCTGCAAAAGTGATTGGCAATATGGAAGACATCGGAAGAGCACCGACCGATTGGCGCAGTATTATTTTGTGGTCGATATTGTTGCTGGGTGCCGGTGCGGTAATCCTGATGGTATTGAAATTGCTGAGTCAGCCGCCGAAAGCATGATGTAGGAGCGAGCTCAGTTCGCGATAGATGTACCGTATGAGGGCCCTCTGGGCCCGGCCGGTCTGCGATGGTTTTTGATTGTGGTTGCCAGTTCTTCGCGGCAAATACCGCTCCAAGACGGCAACATCAGGGCTGAGCAGGTAGCAATAATTGCGGATCAATCCGAACCTTTAGCCAATTCATGCCCCAATGCATATGTGGGCCGGTAGCGCGTCCTGTCATGCCGACAAGACCAATGATCTGGCCTTGTTCGATGCGATCACCGACTTTTACATCCAGCCGTGACAAATGCAGAAAATTCGAACTGATGCCCATGCCGTGATCGATCAGAACGGTACCTCCGGTCAGGTATAAATCCGGTTTTGCGAAAGTAACGATTCCACCGGCTGGTGCCTTCACCGGAGTACCCAGTGCTGCGGCAACATCGAGTCCGGAATGCCAGGATTTAGGCGTGCCATTGTAGATGCGCTGGCTTCCGTAAACGCCACTGACACGGCCTTCTATCGGCCATATAAATTTTGTATCGAAGTCGCTGCGGTTATCATTTCGCAAGCGTGTAGTGACCACTTCGGCTTGTTCGCGGTCAATGCGTGCGGCAATTTCCGGTGATGGGTTGACGGTGCTTTCCGGCACGCCATTAATGTTTTCAATATTGAATTGGCGAGTGCTGATCACAAGTTTTCGATGAGCAACTTCGTTATTTGCAAAACGTATATGCAGGACTTTCGTGCTGGTTTCATCACGGCCAATGCCGAAAACTATGCGTCCATTATTTGCGACTTTTAAACTGGTCGCCGCCGAATTGTTCGTTGCGGCTTCTGGCAATTCGTCCAGAATTTCAACGCTACTACCTGCAGGTACTCGGCCAACCACCAGGCTGCCCTGCGTTGCACTCGAGGGTATTTCAATAAATCGATTCTGAGTGCTTGGCGCAGTGACTGGTTTCATGTCGGTATTACCTGCACATGCGGTCAATCCCGCCATGATTGCCGTTAACGGCAATAATCTCATCGTAAAAACCTCAGGCGTTGTCCCTGCGGTACACCGACCAGTTTTGCGCCGTCGTATGCAAGCTCGCCATTCACAAAGGTCGCTGACACTTTGGCATTGAAATGTTCGCCCTCAAAAGGTGACCAGCCGCATTTGCTCAACACTTTTTCGCGTGTGACATCGGTGCCGCCATTGGGTTCGACAATCACCAGGTCGGCAAAAAAACCTTCACGTAAAAAACCGCGTTCCTGTATACCAAAGCGCAGGGCAGGGTTGTGACAGATTTTCTGGATCAGATGCGGCAGGCTGAAATGGCCATCGCGAACTTTCTGCAATGCGCAGACCAGAAAGTCCTGCACCAAGGGCAGGCCCGACGGCGCCTTGTCGTAAGCTTGTTGTTTCTCGGCCAGAGTATGTGGAGCGTGATCGGTGGCGAGCACATCAATTCTGTCCTCGGCAATGGCTTTCAGCAATGCTTCCCGGTCGCTTGCTTCCTTGATGGCCGGGTTGCACTTGATGAAATTGCCGAGCCGGAAATAATCGTTC
>JBOHYH010000159.1:0-31445 GCA_050737775.1 Arenimonas sp.
CCATGGGCGCAGCAAGCAGCGCCCCTACGGATTATTTGCCTGTATAACGCGAGCCCGCCGTACAGGTTTCATGCACGACCACTTCGGATAACAAGGGCATCAAGGGCTTGGTCTGGTTCCAGATCCAGATCGCCAGATTTTCGCTGGTCGGATTTTCCAGCCCGGGAATATCATTCAAATAATGATGATCGAGTTGCTCGTAAAGCGGCTTGAAGATGCTTTTGACTTCGGAAAAATCCATCACCCAGCCAGTATGCGGATCGACCGGACCATCGAGATGCAATTCGACCCGAAACGAATGGCCATGCAGACGCGCACATTTATGACCAGCCGGGACATTTGGCAGGCGGTGGGCGGCTTCGAGGGTAAAAATCTTGAAAATATTCATGGCCGTAGTTTACACCTTTGCACTAATTGGCGACCCTGACTTGACAAGCCCCCTGCCGATGCGGTCTAGTCAGGCCATGAACTTAGAAAACCACATCTCCGCTAACGCCCTTGCGAACCGCTCCGGTTCCGCGGCTATATGCCCGATGTCCTCGCTCATTACCACCACCACTACAACTACCGGTTGCCGGTATTCGTGGTGCGTGGAATGAACCTCTAGTTCAACCCCCGCCCCGCGAGCAGCGCGGGGATAATCTCCGCGGTGTTCTAACCCGTAGGAGATTCACCATGTCAGCAGCAGCTTCTTCAATCCTTGCGCACAAATTTGGCGGCACCAGCATGGCCGACGCCACGCGTATTGCGCATGCGGCCCGATTATTGCTGGCTGAAACCGGATTCACTACCCAGGTCACCGTTGTTTCGGCCTTGAAAGGCACTACCGACAATCTGATTCGCTGCGCACAACTGGCAGCGGCGCAGGATGATGCATGGCAGGCTTTGCTGGATCACATGCTGAAACGCCATCGTGATGCAGCCGATGCTTTGCTGAAAGACAATCGTCAACAAGCCGATGTTTTTTTTGATGCAGAGAGCGAGCGCCTGCGCGAAGTGCTGCAGGCACTTTCCCTGCTGAAATCATTGCCGGAAACGGCATTTGAATGGATACAAGGTCTGGGTGAAGTCTGGTCGGCGTATTTATTGCACGCGCACCTGGTTTCGCTTGGCGAGCAAGCCGATTATCTCGATGCCCGCAAAGTACTGGTCATACACGACGACAATAATCTCGGTATCGATATTGATTGGGCCTCGAGTGCGAAAAAATTAAAAGCTTGGCAAGTACCGCACGACGCCAAGCGCATTATCGTCACCGGATTTATCGCCAGTGACAAAGACGGCAAGGCACGCGTACTCGGGCGCAATGGTAGCGATTGGTCGGGCGCGATTTTCGCCAAATTATTTTCGGCAAAAGAACTCACGATCTGGACCGATGTTGATGGCGTGCTATCGGCCGATCCGCGTTTGGTGCCCGAGGCCGAATGGGTGCCGAGCCTGTCATTTGAAGAAGCTTGCGAGCTCGCCTATTTTGGCGCACAGGTTTTGCATCCGAGAAGTTTGCAACCAGTGATGGCAGCGAATATTCCCTTGCGTATCCGCAACAGCTTCAAGCCGGAACATCCCGGCAGCGTGATTTCAAAAGTACCGAGTACGCAACCACCGGTAAAAGGCGTGAGTGCGATTACCGATCTTGCCCTTGTCACGATTGAAGGCACCGGTTTGATGGGGGTGCCCGGCACTGCCGAACGTGTTTTCGCAGCGCTACATAAAGCCGATGTGTCGGTCGTGATGATTTCGCAGGCATCGAGTGAGCATTCCATTTGTTGTACGGTTCGCCTGAATGATCGCGCCGCTGCGGTCAAAACCCTGCGCGATACTTTTGCTCGTGAATTGCAACTCGGACAAATCGCCGATATCGATGCGAAAGAAGAAGTCGCGGTGCTGGCGATTGTCGGTGATGGCATGGTGGGCACGCATGGCATTGCCAGTCGTTTATTCGATAGCCTCGCCCGTGCCAGCGTGAATGTGCGCGCGATTGCACAGGGTTCTTCGGAACGGAATATTTCGGTCGCGGTGGCCGCCAGTGATATTGCGCGTGCGCTGCGTGCCGTGCATGCCGGTTTCTATTTGTCGGCCTTGACGATTTCGGTAGGCTTGATTGGCCCGGGCAATGTCGGGCGGGTTCTGCTGCAACAATTCGAAGCGACCCGTAAACGTTTGCTGAAAGAATCCAATATCGAATTGCGCTTGTCTGCCATCGCCAATTCCAGCCGCATGTTATTAAGCGACACCGGTCTGGATTTAAATAATGTCTCCGGGCAATTGGCTGCGGCCGAACCAGTGAACCTCGATACCATTGGTGAACATCTGAGAAGCCTGCGCGGCCCGCATTGCATGCTGATTGATTGCAGCTCGAATACCGAAGTGGCGTCGCGTTATACCTCGTGGTTGCAACAAGGTATCCATGTGATTACGCCAAACAAGCAGGCCGGCAGCGGTGATTTCGCGCGTTACCAAGCCATCCGCGAAGCCTGCCAACATAGCGGCGCACGTTTCCGCTATGAAGCCACGGTCGGTGCCGGCTTGCCGATTATCCAGACCACGCGTGATTTGCTCGATACCGGCGACGAAGTGCAGGCCATTGATGGCGTTTTCTCCGGCACCTTGTCCTGGCTATTCGGCAGCTACGATGGCACGCAGCCGTTTTCGCAATTGGTGATGCAGGCACGTGAACTGGGCTATACCGAGCCAGACCCGCGCGACGATTTAAGCGGCGTCGATGTTGCGCGTAAACTGGTGATCCTGGCCCGCGAAATGGGCCATGCCCTGAGTCTGGAACAAGTCGAAATCGAGAGTCTGGTGCCTTCGTTCCTGCAAAATTTATCACGCGAAGAGTTTTTCGCACGAATCAATGAAATGGATGCCGATATGCTGCAACGATTCAAGGCCGCAGAAAAAGAAAACAAGGTGCTGCGTCACGTCGCTAGTTTGAATTCAGACGGCATGGCAAAAGTGTCGGTAATGGCATTGGATAAATCACATGCGATTGCCAGCCTGAAACCGACCGACAATATCGTGCAATTCACCACGCGGCGTTACCAGAAGAATCCTCTGGTAGTGCAAGGCCCGGGCGCGGGGCCCGAAGTCACGGCTGCAGGCGTGTATGCCGACGTGTTGCGAGTGGCAGCGCATCTGGGAGCGAAGTTATGAGTGCTGTGGTTGCAAGGGCATTCGCACCTGCCTCGGTCGGCAATGTCGGTGTCGGTTTCGATATCCTCGGTCACAGCATTGAAGGCGCCGGTGATACCGTAACCGTGCGTCGTACCAATACAAATGCTATCAGGGTGATGGCGATTCACGGCACGCTCACTGAATTGCCACTCGAAACCGAAAACAATACGGCTGCTCGTGCTTTACGTGCGATGCGCGAAGATTTGAATCTTGATTATGGTTATGAAATAGAAATCGAAAAAGGTATCGCGCTCGGTTCCGGCATGGGCGGTTCTGCTGCCAGTGCTACCGCAGCCGTGGTTGCCGCGAATGCCCTGCTGGAAACACCGCTGCCACGCGAAGCCTTGTATCGCTACGCACTCGAAGGCGAAGCCGCCGCATCAGGCAGTTATCACGGCGATAATGTCGGGCCACAATTACTGGGTGGTCTGGTGTTGGCAACAAAGGATTCGCTGACTGCCATTCCTACACCGGATAATTTGTACTGCGCTTTGGTGCATCCACATTTTGTTCTGGAAACCCGAAAAGCCCGCGAAGCATTGGCGGGCCATTACGCGCTGAAGGAATTTATCGGACAAAGTGAAAGCTTGGCCCTGGTATTGACCGGCTGTTTTGCGCGCGATTTTTCACTCATCCAGCGCGGTTTGAATGATGTCTTAATCGAACCGCGACGTTCGCCATTGATTCCCGGCTTTGCCAAAGTAAAACAGGCGGCACTCGGTCACGGTGCATTGGGCGCCAGCATTTCCGGTGCCGGTCCGAGTGTGTTTGCCTGGTGTGTCGGAAAAGAAATTGCAGAGATAACTGCAAGACATATGCAACAAGCATTTCTCGAAGCCGGCTTGGAAAGCGATATTTTCATTTCGAAAGTGGCAGGTCCACGTGCCGAGGTGCTGTCATGCTCTGCATAAGCACACGCGGACAATCACCGGCAATACCATTGCATCAGGCGATCATCGAAGGCATTGCGCCCGATGGCGGCCTGTATCTGCCGGAACACCTGCCACAAATCAATCTGCCTGCATTGCTTGCTTCCGAAACCTATCAGGAAGCCGCATTGGCGGTGATGTCGCCATTTTTTGCCAGCGATCTTTTGGCAGACAAACTGCCCGGCATGATCGAGCGCGCTTTTAATTTCCCCACACCGCTAAAACAATTAAACACGCAACAGGATTTTTTACTCGAACTCTTTCACGGCCCTACTTCGGCGTTCAAGGATGTCGGCGCGCGTTTTCTGGCCGAATGTTTCGCGGCTGTTCCAGCAAAAAACAAAACCCGCACGATTCTGGTGGCCACCTCTGGCGATACCGGTGGTGCCGTCGCCGCCGCCTTTCACCAACATGACAATGTGCGTGTTGTTGTTTTATTTCCCGATGGTCGGGTGTCGGCAAGACAGGCACATCAGCTGAGTTGTTTTGGCGACAATATCCAGAGCTACCGTGTACAAGGCAGTTTCGACGATTGCCAGCGTTTGGTGAAATCGGCATTCGCCGATAAAGCTCTGTCGGAACAATACGCACTCACATCAGCCAATAGCATCAATCTTGGTCGCCTGCTGCCGCAGATGAGTTACTACGCCTGGGCTGCCGTGCAATATGCAAAATCAAAAGGCAACAAACAGGCATTGAATTTCATTATTCCCTCCGGAAATCTTGGCAATGCCTTTGCCGCCATGCTTGCGAAAACAGCCGGCGCACCGATCGGCGATATCGTATTAGTCACCAATGCAAATACCGTTGTGCCGGATTTTTTTGATACTGGAAAATACATACCGCGCGATAGTCTAAGCACGCTTGCCAATGCGATGGATGTCGGTGCGCCCAGCAATCTTGAACGCCTACGCTTTCTTTATCCGGAGGCAAAAATCCATCAGGCCATCATCAAAGTGGAAAGCGCGGGCGATGATGAAATTCGTCGCGCCATTCCAGTAACGCTCGACAAGTACGACGAAATCATCTGCCCGCACACCGCCTGCGGCATGGTGGCTTTGGAACGACTTCGCGATGCCGGCGACACACGGGATTGGTGCGTGGTCGCGACCGCCCACCCGGCCAAATTCGAAACCGTGGTCGAGCCGCTGATTCAGCAAAACATCAAGGTTCCTGAGCCTTTGCAAAAACTGCTTAACCGTCTTGCTCACGCCGAACAACTAGCACCCGAGTTAATATATTTAAAAGCAGCACTGGAACTTACTATTGAATAAATAAGACTGAGGCGATATTTGATCTTGGCCCGTGAATGGAATCAGGCATCGGAACCGTTTTGTCGGGCGTAATATGCGGCATTGCTGAGCGGCGTTTCATGACGGGAATTTTTACCTGCCGTCCATGCACACCGATCAATCCGTCTTCCTGCATCTTGTTCAAAGTCATGTAAAAAAGTGCCATACGATCCGTGGCGCTTTTTACGCCTGACATTTCCAGCTGACGATGATTCCGATTAAAACTAAGCTTATGGCCGTTCGAGCATCCGCGGCAACCAGATGAATCTTGGCACTCCATGCCCCACACGGTTTTCTGATAGTCTGATTGACTGCTTTCGGCTGCTGATTCAACTGATCACAATAAGATTGATGGCGCTTACATAGGGGTATTCTAAGCATTGAACGGTGGGCTGCTATGTCGCGGTAGTGCGACAGAAGCCATGGCTGCCAATGCAACGAGTACCGCCGACGTCACCAAACAATACATCAAGCCATACGCTTGAAATATCCAGCCCGACAACACGGTTCCCAGTAACCGACCCATGGCATTGGCCATGTAATAAAACCCGACATCCAGAGACACACCATCTTCGGCGGCGTAGCTGACAATCAGATAGCTATGCAGCGAAGAGTTCACTGCAAATAAAACGCCGAATAAGGAGAGTCCTGCGATGACAATGGTTTGTGAATCTTGTCCTTGTGCTAGCAGTAGCGCCATCACTGCTGGAATCACACTTAGCCCGACGGCCCAGACAAAGGCGGTTTTGCCATCGGGAAGTTTTCCCGAGCGTCGTCCAGTAATCCAAGGTGCAATCGATTGCACAGCGCCATAACCAATAATCCATGCCGCCAGGAAGCCCCCGATCCACCAAAAATCCCAGTCTAAGGATTGCGCCAGGAAAATCGGTAACGCGACGACGAACCAGACATCCCGTGCACCGAATAAAAAGAAACGTGCTGCCGATAAAAGATTGACGGCGTGACTCTTGGAAAAAATATCACGGAATTTTGGTTTGTTTTTTGCCTTGCCCAGATCTTGCCGCAACAACACCAGACTCATCAACCACACCAGCGTCAGGGCGACCGCCATAGTGGCCACGGCAGGAGTGAAGCCAATGGTCGTGAGCAATGCGCCACCGAGGAAAAACCCGACGCCCTTGAGCGCGTTTTTGGAACCCGTCAGCAGCGCAACCCACTTATAAAGAGAACCTTGTTGATCACTCGGCACCAGCAATTTGATACTGCTTTTGGCACTCATCTTATTGAGATCTTTGGCTATTCCCGAGAGCGCTTGGGCGGCCATCACCCAAGGCACAGCAAGCCAAGCGACCGGTACTGCCAACATTGACAATGCGGCTACTTGCAAGGCCAAACCTATGTTCATCGTACGATTGAGCCCGATGCGAGCACCCAACCAACCGCCAACCAGATTCGTGATAACACCAAAGATTTCGTAAAACAAAAACAGCATTGCTACCTGTAGCGGTGTATAGCCTAGCTGGTGAAAATACAAGACCACCAGCATTCGCAGGGCACCATCGGTGAGCGTAAAAGCCCAATAATTTCCAGTGATGACCAGATACTGTCGAATCTCCGGTGACAGACGTGCGAGCATGATTATTGGTCTGCCACGCCAACCAAACGCGCGAGTTCGACCGTACGATTGACGTAGCCCCACTCGTTGTCATACCAGGCATAAATTTTTACTTGCGTCCCGTTAATCACCATCGTCGATAACGCATCGACGATACTCGATCGTGGGTCGCGCAGAAAATCAATCGACACCAGCGGTCGTGTTTCGTAACCGAGAATGCCTTGCAACTCATTTTCCGAGGCGGCTTGGAGTAGTTCATTGACCTCCTCGACCGTGGTCTCGCGTTCCAGCTCAAACACACAATCGGTCAATGAAGCATTCGTCAACGGCACCCGCACGGCATGGCCGTTGAGGCGTCCTTTAAGCTCGGGAAATATCTCGGCTATCGCAGTGGCCGAACCGGTCGAGGTCGGGATCAAACTGCTACCGCAAGAACGGGCACGGCGTAAATCTTTGTGCGGCGCATCGATGATGACTTGCGTGTTGGTCAGGCTATGAATCGTGGTCAAACTACCATGCCGAATACCGATGGATTCGTGAATCACTTTAACCACCGGAGCAAGACAATTGGTGGTGCATGATGCGGCCGACACAATGCGATGCTTCGCGGGATCAAAACGCTGATGATTTACACCCATTACGATATCCAGCGTACCGGCGGATTTAATCGGTGCAGTGACGACAACCCGCTTCACGCCTTGATCAAGATACGGTTGCAGCACATCGGGTTTGCGAAATTTTCCCGATGCTTCAATCACGATATCGCAGCCGGACCAATCGGTAGCCGCGAGCTCTTTATTACACGTTACCGGAATACGTTTACCATCAATCATCAAGGCATCACCCTCAGTACTGGCCACATGATTCCAGCGGCCGTGCACCGAATCGAAATTCAACAAATGCGCCAAGGTCGCTACATCACCTGCCGGATCGTTGATTTGAACAAACGAGAGTGTGGGATCACCCCAGGCTGCTCGCAAGGTCAAACGTCCCATGCGGCCGAAACCGTTGATGCCAATAGTGATGCTCATTCGAAAACTCCAAAGTAAATTGCGACACTGCACCCAAAGTGCAGTATCAGAAATGGGAAGTTTTGGCCTATGCGCTTTGATCGATCGGCGGCATACCCAGTTGTTGAAGTCGCGTTTGCATTGCGAGGCGATCCAGTGCTTCCAGGCGCAATGCCAACATCAACGAAATGCGCTGCTGCAATATTTGCAGCACGAGCTGAAAGGCTTTGCGCGAGTGTTCACGATCATCTGAAGCACTTGCCGGATCTGGCACGCTCCAATGGGCGGTGATCGGATGACCAGGCCACGCCGGGCATGCTTCACCGGCGGCGCGATCACACAAGCTAATAATGAAATCCATTTCAGGCGCATCGTCCGTGGCAAATTCTTCCCAGCTTTTGGGATACAACGCGTCGGTTTCGAAGCCGATTTTTTGCAACAACTCGATCGCCAAAGGGTTCACTTGTTCGGCCGGTTCGCTGCCAGCGCTATAGGCGCGCAAGCGGCCGCGACCCAATTGATTGGTAATGGTCTCGGCCATGATGCTGCGCGACGAGTTTGCGGTGCACCGAAAAAGGACATTGAATGCCATCTTACTTTCGTCCCGTAGCCACTTTAGTGGCAACGCTATTGGGGTTGGGCGCACATGCTGGGGCACATAACGAGGCATTGCCGCCACAACAATTTTCCGTCAGAAAACTGAGCAACGATTTCATTTCTTCCAGATTGGCTCGATATTGAATAAAGCGGCCACGCTGCTCCGCTTCAATCAGTCCTGCGTGCGACAGTGCTTTGAGATGAAAGGACAAGGTATTCGCGGGAATATCGAGCGTCTGTGCGATATCGCCTGGGTAAGCACCTTCCGGCGCCATGCCGACCAAATGGCGGAACACCGCCAGACGGGAGCCTTGGGCAAGGGCAGTGAGTGCGGTAACGGCGGTTTTAGTATCCATAATTCTATTATGATAGAACTATCGAACTATAACAATCCCGCCACTTCTTACTAATATTGGAGAAACCCCCCTGGATGAACATTGCAACCTCCGCTGTAGTACTGCCCTCAGAAGCCTCTGTGGTCAGTACGCTCAACAATGCATGCTTCTGCATCAGTCTGGATGAAGATGCGCTTCGGCAAGCCTTGGAATCGGAAATCGGTCCGCACGATCTGTTCGAGCTCATTCAGCAACGATGTCCCTACTTGTTTGCATCACGCCCCGTCTTCATTTCACAGGTCCAACGTAAGCGCATGGCGGACCTTGTGCGCGCGGTGGAATCGGTTGTGGCATTGCCCCGTTATCGCGAGAAGGTGCTTTCCGACTCACCTGCCATTGCACGGCACGCACCAAACGGTGCCAAAGGCGTCTTTTTTGGTTATGACTTTCATGTGACCGAAGACGGTTTCGGGCTGATTGAAATTAACACCAATGCCGGCGTTGCGATGTTGAATGCCCTATTGGCACGAGCACAACGTGCCTACTGCGCCGGGATGGAAGGCGTGATTCCACCGGTCGCCATTGCCGATGTATTTGAAGATCGTATCGTGGCCATGTTTCAACATGAGTGGATTGTTTCCGATCGTAATCAGCCTTTGCGAAGCATTGCTATCGTGGATGAAAACCCATCGCAGCAATATCTCTACCCCGAATTTTTGTTGTTCAAACAACTCTTTGAACGCCACGGATTGCAGGTGGTCATCGCCGACCCATCCGAGTTTGAGTTACGCGAAGGCAAACTCTGGCACGAACAACTGGCGATTGATCTGGTCTATAACCGCTTGACCGATTTCGCTTTGGACATGCCCGCAAGCGCCGCACTGCATGAGGCATATCTTCAAAATGCCATTGTATTAACCCCGCATCCACAGGCCCACGCTTTGTATGCCGATAAACGCAACTTGGCTTTACTCACCGATGCCAAGCAACTTCAAGCCCTGGGCGTGCCAAAAGAGACGCAGGCCCTATTGCTGGCAGGCATTCCTCACACAGTAGCAGTGAATGCAGAGAATGCCGAACGGCTATGGCGCGAGCGGCGCCAATTATTTTTCAAACCCACCGCCGGATTCGGTAGTCGTGCCGCGTATCGCGGCGATAAAATTACCCAACGCGTATGGCAAGAAATATTGGCGGGAAATTACGTGGCTCAGACCCTGGTAACGCCCGGTGCAAGAGTGATTTCAGAAGACTCGCCAACACAAGCACTCAAGTTTGATTTACGTGATTATGTTTATGATGGCGACGTGCAATGGATTGCTGCTCGTTTGTATCAAGGCCAGACCACGAACTTTCGCACACCAGGTGGTGGCTTTGCGCCTGTTTATGACTTGTCTTGCCTTCCCTGATCGGCAGCTCTCTGCCGGACCCGGCGACGATGCCCGAAATAATCGCGATCCTTGCCTGTTGCTGACTAGGAACTTCAAAACCGAAAATGGAACGCAGCCAAAGCAGATAAATACAAACCATCACTACCGTCGCTGTCTTTGCAGTAATCAAGCAATAGCTGCTTCGCGAAATACTAAAGTTCATTCGAGCTCATCGCGTAGTACATCGACAGGCATATACGGAAAACAAACAGACACCCCAACAACAGCCCTTGAAATACGGCAATAGTAACTGCGGCATTGCCACCAGCAGATCATTCATCGGTCTTGATACCTGTCGCATTAAGTCTTTTTCTTCTGGCTCGCTTTCAAAAGCGAAACGGCAGATATTTCATGCCGGCATTTGTGCTCGCAGCATCATATTTTTACGAGATGAGAGCCAAACAATTTCACTGCAATCAAGCTACATACACCACCGCATCGCTACGCATGCGTACGGAAAATGCCTGAAACAAATCAACATAATCACGCTAAAACATAGTTAGAATGCGGCTTTCCGTAATGATGCGAACAATGACCGCTTCAAATAATTTTAATCGCGAACAACTGCTCGCCTGCGCACGCGGCGACATGTTTGGCAAAGAAAATGCACACCTGCCTTCCGATCCGATGTTGATGTTTGATCGCATTACAAATATTTCGACCGAAGGCGGCAAATACGGCAAAGGCGTGATTACCGCCGAGCTCGATATCCATCCCGAGCTCTGGTTCTTCAAATGCCATTTCACTGATGACCCTGTCATGCCGGGCTGTCTTGGCCTGGATGCCATGTGGCAGTTGGCCGGTTTTTTTCTGCCCTGGCTCGGTGAATTGGGTCGTGGTCGCGCACTCGGTGCGGGCGAAATCAAATTCACCGGCCAGGTCTTGCCAACGGCAAAACTGGTCAGCTACACCATCGATATTACCCGTGTGATTCGCGGCAAGCTCAAACTCGTGATTGCCGACGCCTGCATGTCGGTCGATGGTCGCGAAATTTACGTCGCAAAGGATTTGCGCGTCGGCCTGTTCACTTCAACGGAGAGTTTTTAATGCGTCGCGTCGTCGTCACCGGAATGGGGATTGTGTCCTGTCTTGGCAATGATCTTGATAGTGTCTCAAGTTCGCTGCGCAATGGAAAATCCGGAATCAGTTTTCGACCCGATTATGCCGAACTGGGATTGCGCAGCCATGTTGCCGGTGTGCCCAACATTGATCTCGACGCCGAAATTGATCGCAAACAAAAACGTTTCATGGGCGATGCCGCCGCTTACACCTGCGTTGCGATGCGACATGCAATAGCCGATGCCGGATTGACTTCCGAATTGGTCAGCCAGATTCGCACTGGTGTTATCGCCGGTTCCGGCGGAGCATCGGCACAATGGCAAGTGGAAACCGGTGATTTAATGCGCAATCGCGGTGTGCGGAAAATCGGACCCTATATGGTGCCGCGCACGATGTGCTCCACTGTTTCTGCTGCGCTCGCTACCGCCTATGCTATTAAAGGCGTGAGTTATTCACTCGGCGCTGCCTGTGCCACCTCGGCGCATTGCATCGGCGCATCGGCTGATTTAATTCGTCATGGCCAGCAAGACATCATGTTCGCCGGTGGTGGTGAAGAAGTGCATTGGGCAATGACCTGCCAGTTCGATGCAATGGGCGCGTTATCCACCAAGTTCAACGAAACACCGCAATCGGCATCGCGCCCTTACGACACCGATCGCGACGGTTTTGTGATTGCCGGTGGCGGTGGCATTCTTGTGCTGGAAGAATACGAACATGCGAAAGCGCGCGGCGCGAAGATATACGCTGAGCTATTAGGTTATGGCGTGACATCCGATGGTGCCGACATGGTCGCACCGTCCGGCGAAGGGGCGGTTCGCTGCATGCAAATGGCAATGAACAATATCAACAAGCCGATCGATTATCTGAATACCCACGGCACTTCGACACCGCTGGGCGACGTGACCGAACTGGAAGCCGTGCGTTCGGTGTTCGGCGAACACATACCACCGCTTTCATCAACCAAAGGACTTTCCGGCCATTCACTCGGCGCGGCCAGCGTGCATGAAGCGATTTATTGTCTGTTGATGATGCGCGACGGCTTTATCACAGGTTCGGCCAATATCACCACGCTGGATGAGCGTGCGGAAAGTTTTCCGATTGTCCGTGAAACCCGCGAAGCAAAACTCGATACCGTGATGTCGAATAGTTTCGGCTTCGGTGGCACCAATGGTGCACTGGTGTTTGGCCGGTTCTGATGGCCTGAGCAGGCATCAAAAAATAATTAGATTGTTTTCGAGAATTGGCTTGCCGAATCGGCAGAAAGATATTTATCAAAACACATGGCGATGATTCGCAAATGCAACCTGCCACGTGAAGTGGCATGTAAATGCAAGCGATTCATTTCCAGTAATCCGTCTTCTGCCAGAGCTTGCAGTTTCTTCAGTCATCGCTGAAGTATTCATTGAAGTGGGTGCCGTGGCATTCTTCAAATTTATCGATATCGATTTCGCCCCGACACATTTGAAACAGGGGGTAAAGTTACTGGTCAGATACCTCGTCGATAATATTGCCGAAGCTGTCGCCGCAGCACTTTACGGTGTCGACCAAGCAAGTGGCCAATAGATCGATGGGGAAACAGAACGTTGTTCAGTTATCAAGCGAAAAACCAAGTTACTTTCTTCGAGCAATCGCCGTATCGCCACTACCCAATGCCAAGCTGGCGAGAGCACTCAGCAGGTGATTAACTATCCCCTGTACACTGCCTCTCCAGGCAAGGAAAAGATGACAAGTAATGTATAGGCGAATTCTTCAACACCACCCAGACGCAGAAAATAAAAAAGACTGGTTCACTTCACTTTTATTGAATGACTAAAACAGTTGGATTGCCGCTTCGTTGGCTAAGCATCAACCAAGAAGAGTTCCTAGCCCAGTCTTTCGAATTTAAATATTTTTCGAACTGAGGCCATCACCACGAAGCAAGGCCCTGCTCTTTTCAATTGCCGCCTTGTGAATTTGCGAAACCCTGCCTTTTGTTACCCCCAGCAAAGTAGCAATATCCACAAACGGCATGTGCTGATAATAATGCAGTGTCATTACAAGGTTTTCTCGTTCAGACAGTTGTGCAATGGCACTTTCGAGCAAGTGATCCATTTGATGTCTTTCCGCAAATGAACTCGCATCCGAATGGGTTCCAAAAAAATCTACCGATGCTCTCGAATCCAACAAAAGCCCTAAACCCATTCCGCTAACGGATGAAATAAGCTGACTGAATGGGTCCTCCGCTTCAGAAACCTCGAACGAGTCTATACGGTCACTAAGTCGAACAGCTTGTCCTTCCCGTCGACTCGCTTCGGACAAGTAGGTTCTAAGTCCATTAAAGACAGCGCCACGTACCCGTGGTTTTGCGTATGCCATGAATTCGATACCGCGATTCTCGTCGTATCGACTCATTGCTTCGAGCAATCCTATCGTTGCGTTTTGCGCGTAATCGTTCCAATCCATCTGCGATATTCGAATTCGTCGATAGACATCCCTTGCCACTGCACGAGACCAGGGCGCATAACGGAAAAAAAGCTGTTGATGGGCAGTGGGATCTCTGCCTGTGCGGTGGCTCAGCCAAAGTTGCCGCTCTTCGGAGACAACATTCATCCAGTCCGGCCTAGGTCCAGTAACTGCTTACCAAGGCTCTGGAAATAAGCACCCAGCCGTCAATCAAAATGAACAACAATATTTTCAGTGGCAAACTGATCGTCGTGGGCGGCACCATAATCATGCCGAGTGCCATTAAAACCGCTGCCACCACAATATCCACTACAAGAAACGGCAAAAAAATCAGGAAGCCAATTTGGAATGCCGTTTTTAATTCGCTCAGCAAGAACGCAGAAGCCAAATGTGTAAACTTTATGTCCTCAACACGCTCAGGTCTGGGTGCACGTGCCATTTCAAGAATGGCGGCTAGATCAGATTCGCGTGTCTGCCGCACCATAAAGTCACGAACCGGAGTTGCTCCGAGGTCAAGCGCCTGTGTTGCAGTAATTTTTTCCTGCAAATAGGGCTGCATAGCATTGGTATTTACCTGATCAATCACAGGTCCCATTGAAAATAGCGTGAGAAAGATCGCAAGCGTTACCAACACACTATTCGGAGGCGTTTGCGGCAATCCAAGTGCGTGACGCAACAGCGACAATACGATGATAATGCGGGTGAACGATGTCAGCCCGATCAGCATCACCGGTAAAATGGAAAGCAGACTAAGCAGTACAAAGGTTCTGACAACAGAGGAGTAGTCCTGCTTGGCGGCTTGATCAAGGACGGTAGCGGCAGGTGAAGCAAATGCCGAATCACTCGCAAAAAAGGCAAGCAAGACAAATACGATCAACCCCAGCCAGGGTTTGCCACGCAATAACTCACTCATTACTTACTTCCTTTTGCACATCTTTTTTGACAAGTTGAACTTGCACACTCGATTCGGCGAGCAGGTACTCGTCATCGCCACTGCTAATCCGATATAGCGTTGTCTTCTGACTAACACGCTGTACTTCCAATACCGCTATTTTATTTTTATCGCTTTGTGCATGCGGCTTTGGCCCGACCCATCGGTCTAACCAACCCTGACGACGTGCAAACCAAGCGATTGCCGCGAATATGGCAACCAGCAGCAAAGTGGTTACCAGCAGGCCAAATACTTCCGGCGTATTGGTAATTCCTTCCTTGCGAAAAGGAATGGGCTGTTTGCTGGTTGTCGTTGCCGAAACTGGTTTTACATCTACCGGCTTCGGCACCGCAGCAGAAGTCGCCGTCATGTCAATTCCGTAATCCTGATACCGAAATTATCTTCGACTGCCACCAGTTCACCACGTGCGACTGATTTACCATTGAGTTGCAAAGTAATCGGCATGTCCAGCGATTCATTCATTTCTAGGACTTCGCCTTTTTTCAGGGCGAACAATTTATCGATACTGATCGACACGCTTCCAATCAGAGCCGTCAGGGTTACTGGCACATGCCCGATCAAGCTCATGTCTTTGTTGACGAGAGGATTACCTGTCGGCGTGCTTTCAGATGCCGGTGGAAGATCCAATGGGTTTACTGTTGTTTTGTTCATCACATAATTCTCTTACTTTAGGGGGTATCAACCTGTACTGCGCGCTGTAACTCTTTGCGAACAAGTCTTACATTGGCTAAATGACGCATATCGGGATGTGTCAACTGAAAAACCGAATCAATCGAAGTGTTAGACAACAACACATCACCTACTTGAAGTCCAAGGGTGTCGGCAAGTTTGCTTGTACCAAGATCCAGCACCACATTCAGCTCGATTTTTTCATTGCCGAATGCCGTATCTCTGGAGGCTAATGGCTCCAGACTGAGGGGAGTGCTCGGCACCAGGCTATCTACAAGATCGGCATCAAGAACGGCATAAGCTAAAAAACCCGAACCCTTCAAACTGAAAATCGCGTAGCCAAAACGAGCATCGGAAATATGATTCGAGGGCGCAGGAACTTCTTCGAAATCAATATCTAAAATAGCAACACCCATCCATTGGCTGAAAAGTGCTTTCAAGGCACGATCACCGACACGACGCCCTAAATGCAAAATATCGTCCGTACTCGCCTTTGCCAGCAAACCGCCCAGACTTTCGAGATGTACCTCCGGTGCCCCAAAATAAAAAACACCTTTGCTGCTATTTACACGAAGCCATTTCAGTGGTGCGGCAGGCTTGCCAATCCCGGCTGCGATTGACTGCAAACTCAAACACGCAGGCTCGACGCTCCAGGCGCCAAGCCAACGATTGAGTTCATGGTCGAGGCGCGAAAAAAGCGCCTCTTGTCGACCGCAACTATGCCAACGAAGGCGACGAAAATGCATTAGCCGCCTCGCGTACTGTTATAAAGCTGCTCAATCATTTCATTGCTGACGGTCATGACCCGTGAGCTCGCTTGGTAACCACGTTGAATGATGATCATGTCGGCAAACTCTTGCGTCAGATCAACATTCGCCAACTCAAGATTGCCACCGGCTACACGCCCGAATACGCCTTCACCCGGGCGGCCAATTTGTCTTTGTTGAACACTGGAGCCTGCAATCATGCGGCCGCCGACTAGCTCCAATGAACTTTCATTAGCGAATGACGCCAAGGCGAGCTGAGGACCCGTACGCTTTTCCGATGAGGAGTAAATGAACTGCAATTTACCTTGGCTATCAAACGACAGACTGGTGATACCAAGAAGCGGATGACCATCGACGACTTGCCCGCCAAGATTTGAAGCGATACCGCTCAGGCGTGTGGAGCCATCGAATGCACCTGGCGTGCCAAAATTCAATGACACCGTTTGGGCAACGCCCAGGTAAGTCAGATTCAAAGCGACGGTGTTGGAACCCGCTAGCGGTGTGCCGTTGGTACCAAAGGTCACCTGGCCTGTGCCTACAACAGCGCCGGTTTCGTCTTTGACTGATACCAAAAAACTTCCTGGAATGACTGCGTTGTTATCCGTCAAGGTCGTTGTCAATGTATGCACGGTACCCGAAGCATCATAAATCTGGAAACTACCGAGGGTCAGGCTTGGGGTACCCGGTGCAATATTGCCCGCCATTCTGACCGACGTAGTCGCTTGCGGCGGCAAAGTACGATAATTATCCAAATCGATACTGGATAAATTCCCCGCATTATCAACGGCCATTACCTGATAGCCGGTAACGCTGTCGGTCAACAAGCCCTGATCGTTGAAACGGAATTGGCCGGCACGCGTGTAATACAGGTTGCCGGTATCGTCACGCAAGATAAAAAACCCATTGCCATCAATGGCAACATCGGTAGGTGTACCTGTTTGACGAATATCACCCGCCGTTGTACGCAAACCATCACCAGCAACGCGTGTGCCGCGACCACCATTCACATTTTCAAAGAATGTGTCGCTACCACGGAAGCCAGGAGTGTTCATATTGGCTACGTTGTTACTGACCGTATCCAGGCTACGAGAGAAACTAAACAAGCCGGAAAGACTATTAAATAATGCTTGAAACATGAGCTGTTCTCCAATTAAGGTTTGACAAGACTGATTTGCGATAGACGAACACCGGTCAATACCTGACCAGAAGTGGTTTGAATGGTAAGTTCTGGACCCGAGTTAGTGAATTTCACCGCCGTAACGGCACCAACGGTTGCAGCCCCTTGCCCGGAAATTTCTACTGTTTTATTCAACAAGCCCAGGGCCTGAGCAGAAGAATTCATTACCAGCAAACCTTCAGTGTTTTGACTGGTCTGGCGGGTTTGTTCCAAGTTGGAGAATTGCGCAAGTTGCGACAAAAATTCGCGGTTATCGACAGGCTCCAATGGATCCTGGAACTGAAGTTGCGACAGGAATAACTTGATGAAATCTTCCTGATCGATCGTGTTTTGGCGTGTGGCGGTAGCGCTCTGTGGATTCAGAACAGTACCGATAGCATCTACTGGCATATCAATAACCTCGGAGTGGATCAGAAAGTGGAAGGAGAGCGCCATACTTCATGCCCATTGAGCATGATCCGGCGTAAGCTAAAATCTTGTTGTTCCGCGAAACAACGTAAAGCATCAACGAGTGTTCTGGTGCCACTGGCATCCAATTGGTAATCACGAACCCATGCAGTAGTGGCGTCCCCATCTGCAAGCCAATGCAAAACGCGTTGCGGCCACATGATGAGAGAGGCACGAGAATCGGCACGCAAACTACGAGTGCTTTCAAAAGCGTTCGCAAGCGTGGAGGCGGCCTCAGAAACGCGATAGAACTCCAAAGCTCTATCTATTTTTATGCCTTCATATTGCGCGCTGTCAATCGACAAAATCGGCAATTGGTTTTTATCAACGACATGAGTAAAGGTTCGCTGAACCGTTGCGGTCAGACCACTTTGTACTTCGCCAATATTTTTCAGTTGTTGCGAAGTCGACTGATACGACATGGCAGCATTGGCCTGCAAACGCCACGGCATGGCAACCAGCTCAACATCAGCGCCCTGCATGACAACATGCTTGCTGATGGTGGCATGTGCTTCAGTGATGTCGGGTGTTGGAAGCTTTCTTCCGTTTGTAACGGAACGTTCTGAAAGATTCCCGATATCGGTTGGTTCCACAATGACAAATAATTCCGAAGGAATTTCAATCACTTTTGATGGCGAGGCTGTATCTGCGACTTCATTTCTGGGCATCAATGGAACTGGGGTCACCACGATTTCCACACTATCAGTTGCTGAAATTTGTGTGGCTTCATTTCCGACTATCGATGGAACTGATGTTACCGGGATTGCAAAACCAGCAGCCGGTGAAGTTATTTTTGGCAAATGAATGTCCGTTTGCGTTGATGCTTGCAGACTTTCTGGCGGCACAATCGCCATGGGCCCGGGTATCGGGTTCGTCAAAAATAGCGGGGTCGCACTGACACCAATAAGCACTGCATCCAAATCAACAAATCGATTAAATGGCATGGCAGCATTTTCAGGCTCGAGCTTGACGCTCGGCTCTTGCAAGAGCCCAGCAGAATGTTGTTTTGCTTGCTGCTCTTCTACCGGAGCAGTCAGTGCATTGAGTAACAAAGCAAAGCCATCTCCGGCTTTTGTTTTATTGGCTTGCGAATTAGTACCCGATACCGGCACTGGAGATACGGCATTATGAAAACGGTTAATCATTGGCCGGCTCCCTGTTATTCAACCAAACATCACTGATCTGGTCGAACTGACGTTTTTCGGTTTCGTTCTCGGCTTGTTTTTTCTGCCTTAGCTCACGTTGTTCTGAAACTTTGGTATTGGACGCCGCTTCTATCATTCTTTTTTGCGCCGTCTGCGTTGTTTCTTCAGCCGTTTTTAGATCGAGCTTCAATTTATCCGCCCGCAACATTGCATGTTGCTCATGTTCAAGCACGGCACTATAAAGAGCGAGATCCAGACCACCGTCCGCCTGTTTCTGTGCTTTCCATTGGCCGAGTTGCTCGATGGCTACCGTGGCCTTGTCATGTCTGTCATTCGCTTGATTCTGCTCATGTATTGCATGTCGCAGCACGCCATTGGCGAGCTCCTCCCGAAATTGATTCAGGCGAACCAGTCTTTGCATTTTATTCGGACGAGTGCTCACACGCGCACCTCGTTACTGCGAAGCGTGCGCTGCAATTGTTGATAGGCATCCGCGCGACTGAAGTGCTCATCTGGTTTCTGGGTTAACACAGTATCCAATGCTGGTTTAATATCAACGGCTTCGTCGAGCAAGACATTGACGCCGCGTTGATGTGCCCCAAGCTCGACCAGATCTCGTGAGCCTTCGTAGGTTGCCAACAGTCGCTTCGCATCCCGCGCCGTTTTTTCTTGATCGGGTGTTGCCAAATGACTCATCAAACGACTTGTACTCTGCAACATATCAATCGCTGGATGGTGGCCGCGTGCCGCCAGCTCACGCGTCAATACAATATGACCATCAAGAATGGCACGCATATGATCGGTAATCGGCTCATTCATGTCATCACCTTCCACCAGAACGCTATACACCGCCGATATTGCACCACTACCCGTCATGCGACCGCAGCGTTCCAGCACGCGTGGCATCAGGGCAAAAACCGATGGGGTATAACCTCGGAATGTGGGTGGCTCGCCAATGGCCAGACCAATTTCACGTTGAGCCATTGCAAAGCGCGTCATTGAATCAACAATCAATAAAACCGATTTACCTTGATCGCGGAAGTATTCAGCAATGGCATGTGCTGCATGTACGGCATGCGTTCTTACCAAGGCAGGCTGATCGGCTGTTGCGGCCATTACCACCGCACGTTTGAGGCCTTCTTTTCCCAAAGAATTGCGAATAAAGTCGCCGACTTCTCGACCACGTTCGCCCACCAGTGCAAGCACCGTAACGTCGGCAGTCACGTGGCGCGCGAGCATGCCGAGCAAAGTGCTTTTACCCACACCACTGCCAGCAAAAACGCCCACGCGCTGCCCCACGCCCAGAGTGAGCATGGTATCAATCGCACGGATTCCGGTTTCAAGTACCTGTGTAATTTCTTCACGTGCCATAGGATTAATCGGCTCGCGATACAAGGGGTATTCTTCGGTTAAATTCAACTCGCCCTTGTCATCAATTGGCTTGCTGAAAGCATCGACTACACGCCCAAGCAATGCATCGCCAACGGGAATGGACAGACTACGACCGGTGGCTCTTACCAAGCTGTCGGCAGAAATACCGTGTACATTGCCGTAAGGCATTAACAAAATACGGTCTTGGCGAAAGCCAACGACTTCTGCCTGCACGGGTTCGCGATCAGAGTCGGTAAATAATTCGCAGAGCTCCCCCAGATGTGCGTCCGGGCCGATCGACTCGATGACTAGTCCGTTAAAAGCAACAAGCCGCCCATAGCGATGCGCCAAATCAATTTTCTGCACAGCATTGAGGAGCTTACCTGCAAGTGACATTACATCTGTCCTCGATGGTCGTTGAGTCCAGATAAAAACGCATTCTTCAAAGCTTCTAGGCGCACATCAATGCCGCAATCAAATTGACCTCGCGTTGTTTCGATAATGCATTGGCCCGACTGAAGCCGACGATCGACTTCTATTGGCATTCCAATATTTACCGATTCAAACATCACTCTATCAGCCTCACTCACGTGCAGTGTTGCAGCATCATGGCCATACTCGTTAGCCACAGTTGCACAAAGCTCGGCGACGAGGCTGCGTTCGGCAGCTTTATCGCCCAGCAGGCGAATAACGGAGGCAAAAGCTACTTCTACCGCTATCGCTTCCGCTTCATTGGCATGCTGCGTAATAGATGTTTTTACATTGGTGATGAGTTTCTGAAACAACTCTTGTTGTGCCCTCAGCTCGGCAACAGCCTTCTGATGTGCCTGCATCAAACGGGCTTCAATTTCTTCCACTCGCTTTTGAATTTCCTGCTCGGCGTTTTTACGGCCTTCCAACAATCCGCGCTCACGCGCCTGATCGAACAATTGGACCTGTTGGTCCTGCGCACGCTTATTATCAGCAAGGCCTGTATCTGCCATGTTGGCGACACTAGATTCCTGCTGACCCAATAATTTTCTATGGGTGTCTGCTTGTAACAAGTCGGCACTTAAACGCTGCATAAAAATATCGTTCCTTTTCTCAAGCCGCGCTTGCAATGGAGTCAGCCGCTTCGGCAAGCAGGGCTTCTTTCAGCTTTTCCGGAAGACGCGGCACCACGGACACGCCAAACTGCACACGCTTGGCGTGCTGATGGTCCAGCAGGGCGAGCAAAAATTTAGGGTCAACAGCCGAGTTGGCGACAAATAACCTCGCCGTCCAGTCATCTGGCAATGCGCTGGCCAACGCAATAATCACATCGACCGATAATGAAGAATGCGCAGTCAACCCACGTATCTCATCGGCAAGCACCTTGCTGATGATCTCGTCATCATTCCACCCATTCGCCACAATTTGGGCGATTAAAGGTTTTATGCCACGCGCTACCTCTGCCGGCAAAGCTGCGAGCAACTTATGCTGATCATCATTTGGCAAAGAAGCAAGATACAAAGCGGCTTTGCGTTGTCCAGATGACGTCATGCCTTTGCCCCATCTTCAGCAAGCCAGCTGCGTAATTTGAGTAGGACGGCGTCACGTTCTTCAGGACGTAATTTTTTGGGTGCCGATCTAAATAGAAGTGCCAACATCCAGCCAACGATCAAGAATCCGACAGCAACGGCAACAAGCACCATCCATGGCATATCAAATTTTACCGACTTCGATGGCAGCGCTTCCGGCTGCGCAGCATCGAACGATTCATTGGGATTCAACAAAAGATTATTTTCAAGCGTGCCACTGTCTTTCGTGCCGGTATTCACCGCACTAATTTCAAGGCGATCACCACGTTCCAAATCAAGGCCGGCTGCAACAAAAACCAGTTTACGCAAGCGCTCCATTTCAGAGGCATTCAAACTCGGCGGCACCAACACGGCAACAGACAGTCTTTCGACCTGGCCGGTTGCGCGTGAAATCTCTTCTCGTTCCGTACCATGCGCGTAATCGAATTCATCTTGCTGGGTTTGCGCAGTCGTATTCTCCGTCGCTACCCCGCCCCCGGTCTTGCTGGTGCGCTTACGCACGAGCAATCCGTTTCCGTCCTGACCTTGCGAAATCAAACGCTCACTGACTTTGTGCACCTTATCGAAATTCATGCGTGCATCCACCGAAACACGAAACGATTGCAGGTGAAATACCTGGCTCAGCATGTTGCTGATGCGCTCCTGCACTCTTCCCTCGTAGCCGCTTTGCTCTTCGTTTTGTGCCATCAAGCCATCCTGACTTGATGCGCTGGCACCACCCTGCAATACACCTGATGGCCCGAGCACGACTACAGCATTCGGTGTCAATCCTTCCACGGCCGAAGCCACCAGATTACGAATTCCGCCGACCTGTTGTGGCGTTATCGCGCCGCCTGGTTGCAAGCCCACCGTGACCGATGCTTTTGATGTGTCGTCTTGCCCGACAAACAAACCCGGACGCCGGATCGTCAGGTGAACACGAACAGCTTGCACCCCTGGCAAGGTGGCGATGCTGCGCTCAAGCTCACCTTGAATGGCACGTTGGTAATTTACCCGCTGTGCAAATTCAGTCACGCCAAAGTCTGCATCGTTGAATAATTCAAATCCGACATGACCGCCGCTAGGCACACCTGCCGAAACCAGCTTCATGCGTGTGTCGTACACTTGGTCCGATGGCACTTCAATCGCCGTGCCGTCACTGGAAAAACGATACGGTACCTTCCATTCGGCTAGCGCTTTTGTGACGTCGGCAGCGTCAGTTTCTTTTAAATTGCCGAACAATAATTGATAACTGGGTGAAAACACCCACCATAGTGCCGCTGCCATAGCCAGCAAAATCAAAACGCTACCGGCAATCAAGCCGGTGCGTGCTGATTTCGAGAATGAACTTAAAAAATCCGATAAAACTGTCATTTCATTTATGCCTTAGAGCTGCATGCGCATCAGCTCTTGATAAGCTTCAACGCAGCGATTACGAACTTCCACCATGAACATAAGGTTCATGCGTGCCTCTTCCATTGAAATCATTACGTCATGTACCGCAACTTCTTTACCTGCGGCCATGGCGCGTAATTGTTGATCTGCCACTTTCAAACTCGAGTCGAGTTTGCCAACGCCTTCTCCCAGCATCTGGCTGAAATCAGTGGCATTAGTCATTTGCGGTTGCGCAATCGTCGGCAGCACGTTAATACCAACAGCGCTAATAGGTTCAATCATTATTTCGCTCCAATTTCGATGGCTTTCATGGTCATGCCGCGCAACAAATTAAATGCGCGCACATTGGCTTCGTAGCCACGGCTGGCGGTCATCAGCGTTGTCATTTCCTGTACAAGATCGGTTGCTGGAAAGTGCACCATACCTTCTGCATCTGCCATCGGATGACCTGGGTCATGTACCGCGCGTGTTGCTGCGCTGTTCTGATTCACTTGCACCAGATTACCCGCCACATACTTACCGAAACCCTGAGATTTATTTAACACTTCAGAACGAACAGGACTTGCATTGGGTGCTAACGGCATATTGGCCGCTGCAATATTCTTGCTGGCCGCTTCCATTCTTAATCGCTCGTAAGCCAAGCCTGCGCGGCTAGCTTCCATGATGGCGTCAATCGACATAATTAATTTCTCCCAACTACGGCAAGACGCATCAGGCCGAAATGACGATTCAGCGATTCGGTCAAAGCCTGATATTTAAGATTGGCAGATGCCATATCGGCGACTTCCTCATCAAGATTGATAGCGCCCGAAAAAGCATCTGCTTTTTCGCTAAATGACGGAGCCGAAGCCGCTTCGGCGAGTACGCCAAGAAGACTGTCTTTATCCACGCCCGACAGTGATACCACCTGCTCCAGCAAGCCCTGGGTGTGAGAAAAATCCAGATGCACGGCTTTTGCTCCAGGGGTATTGGACTTTGAAATATTCTGGCTCGCATACTCGGCACGAATCTGGTTCATGCTCATCGCCAAACGGACCGCTTCGGTTGTAATGTCGTTTCCACTCATCGCATCATTCCTTATTGAATTACTAATTCGCCATCCAGGGCACCGGCTGCCTTGATGGACTGAAGTACGGCAATTACGTCACGTGTTGGAAAACGGATACTGCGTAATGCAACCAGCAAGTCAGCCACCGTGGCCCCCTCAGGCACGCCGACTAGAGGTGCTGGGCCTTCAAGTACTTTTATCTTTGTACTTGGCACAACTGCGGTTTGTATTCCACTCGATGGCCTGACCAGCACGCCACCAGGTTGCGACACGTTATATTCGGTTGAAATCTCGATACGCAAATCGCCTTGCGAAATACTCACTCGGCCCAGACGCACATCACCGCCAGCGACGACCGTGCCTGTCCGTTCATTCACAACGACACGTGCTTTACGTTCCGGCCTTACCTGGACATTTTCTATACGGGCAATTTCTGCCACGACGTTTTCAGGTGGCGAGGTGTACAGCACGGTAATTTTTCCCGCATGCTCGGCATGGGCATTGATCCCAGGCAATGAAGACTGCAGCGCTGAGACAATACGATTGGCCATCGTGAAATCAGGTTCATTCAACAAAATACTTAATTGTTGTCCGCTGCCAACGATGCTGATCGACGGTGCCTGCTCTACCGTTGCACCCGAGGGTACAACACCGACGGTGGGATGATTTTTTTGAACCGAAGAAGTTGGTCCTTCAAATTGATAGCCCCCCACAGAAATAGCGCCTTGTGCAATTGCATAAAGACGACCGTCAGGACCCATCAGTGGCGTCAACATCAATGTGCCGCCATTAAGACTGCGAGCGTCACCCGATGATGACACTTGAACATCCAGCGGTTGACCCGGCTCTGCGAAGGCAGGCAGTTTTGCAGTAACGATGACGGCTGCGACATTTCGGCTCGACAGATCGTCCATCGACACATTCACGCCATAGGTGCGCAAGGTGTTGGCAACCGATTGCAGGGTCGCACGATTGCGAGCACTGTCGCCCGAACCGGAAAGTCCGAATACCAGACCATAACCGGTCAGGGGGTTTTCACGAACACCTGCAACACGGGCTATTTCTTTCAAACGCACATTGTTCGCTTGTTGCGCCAATAGCGGATTGGCAAACAGGAGTAGAAATAAAAGAGCACTCTTTTTCATAGCAGTCCCAGCCAAGTGAATACGCGCGATATCAAACTTTTCCTTTGTGCTTCACTCACGATGCCCTTACCTGCCAAAGAAACCTGGGCATCGGCAATACGGGTTGACCACACTATATTGCCGGCCGAAATATCTTCCGGTCGCACCAAGCCACTCAAGGTAATTTTTTGCTGTTCCTTGTTGACCTCAAGAATCTGTGTCCCTTGGATGCGCATCAAGCCATTCGCTTCAACCGCTACAACGCGCACTGTGAGTTGGGCGCGAAGCTCGCCAATTCGGCTGGTCTGGGCGGCGCCTTTGCTTTTGCCCTGCAAAACAATGCTGCCATTATAGTTTGTCGATGGCGTGCTCAGATCGGCAGCAAAACCGCTAGAACGATCCGAATCGGTTGCGGCTTGCGAACGTGCGCGCGTTGTCTCGAGCACATACACTGTCAAAATATCGCCCACACGATATGCCCGCTGATCCGCTGCCGGACCCCGGAACGAGGCTGGATTGATCAAGCTTTGGCTCGATTGTGCACACGCAAGCGTTGCAACAGACAAGCTGAGCAACACAGTCACGACCCGAAAAAATAATTTAGTTTTCAATGACCACCACCTGTTTGGAAACCACGCGTGCACGCACCGGTTGGGCAGCATTCGCGGGCAATACTTGAACCATGTCGCCAATACTGGCGTCACCAAGCGCACGGCCTGCGATTGATAAATGAACAGGCCCGTTACTTGTTTCAACTCGTACTAACTGCTGTGCTTGAATGATTGGAATCAGCTCAAAATCATCCGCTTGTAGTGCTTGACCCACACTGACTGCACGTCGCAAACGCATACCTGAAAAGTTCTCCAGCGAGGTAATGACCTTGCCTTTTGTTCTTGCCAAATCTATTTGTCCGGCGTCCACGTTAAGTTGCTCGGTCAAGACTGACTTATTTTGATTTTTTGCATACACAAGCCCCGCATGGGGTGCCGTCACGGCAAACCAGACGGTAACTGTCGATATCACTTTATCGTCCACAAATATCTGAACCGGAATACCAATGCGAGGTCGCAACCAACCTGACTTCGGAACACTGACTTTCAGGCTTGCAGGGAGGTTGCTATTGGACTGCACATCGTTCATGTGCCCCACCAATGTAAAACGTGCTGGAATATTTTCTTCCTTGGCTTTCATTTCCAGCCACTGCATTGCTACCGCAGTAATGTCTGTAGCAGGAACACGCACGCGCTCGATTGCCAATACAGGCAATGCAAGTAGCAGTAACGCAAAAGTCAGAAAAAATTTCATTTTCGATTAACGGCGCAGATTATTGATGGTTTCGAGGATTTGATCAGCCGCTTGCAGAACACGGGCATTCAATTGATAAGCACGTTGCGCCATCACCAGATTGGTCATCTCGTCAATTAAATCCACATTGGCCATTTCCAAATAACCCTGCTGCAACCTGCCAACACCCACATCACCAGGCTTGCCGAAACCGGGAGCGCCGGAACTTTCTGTGGCTGCAAACATATTTTCGCCAACGGTTTGCAGGGCATCGCTCGAAGCAAACGTGGTGAGTTCAATAGCACCAATTTGAGAGCGCTCACTATCGTTGCCAAGACGAGCACTCACCTCGCCAGTTGGTGAAATTCGCAGATCAAGTGCATCCGGTGGAATCTGGATGCCCTGCGCCAAACGCATACCATTGACCGACACCAGATAACCTTCCTGATCAATGCGGAATTGTCCGGCACGGGTATAGAGTTTTTCGCCAGCGGCATTTTCAAGCTCAAAAAAACCGTTGCCCTCAATGGCGATATCGGTGACGTTTTGCGTCAGGCGCATTTCACCGCCACTGAAAATGGACATAGTGGACAAGATGCGTGTGCCACCGCCGCTAAATTGCGGATTCGTTGCACTCTGTACTTCACCGTTGATACCTGAAATCTCTGCGAAATTGACCCGGCTTTTCTTGAAGCCTGGCGTCTGCATATTGGCAACATTGTTCGAAATCACGTCAATCTGTTCTTGCTGACTTCGAAGACCCGTCGCCGAAATGTATAGTGCGTCAATCATTGTATAGCTCCTTAATTTTCGCCGATGCGGTTGATGCCTGTTTCCATGGCTTTGTCATAAATTGAAATAGCTCGCTGCAAGGACTCCACATGCCGGGTGAGTTCCATCAAGCGGATGGACTCATCAGCCGCATCTACATTTGCGTGCTCGACGGCGCCTTGTTGTACAGCACCCTTCCATTGGATCAATTCGCCCTTGTATCGAAATGCACCATCGACGGGTACCAATTGCGTGGCATCTTTAACATCCACCAACTTTAATTGCCCCAACAAACGATCCTTAGCCCAAAGCTGACCTTTGTTGTCAATTCGCACCGACGGATCGGTCAAAATAATTTCGCCCGATTCAGTCAACACCTTGTCGCCCTGCCCATTAACCAGACGGCCTTCTGCATCCAGGCGAAAATTGCCTGCACGCGATAGCAAGGTTTCACCATTGCGTTCAATGCTGAAAAAGCCCTTGCCTCGCAAGGCGAGATCAAAAGTGCCACTGGTATTTGAAAGTGCACCGTCAGCCATGTCATAGGCAACGGTTGTGCTGCCCGTTTCAACTTGCGATTGAAAGCTCGGCAATGTTCTTTCTGCACGAAAACCCGGTGTATTGATATTGGCAATATTATGGCTGATGGTATTGAGCGTACTGATGTCGGCGCTCAGGGATCGGCTTATGGATTGAATGGTATCGGTCATTTTTTACTCATTGTGTTGCAGTCATGCCGACTGCTGCAAAAGATCGAACAACGGCTGTCGTAGGGACTTCGTTTAGACCCACAACTGACACATAGGGAAGAGAGCGTTGAACTAGACTACGCAACGGTCGCCTTATTGGAGAAGGGCACAAAAGAACCGGCTGCAAGCTTTTACCCATCATGGTTTCGGCTTGTCGTGCAAGATTTTTTATAAACGCATCGAGCTGGGTCATTTCGGAGAACATCGGCGCTTTACCTTCCGTGCTACGCAGATTTCCCAACAGGCTTCGCTCGACTTCAGGCGAAAGTGTTAAAACATGCATCTCGCCACGAGCATCGCTCAATTTCTGGCAAATACTGGACCCTAGTTTTTCACGCACGCGTTCTGCCAGATCTTCGGAAGACTTGGTTGCCTTTCCGGCGTCCACAAGAACTTCCAGTACGGCTTCCATATTACGAATGCTCACCTGTTCTTTCAGCAGAAGTTGAAACACTTTCTGAATTTCGGAAAATGACAAAACATTCGGAACGAGTTCATCAATCAAGGAGCCGTGTTGGTCTCGGATACGATTCACTAGGCGCTCGGTTTCCGCACGCGTCAACAAATCGGGCGCATAGCGTTTGATAATTTCGCCAAAATGCGTCATCAATACGGTGTCAGGGTCAACCAAGGTATAACCTGCGCCGCGTGCATATTGCCGCTGATCTTTTTCTATCCAGAGTGCTGGCAAGCCGTAAGCAGGGTCCTGCGTTTCTACACCTTCAAGTTTCGGCCGTTGACCGCCAGGGTTGATTGCCAGAATTCGATCTGTCTGCAATTCGCCTGCGCCAACGCGATTACCTTGCACCAGCAACTCGTAATTATTTTCGAGCAAGTCAACTCGCGGACCTAAATGCACCTTGGGCAAAATAAAGCCGTAGTCCTGGGCAAATTGACGACGCAGATTGGAAATGCGATCACTAAAGTCCGAGCCATCTCCCAGCAAGGCTTTGGCCAAGCTGGAACTCAGACTGACTTCAATCGGCTCAATCTTCATGAGTTGTTGCAACTCGTCTTGCGGCTTTGCTTTTTTGTCTTCGATGGTTTCGGACGCTTCCTCGTCCTTGTCCGAGCCTTTGCGGGTGATATAAACCACCATTGCCACAACACCAATCAATACCAGAAGTACGGGAAATGCCGGGAAGCCAGGCATTAGCATCATCACCAGCAAGGCAATCGCCACTACCATCAAGGCACGTGGATTGGACAATACCTGCCTGGGAATTTCCTTGCTCAGTTGTGCATCGGCGGCAGCGCGAGTGATCAAAATACCAGTCGCCACCGCGATGACGAGCGACGGAATTTGCGTGACGATGCCGTCACCAATCGTCAATAGCGTAAAGCGCTGAACGGCTTCGGCCCAAGGCATTCCCATCTGTGCAATACCGACCGCGAGCCCCGCAGTAATATTGATCAGGATGATGATGATCCCGGCAATGGCATCGCCCTTGACGAACTTGGTAGCACCGTCCATCGCACCGTAGAAGCTGGCTTCTTTTTCTACCATGGCACGCCGACGACGGGCTTCATGCTCGTCAATCAAGCCCATGTTCATATCGGCATCAATACTCATTTGCTTGCCGGGCATACTGTCGAGCGTAAACCTTGCCGCTACTTCGGCAACCCGCTGGGCACCATTGGTAACGACCACGTATTGCACGACAACCAGAATAAGAAATACCACCAGGCCAACAACATAATTGCCGCCGACCATAAATGAACCAATCGCGTTAATGACGCGACCGGCATCGCCGCCCTCCAGAATCAGACGCGTGGCCGACACATTCAAAGCTAATCGAAACAGTGTTGCCAACAACAAAATGGTGGGGAAAGTTGAAAACTGCAGTGGTGTTTCAGTGAAAAATGTTGCCAGCAAGATCAACAATGCAAAAGTGATGTTCACCACCAGCAGGAAGTCAAGAAATGGGGACGGAATAGGCGTGAACAGCACCATCAAAATACTGATCATCAGGCCGACCAGGGCCAAATCCCGCTTGCCTGACCACAGCTGTGTCATTAGCTCTTTCATAATGCCGTCACCATCTTTTTCTGACCAAACAGCCAACGATAAATCGGCGCCAATTTGGTATAGAGTTTTTCCGGTACTGGCGAATCAATTTCGCATTCGCGATAAAGTGCACGCGCCAATAAAGGCGAACGCATGATGGGTACGCCATTGCGTCCTGCTACTTCACGAATACGTGAGCTCAAAAATCCGGCCCCTTTCGCCAGCACGATCGGTGCACGCATAGTCGCCGGGCGATACTGGATTGCTACTGCAAAATGTGTCGGGTTGGTGATAATGACATCGGCTTCCGCCGCCTTATTCACGGCGCGTGCTTTTTTCAGCAAATCACGAAGCAGACGCTTTTGTTTTGATTTGACTTCCGGATCGCCATCGCGCCTTTTATATTCGTCCCGCAAATCGCGACGACTCATACGCATTTTTTTCATGTAGTCGCGACGCGTCATCAAAAAATCCAGAATCGCGCTTAGACCAAGAATTAGCAGCACATAAAGCGACGCTTTGGTAAACGCCTTCAAGGCCAACATCGGAATGTATTGCGGCGACGTAGATGCAACGCCTTCTACCAGCTCGCGCATCTGGCCATAAACGACATAACACAGAATTCCCAGCATCACCATTTTCAAGAACAACTTGCCCAGCTCCCAAAGCGTTTTCATTGAAAACAGTCTCTTTACTACCTGCATCGGGTTAAGGCGTTTAAAGTCAGGAGTGATCGGATGAGTAGAAAAAATGGGGCCGGTTTGCATCACATTCACAACAACCGCGACCACGATCAAAGCCAGAGCTAATGGCGTCAACGATTGCAATACCGGGAAGTAGGTTTCCTGCAACCATGCCATCAGGCCTTTGCCTATCATTGGTTTGGCACCCGCAAGTGCGAGTGTTTCCTGTGTTGCCTGGGCAAGCGATCGCATCACCCACGCGCCCGTCATGGCGAAAGTCACAGCAAATGCCATCATCACCGCGGTACCCGTGACATCCGCGCTCTTTGCCACTTCGGTAATCCCCCCATAAAAAAGCATCAGTCAAAAGTGGAATTTTCTCGTAATCTAAGTAGAGGAGATTTCCATGAAAAAGTCACGTTTTACCGACAGCCAGATACTGGCGATTCTCAAACAAGCTGAAGGTGGGATGCTGG
>JBOHYH010000160.1:0-8311 GCA_050737775.1 Arenimonas sp.
GCCTTGGGCACAGCAAGCAGGCGCCCCTACCGTTTGAGCAGGACCAGAACTTCTTCGAGCTCCATGCGTACTTGCTTGATCACTTGTGCCGAGATACTGGCTTCCATACGACCGGTTTCACCTTCAAGACGCAACGGGCGCCACTGATGGTGTAACCCTCTTCATATAACAGGCCGCGAATTTGCCTAATCATCAAAACATCATGGCGCTGGTAATAACGACGATTACCACGGCGTTTTACCGGCGACAGACTTTCAAACTCGGTTTCCCAATAGCGCAGCACGTGTGGTTTGACATCACACAGCTCGCTGACTTCACCGATAGTGAAGTAGCGCTTCGCCGGAATCGGCGGTAATTCGCGATTACTGCCCGGATCCAGCATAAGCTTCTACGCGCTCCTTCAGTTTTTGACCCGGACGGAAGGTGACAACGCGACGTGCAGAAATGGGAATTTCTTCGCCGGTTTTTGGATTACGACCCGGACGCTGGTTTTTTTCGCGCAGGTCGAAGTTTCCGAAGCCGGACAATTTGATACTGCGACCTTGCTCGAGCGACTCACGCAGCGCATCGAAAAATAGATCCACAAATTCTTTTGCTTCACGCTTGTTCAAACCCACTTCTTCGAACAAACGTTCCGCCATTTCTGCTTTAGTTAACGCCATATCATCCCCTGTCGAGCTCTGACCTGAATCAGGCTCATCCTCTTAATTTTGCCCCGCAATCGTCGGCCAGCGCAGTGAGCGCTTTCTGCACGGCAGATTCTGACTCCGAGTCGGTTAGGGTGCGGGAAACGTCTTGTAATATCAAGCCCATAGCCAAACTTTTTGATCCCGGTTCGAGGCCAGTTCCGACATAACGGTCGAACAGCAGAACCTCACGCAGCAAGGGCCCCAAGGCACGCTTCAAACTGGCCTCCAGTGCGCCCCAGGGCGTACTTTCCGGCACGACCAACGCGAGATCCCGGCGGACAGACGGAAACCTGGAAAGCTCGCTGGCGACTGGAATTGCGCGATCCATTACCGCAGCCAAGTCCAATTCGAAGGCCAAAACCTCGGCACCGATGTCACAAATTTTAACGAGGCGCGGGTGCAGGTAGCCGAGCCAGCCGATTTTATTGCCCTGCAGCATGATATTTGCGCTGCGGCCCGGATGCGAAAAACCGGCATCGGAAGTCACAAACTCAGCCGTCAAATTCGCAAGTTTCAACAAACTTTCGACATCGGCTTTCAGATCATAGAAATCCGCTTCGGCATTTTTGATGGCCCATTGTTCGGCATCTGCATTTCCACAAATCACGCCGGCAATACGACGTGTTTCAATCGGCGCAGCGTCCTGCTCTGTAGCCTGATGGAATACACGCCCGAGTTCAAATAAACGAATTCGATTTTGCTGGCGCACCAGATTCCGACGCAATGCTTCAACCAGACCAGGCAGCAGGGAAGTCCGCATAACGCCAAGTTCGCTGGTCAATGGATTCGCCAATGACACCGAATTCGCCTGTAAATTCCAGTTATTCAACAAGGTCGAATCAACGAAGGCGTAATTAATGTTTTCAATATAATCACGCGCTGCCAATTGGCGTCGCACACTGGCTTCATCCACTTTCGTTTCCGATGGCGAGACCAGCGAAATTTGTCCAGACGGCAAGCTGACCGGAATATTGTCATAGCCGTGGATACGGGCAATTTCTTCAATCAGATCTTCTTCTATTTCGATGTCAAAGCGGCGTGTCGGCGGCGTAACCTGCCAGCCTTGCTCAACGCCCTGCACTTGCATGCCCAAAGCTTTGAAAATACGTTCGACCTTGGCATCTTCAACGGTTATGCCAAGTACACGTTGCAAGCGCGAACGGCGTAATAGGACAGCTGAAGGTTTCGGCAAGTGTTCAGTCAATTGTGTTTCGGTAATTTCACCAGCATTGCCACCCAAGATTTGCAGCAGCAATTCGGTCGCACGTTCGACTGCAATGCGTGGCATCGATGGGTCGACACCACGTTCGAAACGATGCGAGGCATCCGTGTGCATACCCAGCTTGCGCGAGCGCCCGATGATGGCGCTTGGTATGAAGTGGGCCGCTTCAAAAAACACCTTGGTAGTACTTCCGGTCACGCGAGTATCGTAACCACCCATCACACCACCAAGCCCGACAACACTATTGGCATCGGTAACGACCAGAAAACCTGGATCCAGTTCCACTTCGCGCTCATCGAGCAATTTGCAGCGCTCGCCTGCCTTGGCATGACGTACCACAATGCTGCCCGTCAATTTATCAGCATCATAGGCATGCATTGGCTGCCCCAGTTCCAACATGACGTAATTGGTAATGTCGACCAAAGGGCTAATCGGGCGCAAACCGGCACGTTTCAATTTTTCAGTCATCCATAGCGGACTTTTTGCGGCAATGTTCAAGCCCGTGACGACACGACCGCAGAAGCGCGGGCATTCGGCACCAGCTTGAAGCTGCACGGAAATCTTTTCGGGCGATGTAATTTTCGCTTCCGGAATTTGCAGGGCTTCGACTTGCGCATCGAAAGCAGCGGCGACATCGAATGCCACACCACGTACGCTGAAACAATCGGCGCGGTTCGGCGTTAGTTTCAATTCAAAGCTGGCATCAGGCAAGCCGAGATATTGCGAAAGCTCTGTGCCAACTGGCGCATCAGCGGGCAGTTCCAGCAAGCCGGAAGCATCCGGATCGATCATCAATTCTTTGGCCGAGCACAACATGCCGAAGGATTCGACACCGCGTAGTTTTGCCGCCTTGATTTCCAGACCGCCAGGCAATACGGCGCCAACCGTTGCCAATGGTGCTTTCAAACCGGCGCGGGCATTCGGTGCACCGCAAACAATTGGCACCGGTGCACCGGTACCGATGTTAACGCTGCAAACTTGCAGGCGATCTGCTTCCGGATGTTTTTCTGCCGATAGAATTTCGGCAACAACAACGCCATTCAGCACACCGCCGATCTCTTCCAGCGCTTCCACTTCCAGACCGATCGCCGTCAAACGCGCAGACAATTCTTCGCGTGTGGCATCGACTTTGACATGTTCGCGTAACCAGCTTTCCGGGAATTTCATTTTTTAATCCATAGGGTGCGCTCAAGCGCACCGAAAAATTACGTCTCACCAACAGTACGTTTCAGCTCACCAAATGGTGCGCTTGAGCGCACCCTATGCAAACTGTTTCAAGAACCGCGTGTCGTTTTCGAAGAAGCTGCGTAAATCATTCACGCCATAACGCAGCATTGCAAAACGCTCAACACCAAGGCCGAAAGCAAAGCCGGAATAACGTTCTGGATCGATACCGCAGTTTCTCAACACATTCGGATGCACCATTCCGCAACCGAGTACTTCTAGCCAACGTGTGGTGCCATCTGGTTGTTGCCAGGCGATATCTACTTCAGCAGAAGGTTCGGTAAAAGGAAAGTAACTGGGACGGAAACGCATTTCGAAATCACGTTCAAAAAATGCACGCACGAATTCGGAAAGTGTGCCTTTCAAATCTGCAAAGCTGGAGGTTTCATCAATCAACAAACCCTCGACCTGATGGAACATCGGGGTATGGGTTTGATCGGAATCGGAACGATAAACCTTGCCAGCGGCAATCATGCGCAGCGGCGGTTTATTTTCTGTCATGAAACGAACCTGCACGCCCGAAGTATGGGTACGCAATACGCGGCCATCAGGAAAATAAAAAGTATCGTGCATCGCACGCGCCGGATGATGCGGCGGAAAATTCAGTGCTTCGAAATTATGGAAGTCGTCTTCGATTTCCGGGCCGTCGGCTAGCTGGTAACCAAGGCGCGCAAAAATATCGGTGATGCGCTCCAGTGTGCGTGATACCGGATGCAGATTACCGCGCTCGCTGCCACGACCGGGCAAGGTGATATCGATTTTTTCGGAAGCCAAGCGGTGCTCGAATGCCGCTTCTTCGAGAACATGTTTACGTGACGAAATGGCTTCGGCTAATTGTTCTTTCGCACGATTGACGGCTTCACCTGCCAGCTTGCGTTGGTCCGGTGGCAGTGCACCAAGTTGTTTCAATTGATTGGTGATACTGCCGGATTTTCCGAGCAGATTGACTCGCAATTGGTCAAGTTCGTCCAGTGCGGTCGCAGCTTGAATACTTTGTAATGCCGATTGAGTTGCCGCTTCAATATCACTCATGCCGATCTCTTCCATAACGCTTTAGCTTGAAATAAGTAACCCGCTATGGCTGCAGCAGGACTTGAGATTTGTTGTTGCATTGCAGTTGCCAGCACTGAATTCTTAACGCACATTATTATTTTTAATAAAGCTTAAGAACTTTTCTTTATCGTAGTCATCATCACCTTTTTCCAGTCCTGCAGTGCTGACAGACTTGAGAACATTTCCTTCACTTGATAGCACCCAGAAATGGGGGTATCCAACTGCTGCGGGGAACTTGGAGAAAAAGGGTTCATTGCCATTGTCTTCCCCAATGTAAACCTTGACGACCACGAACACATCATCCAGCTCCGTTTTTACATCTTCATTGTCGACCAAGAACTTGTTGAGGACATGGCACCAACGACACCAATCTCCTCCCGCTACTACTAAAATTTTCTTATTGCCAGCAGCAGCAAGGGATTTTGCATTCTCCAAATCAACATCCGGATTCGCATTTGATATATAGCCAACATTAGAAGCATCATTCGCTACGCACGCCGGCATAAACGCACAGACGAACACCAGGAATAACAGTATTTGTAGTGATCTGATTTTCATATATTTGCTTGCTGTAAATATCAGTAGAGAAATAACACAGTTGTAAAAAGCAAAAGGGGAAAGACTTGCGCCTTTCCCCTTGCGTTTACTTTGCAGAAGATTGCATGCAGTTTCCTGCAAGCTTCCTTCTACGCAGATTACTTACGCCGCGAGTGCGCTCTTTGCTTTTTCGGCAATTTGACCGAAAGCATTGATATCGTGAATCGCGAGGTCAGCCAATGCTTTGCGATCAAGCTTGATATCAGCTTTCAGCAAACCATTCATGAAGCGGCTGTAGCTCAGACCATACATGCGAGCTGCGGCGTTGATACGCACGATCCACAAGCTACGGAATTGGCGTTTCTTCTGTTTACGACCGATGTAAGCATATTGGCCGGCTTTGGTGACGGCTTGCTTTGCTACACGGAAAACTTTACGACGGGCGTTGTAATAGCCTTTCGCGAGTTTGATAATTTTTTTGTGACGGGCTCTTGCCGTAACACCACGTTTTACGCGTGCCATAGTTCAATCTCCTTTGCTTATAGGTAAGGCAACATGCGGTCTAAACGGCCGGAATCTTCTTTGCGAACGATGTTCGTCGCGCGAAGGCCGCGTTTACGCTTTGTCGACTTCTTGGTGAGGATGTGACTACGGTTCGCATGGCCGCATTTGTACTTGCCGGAAGCAGTTTTCCGAAAGCGCTTTGCAGCCCCGCGATGGGTCTTGATTTTAATCTTTGCCATTGTGAGGTCCTTATCGTTTTATTTGACTGATTCAGGTGGTGGCTTTCGCCACTCTTTCCGTCCTACCCGTATCTGCTTGTAGATCATTGATTCAAAAAGAATTAATGACAGGTCCATAGCGACTTTGCCCGATGTTCTGGGCCCGGATATCGAACCGGGAACTCAGCCTAGGCCAAGAACCGGCAATTATGCAGGAAACTCAGGCACTTAGGCAAGATTTATTTGCCAGCCCTTAGTAGCAAGCATCTGGCGAAGCTGTTTTCCATTGACCGCGTCAAACACTGGCTACCCATCGTCTAAAAAAATGTCGTGTTTGATCGCCAAATACCGACTTTAGATATGAGCCGGTAAATTTCCGGCGTTACTGGGCTGCCAATGATGTTAGCCAATTTCGGCGTCTTGGCGCGGTGTACCGATACCTGCGTCGCTCACCCCGCACCGCCCACGTCTGCCTTGCCTCTAAATCCCAAGGATAGTGTCATGAAATTTTGTATGAAAGCCGCCATTGCACCATTGTTTTTTTTGCTTGTGTTCTCAACCAATCAAGCCCATGCGCTTGAACCTACCTGTGAAACCTATGTGCGCGCAGCAGAAAAAACCGCACGACAAGCCGCGCGCCACACCATCTTGGAAACCAGCGGCATGCATATCGAGACAATTTTGGTCGGCGGCAAAATTTACACAAAGCTGGATGGCAAGTGGTCGGTATCAAAACATGCCCAGGTTACTTCCTTGGCTTTGGCGGCTGAACTGAGTGTCTTGGCCGACATTCGCTCAGGCAAGACCCCGATCAGTGCTTGCCGAAAAGTCGGGGCGCAAAACGTCGAAGGAACACCTACCACTGTTTATACCTACACCTTGAAAATACCGGGCATGGCGCCCGACGGAGGGGCCAAGGTTTACGTAGGCGCGGACGGTCTGATCCATGCGCACACCTCGGCGACAGCCAAGGTCCGCTACCTTTATCGCGGCATCACCGCGCCAGCACTTTAAGGGGACAATAATGTTTATCCACAAACGCTTACTGATGATTGCGCTCGGCACAGCCATGATGGCCTGTGCTTGCGACAAGAGCCCAAACAATAGCGCTTCAATTTCAGATTCAAATTCGTCATGGCCTTCGGCAGACGCTCTCATTGCGCCTGAACCAAAAGCGCTCTTGCCAAATGCTTGTACCTTGGTCACTGCCAGCGAAGCGCAAGCCTTGCTAGGTATTGAGCTGGGCCTAATGTCCGACGAGCCTGAGAATTGCCTACGGGCTGGTGGCGATAATCCGGGGAAAATTACCATGTTCATGGTGCAATTAATTCAGGGCGGGACAGCGGCCGAAACTGAAACACTTTTTGATTCAATTATCGGCGTTACCGACAATATCAATTCGGCCGTCAACCAGCAATTGGGCACGGCAGGCCGTAAATCCGGACAAGAGATTGAAGGACTCGGCGAAGCCGCTTGGTGTTCGGCGAGCAGTGTCGATTTGGTTGGCTCGCAAAAATTAGTGATACGCAGTGGTAGCGTAATCATTTCATTCAATATCACCGGCATGACCAAAGGCGAACGCCAAGCATCGCTTTGTCCGAAGTTGGAAGCAGCAGGACGCACCGCCCTTGCCCGACTTGGGGGTGCCAAATGATGCGCCGTGAACTCACTATCGCTTTATGCTCCGCGCTTGCAGCTTCAGTCCTTACTACCGCCATATTCACAGGCATCGGCAACGCCCATGCCCAAGCCTCTACGCACGATTCTCGCAACACTGAAACAATTCATTCCGCCACACTTCCTAAACCAGTTCCGATCAATGGCAAGGAAATCTTGGTGGAACATGATGCACGCTGGGAAAAAGTTGCAGGCTGCGCATGAGACATAGCCGCTGGCGACAATGGCGTGGTGTATGTGACAGGCTGCGATGTGGTGCCTAATAGTTATGGCTCGTCGGCTTTCTATCGCTGGAATGGTGCCGCGTTCGCACCTTTAAGTAGCCCAGGCCACGGTAGCGCCATTGCAACGCTTGCTGGCACCAGCTACACCATTGGTGGCGATGCCATGTTGTATTCCAGCAACAACGATGGCGCGTGGGTAAAACGAACCACCCCGAGCTACCAACCCATCACCGACATTGGCGCAGACCGCGCGGGAATATGGATTATTACTTCACAAGTTAGCGGAAATGGAGATGGCAATGCGATTTATCGCAGGAACGGTTATAACGACTTGATTGACATGCAAGGTGCTGGTAAGACTGTAGCTCTCGATACAGCGAGTAATGCCTGGGCGATTACCAACAACGGTGAAATTTGGCGTCGCAGCGATCATACGGCAGCGGGAACACCACTCTGATAAAACTTGAGAATGCCGAAACCTTACGACGTGGAGTGAGCTAGAGCACTCCAGCTTTGGAGTCTGACTTACGAGTTTTGTGCAACGGTCTCAATGCCTTTGCCGAGTAATTGTATAGAACGCGTCTATATAACTATCATTGCCATCTTCATCCTGCAGGTTGGTATGCACAACACACTTCGGTTGCAGGTCTGCCACATAGATTACAAAACGGAAGCTTTCATTATCTATTTTCCCTCTACTGCAATTTTCAAATGAACTTTTTAATATAAAAAAATCATCGCTTCCAGTTCCTGCATGCTTCCGATCAGGAGGAATAAAAGTTTTTTCCAGCCCATACGAGCCGACACTAACGTCTGCGTCGTTTTCACTTAGTCCATAATTGATAACAGTAGTGTCCGGTTAAACCAAGCGTCATTAGCATAATAGCCAATAACGGCGCAGCTTAGCGGTCGATTTTACTTGGTGTCGATTTGAAACGTAAATAGTACTTTTGTGTAGCTTGC
>JBOHYH010000161.1:0-3252 GCA_050737775.1 Arenimonas sp.
TCAGGGCTTGCGAGGGTTCCTGCTGGAAAACATGATTGAAGAAGAAGGTATGGTGCTTGTCGACGGCAACTGGAGTCTGGACCCGGAGGCTAGGCATGTAAATTGGGCGCTTCCCTTTTTGAAAGCCTGCGCAATGCCGGTACCAGAATATGGCGATGTTTTTCCAGTACCGGCTTTCGTTGAGCGCGAGCTTGCACAGGGTCGCTGGCATACTGCGATTGCCTATGTACTGGTCGGCATGGAACGCAATACGCCATTTTATTTTAGTTACATCGCCGAAGCCCTGAAAAAACATTACGGCATGCAAGATCACGAGCTGAAGTTTTTTTACAATCACATTATTGCCGATACCGAGCATGGCAATCGGGCAGTCGAGCTGCTGGCGAAAGCAGTGCTGGATCAGGCTGAACGCGAGGCGGTACTTGCGGCCGTGAAGCGAGGTGTGCGGGCTTTCAGCAAAACTTTTTCGTATACGCTCAATAAGACGAACATGACCGTTGCATGCTGATTACGCAGCCGCAATTCTGGCTTTTGTTCTGGCCACTTTTGTTGCTGACAAGTTATTGTCTGGCACGCAGCTCGATTGAAACCAGACACTGGTTCTGGATACTGGCATCCCTTGGGCTTTACTGCGTTGCCGATTTTTCTGGGCTACCCTGGCTATTATTATCTTTATCGATCAATGCCTTTATCGTTGCTCATTTGCAGCGCGGCTGGCGTGGGCGGAAAGTGATGGTAGCCGCGTCCTTGATTTTTAACCTGAGCTGGATGCTTGTGCCTGCATTTCGATATGGCGCGGAGCACAATGGAAGCTTGCTATCACATCTCGCCTTGGCTTTTCTTAGTCTGCGGCAGATATGGCTTTTGCGAGATGTTTGCGAAGCTCGTGTTATTCAAACAGGACTGCGCCGCTATCTGTTGTTCATGCTGTTTTTTCCGCATCTTTTGATGGGACCGTTAACGCGTTTTAATGACCTGGCAAAACAATTCGATGCCCCGGGTTTTGCTCGCCCTGATTTTTCGCAAATTAACCCGGCATTGATATTGATTGCTTGCGGATTGTTCAAAAAAATCATTATTGCCGATAGTCTGGCAAGGCCCATCATGATGGCTTTCGCGGCGGTGAACGATGGGCAAGTATTGGGCTGGTTGGAAGTCTGGGCGGTGTTGGTGGGTTTTCAGTTTCAACTGTATTTCGATTTCTCCGCCTACAGCGATATTGCGATTGGCTTGGCGTTGATGCTGGGCATTCATTTGCCGGTCAATTTCTTTTCGCCATTTCGGGCATTTGATCGTCTGGACGCCTGGCGGCGTTGGCATCTGAGTTTTGTGGCATTTCTCAAATACAATCTGTTTCTCCCCTTGCGCCATTACTTTCCGGTGCCGGTGCTCATCACCATCGTCGGTTTTGCCAGTGGGCTATGGCATGGCATGAGCACCAATTTCTTGTTGTGGAGCCTCTCGCAGGCTTTACTTCTGCTCGCTTCACATGAGCGTCGAAGAGTATTGCGGCATTTCCGTTTATCAGCGGAAGGGACGGGGCTTCGCCGAATACTGCAGACAGTTTGGGTGTTGGCGATTTCTAGTTTGATCGGTGTATTTTTCATCAGTGTTGACCTGACTCAATCACTGGCAATTCTTCAAAGTGCCTTGATGCCTGAACATGCCAGCTTACCGTTACGCTGGTTGGCCAAGCTCGGAGTTGAGGGCGTCATACCGGGAATAGGCGGGGCTAACTGGGTTATTCCGGCCTGGTTTGTCATGGTATTGCCGCTATGTTTCTGCTGGGTATTCTTGTTGCCAAATACCATCCAGATACTCCACGGGAAAGTGAAGTTTCTCACAATGGAACGTGATACCCAGATACTTATCCAGCAAGAGTGCGCTCCAAAATGGCTGGCTGGAATACCGGCTGTGGTATGGCCTGCCTTATCCGGTACGTTGATCGTATTGACACTTTGGCTGTCGGATTCTGCAGCTCCATTTATTTATATGCGCTTTTAAGTATGTTCATGCCCGGAGCTAAATGCAGCTTTTTCATCTTCCTGTGCAGCATGATCTGTTCCATGCTCGCGGGCGTTTTTTAATTCGTACTGTGGATCCAGAAGGTCGGTGGCCGGAGTCAGGAACCGATCGCTTTGCACGATTTCGCCCGATGAATGAAGCCGCAGAGATCCAGTATCGCCTTGGCTTGCTTGAACGCGCCAAGCCAACGACATTGTTGCTTGGCAACTCGCGTACGCTTCACGGTTTTTCAATCGAGAGTTTCGATTCGCAGACATTCAATGCGGCAATGGAAGGTGCACAGATGCAGCAACAAGAGCACTACGCACATTTTGCTCTGGATAAATTCAAAGTAAGACGTTTAATTATCGGTGCTGATTTTGGAATGTTCATAGGGCGCAGCGAAGTGAATGATGAAATCGATTTTGGCTGCCTGGCTTTTGCTTCAGGATGCGATTATCTTTCGGCGTATTCATCTTCTGCTTTCAAGAACAGTCTCGTCACGTTATATAACGCCCATTACGGGGTTAATGTGGCCAGTGTACAAATTTCGGCAAACGGATTCGCTCCGGCATGGCCTTCAAGCAGCGAACAAGTCCTGCAAGTCCGAAGCAACAAGGCTTTTAATATCATGCGCCATGCATTCGCCGATGGTGGCGATTACCCGAAAATGCGAAAACGCATTCAAGCGGAATCAAAATTACAGTACCAGGCGTTGCAGCGCGTCCTGACACACGCTTGCAATAGAAATGTCAGGGTGCAGTTGGTGATATTGCCGCAGCACAGGGAAGCCACGAATAAAATCATTCAATCGGGCTTGAAGCCGGAGTTTGACACCTACAAGAAAACAATCACGGCATGGTCTGGAAATGCACCATGCAAGCAGATTGAAGTGTGGGATTTTGAAATTGATTCGCCCTACGTGCGTGAATCGATGGGTGACGGGAAAACGGACTGGCATTGGTTTGTGGAACCATTTCACTTCAGACCAGCTTTTGGTGCAATTATCGCCGATGTCTTGTCTGGGCGTCGATCTGAAAAAGGCATTGCAAGGCGGCGGGATGCCAATGCGGGCAATGATAGATAGTAGTGGGAGCTGGTTTACCAGCGATTAAAACCCAACGCATCACTACTGCTTAAAAAGCATCGCACTAGTTACCAACATCATCGAAACATTCAGCATCACATCGCTGCTGAAGCGGCTCCCACAAAAAAACGTAGCCCGGGTCATGGCTCCATCTGACCCGG
>JBOHYH010000162.1:0-20114 GCA_050737775.1 Arenimonas sp.
GTACATAGGCAATCGCAGTATGCCAGCGACCCTGTGCAAGCTCGCGCTCAACGAAAGCCGGCATTGGGAAAATATCACCATACTCCGGTACCGGCATTGCGCAGGCTTTCAAAAAAGGAATCGCCCAATTTACATGCCGACACTCCGGATCCAGACTCCAGCTGCCATCGACGAGCACCATACCTTCTTCTTCAATCATGTTTTCCAGCAGGAACCCTCGCAAGCCCTGATCTGGCGTAGCAGCATACAAGCGCGCCAACAGTTGCGGGAAAGCATAGGCGCCGGAATATACGTTGCTGGCAAATAGTGCCAAAGCTTCACGTGGCAATCTGCCATGGCTCAATTCATTCAGAACTTCGTTGTCACTCGGTTGCATTGGCTTGCTGGCAGCCATCAAGGCCTGTGCAAATGACGACATCAGTAGCCACCTTCATTGCTCATGACATGCTCGCTCATCGGCTCGACAAATCCTTCGGGAGTCAGTCGCCCACGCGTGTGATTACCGATGTCGGGCCAGCGGGTCATCTGAACCCGTAGCGTGCCCCAAAGAAAACTCGTTTCCGATTCGGTCTCGTCCTGCACCGGGATATTCGCCAATGGCGTACCAGTGGCATCCGCCGCAATTTGTCTTAAATCATCAAGACTGAGCGCGGTACCTTCCATATAGCGGCCTACCTGCCCGATGCTGCGCAATTTCAGGCCGCGAACCCCGGGGAAAGGCTTGAGGTATTGGGCAAACTCACGCAGATGCGAAACATTCACGCCTGGCACAATAATGTACCCAATGCTCACAGTGAATCGTTCGGCGCAGGCCATTTCGAAAGCAAGACGCTTTCGATTTGCACAACGCATATCGTCAATGGCTTGATATAAATCGTCATCAAGCCCGCCGTTCATCGAGATGTATACGGAACGCAAACCCGCCTGTTTCAACTGCCGTAAATAGCCGGGACTTGCGAGCTTGAGACCATTCGAGACCAGCATGGGTCGATGGCCTGCACTACGGACTTTTCTGATGATATCCAATAAATCGGTACGAACCGTGGGCTCACCACCAATCAAACGCACTTCGACTCTTTTGTGCATGCGTTTGAGCGCCCCATCCAGCCAGCGCATATCCAAATCCGGCAAGTCGCGATTGGGCAAATAACAATTACGGCATTCCATGTTGCAGCGATGGGTAACGTCAACGTACACCGTGGAAAACGGATGATCCTCCAATGAATAACGAATACCACTCGAAATCGAACGCAATAGTTCTGCGCTTGCTAGCTGCATAATATCCCCTTCGCGATACCCAATAGTGGAAACGCCCCTGCCGAATGTTCGCATAGAAGATACCCTTGCGCTACTGCAAAAAATGGTGTTTTTCGAGGCACCATTCCCCACTGGAAACAGCTTGATTAGTCCAGTGAAACCATAGAATTCAGGGCGCTTCGTATCACGCCCGTCAACCCAGCCTTCTAGCTTCCTGAATTCCGGGAACGGCATTCAAGCGCCCCAGCAAATCACTTAACTGTTCAAAGTCCGTGACTTTCAGCAGGAAATTGATTTCCGCCATGCCATGGCTCCCATCGATTTTTGAATCGACACCCTGAATCTGAACTTCGTTCTGGCCGATGATATTGGTGATGTCTTTCAAGAGCCATTTCCGATCAAAAGCGCGCACTACAACATTGACCATGTATCGTGATTTATCGGACTGCCCCCAATTGACCGGCAGGCAACGATCTTCATGCAAACTTATCAAACGACGCAATGAAGCACAGGATGCGCGATGAATACTGACGCCGCGACCTTGCGTCAGATAACCGGTAATTTCATCGCCAGGCACGGGTTGGCAACAACGCGCCAATTGCGTCAGCAAGTTACCAACACCTTCAACAGTGAATTGACCGGCATTTTTCTTGATCGCGTATTTCTTGGGAGTCGTTTTGACAACTTCAGGTAACTTGTTGGTTTGCTGATGCTCGTGCAGAGCACGACTTACCTGATTCGGCCCCACGTCCCCCAGCGCCAATGCCAAATACAATTCCTCGGCATTGGGCAAACGGAATTTTTCCAGAATCGGCGCAAGATCGGCATTCAATAATGCAACACGACGCAATTCTTTCTCCAGAATGTCACGCCCGGCTTGCAGGTTTCTGGCACGATCAATTTTATGAAACCAGGCGCGGACTTTATCGCGAGCACGGCCACTGATCAGAAACCCGTTGGAGCTCATCAGCCAATCGCGGCGTGGCTCGGAAACCTTGCTTGTGATAATTTCAATACGATCACCACAGCTTGGTTTGAAATCCAGCGTAACAATGCGCCCATTCACTTTCGCACCCCGACAACGATGCCCCACTTCGGTGTGCACGTGATAGGCAAAATCCAGCACCGTCGAACCATGCGGAAGATCAAACACTTCACCTTTCGGCGTCAGCAAATAAACCCTGTCTTCCATCAACTCGGTGCTGAAGCCTGCCAATAAATCATGCGATTCATCATTCTCGCGTTGTTCCAGCAATTGTCGCATCCAGGCCACTTTGCGTTCGAAACTGGCATCGCTGGAGCCGCCTTCCTTGTAACGCCAATGTGCTGCAACACCCAGTTCGGCATGTTCATGCATTTGCGGTGTACGAATTTGTATTTCCAGCGTACGACTATCCGGGCCCAGCACGGCGGTATGCAGCGAGCGGTAATCATTACCTTTCGGATGTGCGATGTAATCATCGTATTCCGAGGGAATCGATGGCCATAATTGATGCACAACACCAAGTACCGTGTAGCAACTGGGAATATCTTTCACCAGTACGCGAATCGCCCGAATATCGTAAAGCTCGCTGAACGGAACATTCTTGCGCTGCATTTTTTTCCAAATGCTGTAGATGTGTTTTGGTCGTCCGGCGATATCGGCTTCAATACCGGCTTCGAGCAAGGCATCACGCATTTTTTGTTTGACTTGTTCGATAAACTTTTCACGACCGGTACGTTTTTCGTCCAGCAGCTTGGCGATTTTCTGATAAGTCTCGGGCTGCAGATAACGGAAAGCCAGATCCTCGAGCTCCCATTTCAATTGCCAGATGCCCAGACGATTCGCCAGCGGTGAATGAATGTCGGCGGTTAATTGGGCAAGCGCACGTCTTTCCTGTTCAGATTTTTGTCCCGCCTGACGCAGACGTTGTAATTGCATGGCCAGTAAAATGGGGACCACTCTTAAATCACGTACCAGAGCCAGTAAAAGCCGGCGAAGTCCTTCAGAATTGCCCGGATTTTCCCGCTGCGCATGCAGGCTCCAAACCTGTTCGGCAGCCTTGATGCCATCGAGCAGCGGTTGCAAACGCGACAATCCTTCCTGTTTTGGATTCACTGAAGCCTGCAAAGCGGGCCATTTCGCCAAAGCGGCGGCAAGCAAGACATCGGGGCCCACCTTCAGCGCCAGCAAGCTATCCAACAGCGCAATACAGTCCTGTTCCAAAGGTTCAGGCGGCAATGTCTCGGCCAAAGCCTGCAAGCCCTGCCAGAGCGCATCACCACGTTCGGAAGCTACTTTGGCCTGCTCCAGCCAATCACTTAGCCTCGGCACCTTGGCGGACGATAAATTCAAGCGGAACCCTGCATAGATTGTGTAAACTTGGGTCTTCGATAGTACAAACATAAACACTCGGGAGCCACCATGCCACGTATTTTTATTGCATTCGTCTGTGCATTTTCATTGATAGCCACTGCCGCGATAGCGAAAGAATTCTCCAGTGTCGAAGAGCAAATGTCCTCGCGCGAGTTCAAGTCTGCCGGCCTGGATAAATTAAGTCCTGAAGAGTTGGCCGCATTGAATGCCTGGATTCGCACCAACCAACCCACCGGCGGTTCGGGTGTTGCCTACAATCGTGCCCAGGATGACCTCGTTCGTATTGGTTTCGATGATTCCGAAGCTCGCGAGCTGATCACCAGCAACGTCATCGGTGAATTCAAGGGCTTCGGCAGAGGCACCCGCATCAAACTTGAAAACGGACAAATCTGGCAAGTTGAAAGCGGCGAACTGGATGGTATCAACGCAATGACGAATCCTAAAGTTACCATCCGTCCAGGCCTGATCGGTGGCTGGCGCTTGCAAGTCGAGGGTTATAACTCGGTTGCGAAAGTAAAGCGGGTCAATTAAGCAGTTCCAATTGTTTGGCCAGGCGCTTGGCAGAGACCGAGCGCTGTGTGCCGAGCTCCTGTGCAAAGACCTGCACACGCAGCTCTTCACAATCCCAACGAAATTGTTGCCAGGCCAGATCCTTGATCTGGCCTTTTTCTTGTGCGCGGTTGAGCGCATCGGTGAAACTTTTCAATTCCAGCATGCGTGCCTGATCTTTCACCGGGTCAGCCAAGGCTCGCTCTGCACGTAATGCAATGGCCTTCATATAGCGTGGAAACTCCCTCAGGCCAATGGCCGCAGTTTCACGTAAAAACCCAGGGTGCACCAAACTGCGAAGATGCATCTGCAAATCATCCAGATTTGCCCTTGCCCAACCCATCAAATTGGATTCCAGCTTCGGCTTGATCTGGGCGTAACTCGCCAGAATGGTTTCGGCAAGATTCAGGTTTTTTACCGCTTCGGGAAATAAATCCCTGCCGAGTATTTGCATGCGTGCTTCAAATTGCGCCTTGTCGCGAATTTGAGCCAAATCATTCTGCAACAAGGCTTTCAAGGCTGCAGTTACGATATCTTCCCGAAGTCGTTCAGAGTTTTCGATTGCGGCATACAACAAACCAAGCTTGGGAGATACAGGTAACTGTTTGCGCGCCTGTTTTATTTTATCGACCAATGCAAATTCGGCGCAACGACGGACACCACGCTCATGCTCGGATTGTGCTTGTTCCTTATCGGCAAACACCCGCAGTGCAACGCTCTCACCATCATCGACCAATGCCGGATATGCGAGCACCCCAGCGGCTCCCGGAACTTGCAGGGGAATTGTGGAGTCTGGGAATGTCTTCAAGCCTTCCTGCAACAAGCGTTCACCAGCATGTTCAGCGAATGCCTTCTCGGCTTTGGGGCCAAAACGTTTTTTCAATTCCGCCAAATCACGCGATTGCGCAAGAATTATTTGTGCTGCACCGGTTTTTCTATCCGCGAGGCGCAAATTCATTTGCAGATGCTTATCAATGCCAGCGCCGTCAAAATCCAATGCCTGCACAGGCGCGCCTGTGGTACGCGTCAAAAATCTGGCCAGTTCGCCGGCAATCGCATCAGCTGTCGGTGCGGGATAGGCTTGCGCGAATGCATGCGCAAAATCGGGAGCCGGCACATAATTCCTGCGGAGGTTTTTCGGCAGGCCTCGAATCAAGGCCGTCGCTTTTTCTTCGATCAATCCTGGCACCAGCCAGCCAAGCCGCGCATTATCCAGAGCCATCAACAAATGCAGCGGAACATCCAGCGTCACGCCGTCGTCTTCGCTACCGGGCTCGAAACGATAATGCAGTGCCAATCGTGCATCACCCAACGCGAAATATTTCGGAAATAGATTGGTCTCTTTGTCGCCATTCGGTAGCAAGTCCGACAGCGACCATTCCAGTGTTTTTTTCTTTTCCGGTGCCAGCTTGTGATACCAGGCATCAAATCCCTGCGCACTATTGATTTCAGCAGGCACGCGATCAAGATACCAACGCGCCTGCCAGTCTTCATCCACGACGATGCCAGCACGCCGCAACTTGGCTTCTTCTTCGATGGCTTTCGCCAGCGTGTTCAGGTTCTTCTGGACGATCGACGAACGCGTGTTTATTTCTCCCGTCAGCAAGGCTTGTCTGACAAATATTTCGCGGGCCTCTTCAGGATACAAGCCGCCGTAGTGAACCGGTTTTTTGGCCGCAAGCAATAAGCCAAACAGACTGATTTGTTCATAACCAATTACCCTGCCTTGTGCACGCGACCAATGCGGATCGAAATGTTTGCGTGCCAGTAAATGATTGAGCTCGGCAATTACCCATTCGGGCTCTATCTTGCCTAGCGTCAAACCCCATATTTTCTGCGTGTCCAGAATATTGGCGGCCAATACCCAGGCCGGAGGTGATTTGGAGATCGGTGAACCGGGAAACAAACTGAATTTGCGTTGGCGCGGTGCGTCGTACAAAGCCTTTTCAGTTTTATGACCAATATTGCCTGGCAACCCGGCGATCAGGGCACGATGCAATAAGGGATATTCGGCAGCAACATCATTTTGTTGCCAGCCAAGCTGCTCAGCACTCAATAAAAGTTGACGATGTAATTCGCGCCATTCACGCATGCGTAAAAAACCGAGAAACTTTTTCTCGCACCAGCCACGTAATTTCGACTGGGTAAGATCTTCATGCGCCGTTTTATAGGCATCCCAAAGTTTCAGAATGCTCACGAATTCCGATTGCGGATCGACAAATTCGGCATGTGCGCGATCGGCAGCCTCTCGGGCATCAGCCGGTCTTTCTCTGGGCTCTTGAATACTCAAGTAGGCCGCAATAATCATTACTTCACGCAGACAGCCATGTTGTTTTGCGGCAATCAACATACGGGCCAATTTTACGTCAATCGGCCAATTTGCCATTTGCCTGCCGATATCGGTCAGCAATCTTTGTTTATCGACTGCACCCAATTCGGTGAGTTGCTGCCAACCGTCGGCGATGGCTTTTGCATCGGGTGCGTCAATGAACGGAAAATCTTCCAATCGCCCCAAGCCCAAGCTAAGCATCCGCAAAATCACACCCGATAAAGACGCTCGCAATATTTCAGGATCGGTATACGCCGCGCGCGACTGGAAATCGGCTTCTGAATACAGGCGATAGCAGATACCCGAAGCGATACGGCCACAACGACCCTGGCGTTGATTCGCACTCGCCTGTGAAATGGATTCGATATGCAGGCGATCGAGTTTCTGCCTCGGGCTGTAACGTTTGATACGTGCAAAGCCCGGATCGATCACGTAGCGAATGCGCGGAACCGTGAGCGACGTTTCCGCGACATTCGTCGTCAGTACGATGCGTCGCTGCGGCCCGGGATTGAAAACCCGATCCTGATCCTTGACCGACAAGCGAGCATACAAAGGTAAAATTTCTGTATTGCGATATTTTTTTCTTTCCAGCAATAAATGGGCATCTCTGATTTCGCGTTCGCCGGGTAAAAAGACCAACACATCGCCAAGCGGATCTTCGCGGGTTATTTCATCGGCGGCACGGATAATGGCGTCACTAACCGAAATGTCTTCCTTGGCCTGCAAGGCATCTTCATTCTCATCCGATAAAACCTGCTGCTCACCGACTGGGCGATAGCGGGTTTCAACCGGATAACTTCTTCCTTCGACATTGACTATCGGCGCATCGTGAAAATGTTTCGAGAAACGTTCGGTATCAATGGTGGCCGAGGTAATGATAATTTTCAGATCACGCCGTTTTTTAACCAGATTACGCAAATACCCGAGCAGAAAATCAATATTCAAGCTGCGCTCATGGGCTTCGTCGATAATCAACGTGTCATAACACGACAGCCATTTATCGGAATGTATTTCGGCCAGTAAAATACCATCGGTCATGAATTTGATATAAGTGTTTTCACCGACTTGCTCGGTGAAACGGACCTGATAACCCACCGCGCCGCCCATCGGAACCTTTAGCTCCTCGGCAACACGTCTAGCGACAGCACGCGCTGCAATTCGCCTTGGTTGCGTACAACCAATCATGCCTGCTTGACCACGCCCCGCAGCAAGACACAGCTTGGGTAATTGGGTGGTTTTGCCAGATCCGGTCTCGCCGGCAATTACCACGACCTGGTGTTTACTGATTAGCTCGATAATCTTTTCGGCTTCACGCGCTACCGGCAAATCGTCGTCGAAAGTCGGAACCGGGGCCTGTGCTGCACGACGGGACTTTTCTTCACAGGATTTTTGATAGGCCAACTGGAAAGATGACAGCAAAGCCGCATCTTTTTTTGTGGCGTATTTAGACCACAGACCGTGCAGCCGTGATTGGTCGCGGCTCATCGCAAGCTTCAGATCTGGCCGTGTCGGTTTTGTGCTGTCGTTAGGTGTCATGTTTATGTGAAGACGGTGGCTGGCAAAGCGGTCGAAATAGGGTTTGAAATGTGACTTGCCATTCAGAAAAAGCGGAGTATCTTGATTAATATGTTGACTGACTCTGTGCGGGAATTACCGAGCGCCTTATTGTCACATTGTTAGAGGGAATCCGTCATGATAATTAATCACTGCATGAACCTGAAACACTTCACTTTAGCGCCCAAGGCCAATGTCCCTTTCTACTTTTTGATGGCGTAGATCAGGACTTCGAATGTCAAGCACGGTAGAAAGCATAGTACGCAGCGCTGATCGACGCAGAATCGCCGAGTCATTGGTATTTGCCATGTCCGACTGCGTCGTGCTTTCCATCAAAACGCGGGCATTTGTCTGGAATGTTACCGGCCCCTTTGCAGCGTCGTTGCGTCCGATGTTTATCCTGCAACACAAGGATATGGAAATCGCGATTGAAGAGATATCCATGCGCATTCGCTTTCTGGGCAATCCGGCACCCACTGCACTCAGTCAACTCATGTCGCTTTCCAATATCCGGGAAGAAGCCGAAGTGCCGGATTGGCGCGAAATGGTGAGCCAATTGGTTCAAGACCAGGCCATCGCTGCCCAATCCGCAAGACAGGTCTACAACTTCGCGGAACTCACTACCGACACCGCGACGCAAGAATTGGTAGCCAGACGCATCACAAGGCACGAGCGTAATGCCTGGGAATTGAAAGCGTTGCTCGAATAATGTTATTGGCTTTGCCGACGCTGCGTTCAAACGCATTATTTTGCCGGCAGCAACAACCATGTTGCGTTGGAGCACACCAGGTGAAATTTGATGAATGAAACGTGGTGGGTCGTGAAGGATTCGAACCTTCGATCAAAAGATTGAGCGTTCTTTGGAAAACGTCTGCTTAAAAGTGGTGGGTCGTGAAGGATTTGAACCTTCGACCAAAAGGTTGAGCGTTCTTTGGAAAACGTCTACTTAAAAGTGGTGGGTCGTGAAGGATTCGAACCTTCGACCAAAAGATTGAGCGTTCTTTGGAAAACGTCTGCTTGAAAGTGGTGGGTCGTGAAGGATTCGAACCTTCGACCAAAAGATTAAAAGTCTTCTGCTCTACCGACTGAGCTAACGACCCACTTAAATCGAACGTGCCTGGGCACTTAAATCTGTATTTGCTTTATGCGCCTGAACAAGACGATGCAAACGAGAGCGCGAATTTTAGGCAAAACCCGTGCTTAGAGCAAGTAATAATTACTCTAAAGCCTGACAGCCCGCTACTTAGCGCTAAACATAGCGTGTTGGATCGATAATTCCCGCGTCATCAAAGCCCGCAGCGCGCAATCGGCAGGCATCACAACGGCGACAAGCAAGGCCCTGATCGTCAGCCTGGTAACAAGACACTGTGCGTGAAAAATCCACGCCGAGTCGAATTCCTTCGCGTGCAATATCGGCTTTGCTCATCGAGATCAAGGGTGCATGAAGACGCAGTCCGGCACCTTCTACACCCGCTTTGGTAGCAAGATTCGCCAGGTTTTGAAAAGCTGCCAGAAATTCCGGACGGCAATCGGGATAGCCGGAGTAATCGACCGCATTGATACCACAGAAAATATCATTGGCGCCCAACACTTCGGCCCAGCCAAGTGCCATCGACAACATGATGGTGTTCCTTGCGGGCACATAGGTAATCGGAATACCCACGCTGGCAGATTCCGGCACGGCGATATCCGAGGTAAGTGCCGAACCGCCGATGCTGCGCAAGTCCACGACAACGGTTTTATGTTCTGCAGCCCCTTGCTGTTTTGCAAGTTCATTCGCTGCATTGAGTTCCGCGCCGTGACGCTGCCCGTAACTGACGCTGAGCGCATGACAAAGAAAGCCCTGCTCTTTGGCAATCGCCAGTGTGACGGCCGAATCCATACCGCCGGAAACCAATATCACTGCTTTTTTAATAGTCATGGGTATATTTTATTGGATATGCGGCTTAGCGACCAGTTTCTTCGCCCCATAATTGCTTGTGCAATTGCATCTGGAAACGCACCGGCAGTTTGTCGGCTAATAACCACTCGGCCAGATCGCGTGGTTTTATTTCCGTGTAACTGGGTGAAAACAACACTTCGCAACGATCAGTCAATTGATGTTCGACCAACATGGATTTTGCCCATTCGTAATCCACCGTGCTGCAGATAACGAATTTAATCTGGTCATGCTGTGTCAGTAAGGGGATATTTTCCAGACGATTGCGGTGCTGTTCTTTAGAATCGGGTGTCTTGAGGTCTACAACGCGACTCACTCGTGCATCAACATCGCTTATGTCGATGGCGCCGGAAGTTTCAAGAGAAACCTCATAACCGGCATCACATAATTTTTTCAACAATAGTATGCAACGTTTTTGTGAAAGCGGTTCGCCGCCGGTGACGCAGACATGACGTGCGCCGTGTTTGGCGACTTCCATAAGAATATCGTCGATATTCCACCACTCGCCACCATAAAAAGAATACGCCGTGTCACAGTATTGGCAACGCAGCGGGCAACCTGTCAGGCGGATGAAAACGGTGGGCCAGCCAACGCTGCGGGCTTCGCCTTGCACCGATAAAAAAATTTCCGTCAGTTTAAGACGTTCTGGTGAACCCGCTTTCACAACACTTATTGCCCAAGGTTCATGGCACGCAGTTGGCTTTGTGCAAAGCGCGCGGCGTCACTCATGGGATAAAGACGCAGGACTTCATTGAAGGTATTGCGGGCGCGGTCTTTCTGTCCCAGCTGCGCTTGGCAATAACCGAGTTTCAGCATTCCATCGGGTACTTTGCTGGAATCCGGAAATTGCGACAGCAATCCTTCGAAAGTCTGCTGTGCAATTTCATAATTCTGCGTAACGTAATAGCTTTCACCCAACCAATACCAGGCATTCGGTGCCAATTGAGCTTGCGGGTAAGTATCGATAAAACTCTTAAACAGACGCGCCGACTCGACATAGTCTTTTTGCTTCAGGGCATCGAAGGCAACGCCATAAGCAGCTTCTTCATTCGCCGGGTCGCTGCCGTAGTTACCCGTCGTTGCAGGAACAGCGGGTTTTGTGGCCGGCTTGACCGCTATCGGTTTCACTGGTGTGGCTGCCGGGTTGGCAGTTGATGCGCCACCGATTTCAAATTTGTTGATGCGCGAATCCAAATCGATGTATTGCACTCGATTACGCTCTTTGAGCTGAGTGTTTTCGTTTTGCAGTGTCTCGACCTGATCACGCAAAGCTTTCATTTCGGCTTGCAATTGGGTCATGCGATTAAGCAGTTCGACATTCGCCTGCCCGACCCCCTGGGTTTGGGAAGAAGACTTTTGTTCCAGCGCAGCCACACGTTCAGCCAGGCTTTGCTTTTGTGCCCAAGCATTACTGGTGGCCGTGAAAGCCACCAGTAACAGGCAGATGCGAGGTGCCGAAATGAACTTCATGCTTATTTGACTGAATAGCTGATTTCAACGCGACGATTCTTGGCCCAGCAATCCTCGGTCGAATCCAGGCAGGTCGGACGTTCTTCACCGAGACTGGTAACCGTGATTTGCGAAGCGGAACCGCCACTGCCCTGAACTGCAGCCGATACCGCATTACCACGGCGCTCGCCGAGAGCTACGTTGTACTCGCGGGTACCACGTTCATCCGCATTACCTTCCAGTGTCATGCGAGCACTTGGACGGTCACGCAGGTATTTTGCATGACAGGCGATCGCGGCCTGGAATTCAGTGTTCAAGCTGTCTTGATCAAAATCGAAATACACCACACGTTGACGCAAGCAGGCATCGGTATCCAGATCTTCCGGTCCATAAATGCCGTCATTTGCCATTGGATTGGTTTGAGCTCCGTTATCGGTGCCGGAATTATTGCTGCCGTTATTGCCGGTATCTTCGGTTTTTACTTTTTTGGTACAAGCACCCAAAGCCAAACAGACAGCCAATGCAACTAAAACGCGGGCGGTGGTTTTCATGCTAAATCCCCTTCATAAGGTGTAATGGTGGCGTTGTTAATGATATTCAGTTTCATGGTCTTTATGTCACTTTTGCCTGAACGGACCCCAAGCAGGTTCGCGGACATCGCCATCGGCCAACACGATTCTTTGCCGCACACGACCATCGGCTGAAACCGCATACAGGACGCCGCGGCGACCTTCCTTGTTAGCATAAAGCAACATGCTGGCATTGGGCGCAAAGCTTGGTGATTCGTCCAGGTTGCCGGGCGAAAGTGACTGCCAACTGCCGGATGCCACATCCAGAATGCTCACACGATAGACGCTGCCCTTGCCTTGGGCGGATGCAATGCGCTTTCCGTCGTAAGACACGCTGGCCTTGGCATTGGAATCACCGGAAAAACTCAGGCGACGCGGTTCACCGCCATTGGCAGACACTTGATAAAGCTGAGGACGGCCGCCGCGATCCGAGGTGAATACCAGCGATTGCCCATCGGCCGACCAAACCGCCTCGGTGTCGATCGAATAATGATTGGTGACTTGGGTCAGGCTACGACTGGCAATATCCATGACGTAAATTTCCGGATTACCGGATTTTGACAAGGTCATCGCCATGCGACGACCATCCGGCGAAAACGCGGGCGCACCATTGATGCCTTTGAAGCTGGCAATCATTTCACGGGCACCGGTATTTAATTCCTGGATGTAAATCGTCGAATTGCCACGCTCAAAACTGACGTAAGCCAACTTGCGACCATCGGGGCTCCAGGCTGGCGACAGCAATGGTTCGGAGTAGGTAACGACGTTTTGCGGATTCATGCCGTCGGAATCGGCCACCATCAGGGAATATTTGATATTTTTACCCACACCGTTTGCAGTCACATACGCAATACGAGTCCAGAAAGCACCGCGTACACCCAGAATTTTTTCATAAATCTGATCGGCAATCTGGTGCGAGACGTCACGAATGCCTTTCGCACGACTGGTCAACGACAATCCCAGCATGCGCTCCTGTTTGGCTACGTCGTAAAGCTCATATTCAATACGATAGCTTCCCTTGGCATCATCCAACACGCGACCGACCACCAGAAAATCCTGCTTAGCCAAACGCCAATCGTTGAAACGCACTTCGCTACCGCGAGTGGGTCGGGCAATCAAACTTTGCTCGGGCATCGAACGAAACTGCCCCGAACGATTCAGGTCGGCGCGTATCACATCAGCTACCTGCGTATCTGGTGCAGCCAGCTTGCCCTGATAAACCATTGGCACCACTGCAATAGGCAAGGAGCCTTCATTGCCGGAGATCACGCCAAGGTCAAGGACTTGTGCCGATAACGGCGCTGCAAGAAAAAGGCAGAGACACAGCAGGCGTTGGAAGAAATTCTTCATGGTTTTATTTCTCGCATTGCTCGGTGGGATAACAAAGTGTAAAGGTTTGACGGCGTTGAAACACGGCTTCGAAACCATAATACGGCAAGGGTGTCAGGCGAACCGCGCGTTCGGCCCGTTCGCGTGCTTCAGGAGAAAATGGGCATTTGATAAATGTCACATCAATGACTTCGCCGCCGGGGGCCTGAGTAAATTCGACCTGACAACGCTGCAACGGTTCTGCGCCATCATGACGCCAATTACCGTGAATCGTTGCCTTGATCGCTGCCATGTATCGTGCGCGCAAATCATTCAAGGCATTGGGATTTCCGTTGACAGCCTGCGGAGGTCCCGGTGGTGCACGCACTGGCTCTGACGGATTCAGATCCTGCAATTGCTGCAGTCGTTGGTCTTCCATTCGGGTGCGCGTCGCGGCAGATTTTTGTGCGAGACGAATGGCTTCCAGTTGGGCAAGCTGTTGTTCCCGCAGACGCTGCTTGCGCTCTGCCATTTGCTGCTTTTCGACATCGTCGGTCAAATCGATCTGCGCCTGACGCCGACGCTCTTCGCGTTCGGCAACAATTTGTTCCTGAGTCTGCTCGATGGCAAGCTTATTGATACGCTGCTGATCTTCGCTGTCAGGATTAATCACCGGCGCTTGCGCCTGCATCTGCTGAGGAGTTTCCGATGTTTGCGGATTGGGTTCCGGTTTCGGCTGTATGGCTTGTGCCGGTTTTGGCGGCGGTGCCGCTTCTGATTCCCGAATCGACTTTTGAGCGCGTTTTATATCGGCAGCACTAATCATGATGCTTGCCACAACAGGCTCACCTTTTGCTTCTGGAGACGCGACCGTAGTGGATATCAAGCCGCTCAGAATAAAAACAAGCAACACCAGCGCATGCAGGCTGATCGCGATAATGAAACCTATCAGGGTGTCATTGCTTTGTTGCATTACTTGCCATTCTCCGGCTTGCTCATCATCCCTACGCGCGCCACTTTGGCCTGCTGAAGCAACACCATGGCACCGTAAACGGCGCTGTAACTTGCGTCGTTGTCGCCTGCCACGAAAACGGTAAGATCCTTGTTGGTTTGGGTCAGTTGCTCGACACGTGCCGCAAGTGTTGCCGCATTGACGGGCTCACTCGGGCCATCGCCGATCTTGATTTTGTAATCGCCATTCACATCCACAGACACGATGATGGGTTTTTTATCGGTGTTGATCGATTTTGCATTCGAATCAGGTAAGTCAACATCGACACCCAAATTCAGCAGGGGCGCGGTTGCCATGAAAATAATCAACAACACCAGCATCACGTCGATGTAAGGCACGACATTGATTTCGGCCTTCAGTTTATGGCGTTTGCGGTGGCGGGTAGAAAATGCGGTACTCATTGCGAATTCCTTAACGGCTCGATATCAACGTCGGGGTTAAATCCGACATCAATCAACATGCGTTTGCCTTTGCAAAATGGAAGAAAATTCTTCGGCGAAGCTCTCGTAACGCACACTCAGTCTTTCGACACGCGTGGCATAACGGTTGTAGGCCCAGACCGCCGGGATAGCGACGAACAGCCCGATGGCGGTTGCGAGCAAGGCCTCCGAAATACCCGGCGCCACTGCATCAATCGTGTTCTGTTTGTTTACCACGATGCCGTGGAAAGTGACCATGATGCCGAATACCGTGCCCACCAGACCAACATAAGGCGCGGTGGAGCCGACATTCGCCAACATTTCAAGATTGTGTTCGAGTGCATCGACTTCACGCGCCAATGTTGCTCGCATCGCACGTTGCGCGCCTTCGAGCTGTACACGCGCATCGACACTTTTCTTTTGACGCAGGCGGGAAAATTCGCGAAAGCCGGATTCAAAAATGGCTTCGAGACCCGACACGGCATGATTCCGGTCGGTAGCTTCGCGATAAAGCTGCGTCAACTCTGCACCGGACCAGAAGCGACCTTCAAAATCATCGGCGGCTTTGTTGGCACGGGCATAGACGCGCATCTTGGAAAAAATAATCACCCAGCTGAAAATCGAGGCAATGACCAACAAGGCGATAATGATTTGTACCGGCAAACTGGCATGGGTGATCAATTCCCAATAATTCAAGCCGGGACTCGGCATGACTGCTGCTGCCGCTGTTTGCAGAGGCTCTACCGGCAAGGCCTGCGCAGGGGCGGCCGCCAACTGCAACATTACGTTCATCACACTCATACACTCTCCTGCTTTTTCAGTGATCTTCTATTTTTTATTTAGGCGTTTTTCAACGCTTGTTTTACGTTATCGGGTAAACCGCAAGGTTTGATACTACTGGCTCGAAGGCAGGCAATTTTTACGTCAGCCTTGCTCAGACAATCGGAACCTCGCCACAGTTCCTGACGAACCTGAAAACTGGCACGGCCCTGCGCCCCAATAAGGACAGTAGCCTGGAGTGCGTCATCAATACGGGCAGGTCGCAAAATATCCAGAAAAGCATCCTTGACTACCAAAACCACATCCTGTGTCTGCTGCAAATCCTTTTGCGAAATACCGTTGCTACGAAGCCATTCGGTACGAGCTCGTTCGAAAAAATGCAGATACCGCGCGTGATACACCACGCCACCGGCATCGGTATCTTCCCAGTACACGGTTATAGGCCAGCTGAACGTCATCGAAATTCTTTTCCTATGCCGCTGAAATCACATGAAAGCGGGATGTTCGACATCTAGTTACTCAGCCCCGGGTTCGGCTTGAAACAGATCCGAAGCCGGTCGTCGCGGCGCTTTCAACCCGAGATGGATATACGCTTTATGCGTCGCCATGCGGCCACGGGCGGTACGAATGATAAAACCCTGTTGAATCAGAAAAGGTTCGATCACATCTTCCAGCGTGCCGCGCTCTTCCGACAATGCCGCCGCCAGCGATTCAATACCGACCGGACCACCATCGAAATTATCAATCATCAGGCGCAACATGCGCCGATCACTTTCATCGAAACCTTCCGGATCGACTTTCAACATTTGCATGGCTGCCTGGGCAATAGCCGCATCGATATGACCATTGCCTTTCACTTGCGCGTAATCGCGTACGCGACGCAAAAGACGATTGGCGATACGTGGCGTACCGCGTGAACGACAGGCAATTTCGGCGGCGCCTTCGGCATCGCAATCGATATTCAGGATAGTGGCCGAACGTCGAACGATTCGTGTCAACTCTTCGTTGGTGTAAAAGGCTAATCGCTGGACAATACCGAAACGATCACGCAAGGGCCCTGTCAGCAGGCCTGCGCGAGTCGTAGCGCCAATGAGCGTAAACGGTGGCAAATCAAGTTTGATGGAACGCGCTGCCGGGCCTTCGCCAATCATGATGTCGATCTGGAAATCTTCCATTGCCGGATACAAGACTTCTTCGACCACAGGTGACAAGCGATGAATTTCATCGATGAACAAAACATCGTGCGGCTGCAAGTTGGTCAGCAACGCGGCAAGATCGCCGGCTCGCTCGATGACAGGGCCCGAGGTTGAACGAATGTTGACACCCATTTCATTTGCGATGACATGGCTGAGTGTGGTTTTACCCAAGCCAGGCGGACCGAAAATCAATACATGATCCAGTGAATCACCGCGTCGTTTTGAAGCTTCGATGAAAATTTTCATCTGCTCGCGAACGGCTTCCTGACCTAGATATTCATCCAGTTTTTTGGGGCGAATACTGGCCTCCGCGATATCGTCTTCGCGTGTGGCGGTAGTGGAGATAACGCGATCATTCATCAAATTACTACCTGCGTACCCAGCTCGACCAAACGGTTGCCCGGAATTCCGAAGAATTCTGTAGCCGATGTGGCGTTACGCGACATGACCAGGAACAGCTTGTCACGCCACAATGCCATGCCCTGATCGGCATTGGCAGTCAGTGTTTCGCGGCTGGCAAAGAATGTGGTGTCCATCGGATCAAATGCAGGGCCCGGAATAGACCAGCGTTTCAAGGCTTTCGGGACATCCGGGTCTTCCATATAACCGTAGCGCAAGGTTAACCGGGCAAAGCCGTGACCCAAATCGGTATGCGTGACACGCTCGTTATCATCCGCACGCGGAACACTCAATGTTTCAACCGAAAGAAAAACATTGCGCTCGTGCAAGACTTTATTGTGCTTCAGGTTATGTAGCAATGCCGGCGGCATGTAGTCATTCGATGGTGTCATGAAAATGGCGGTACCGCTCACTCGCACCGGCGGTTCTACCATCACGCTCTGGACAAAATGCTCGATACGCAAACTGTCGCGATTGACCTGTTCGCGCACCAAATCACGACCACGCCGCCATGTCCGCATGATGGTGAAAACAACAATCGTGATGGCGAATGGCACCCAGGCACCATGAAAAAACTTGACGGCATTGGCGCTGAACAAAGCGGTGTCCATGACAAAATAAATACCGCCTACGACGAAGATTACCCAGGTAGGCCAACCCCAACGGGAAGACGCCAGAATCATCAGCAAGATCGTATCAATCAACATGGCACCCGTTACCGAGACACCATAAGCCGATGCCAGATTACTGGAAGTTCCAAAGCTGACGACAAGGATCATCACGACAATCAGCAAGATACGATTTACCCACGGCACATACACTTGGCCAATGGTTTCATCCGAAGTATGGATTAACTGCAGTCTAGGTAAATAACCCAATTGCACTGCCTGCCGGGCAAGCGAGAATGCACCCGAAATCACGGCCTGCGATGCAATCACCGTCGCCAACATGGCCAAGCCAATCGCGGGATAAAGCAGAACCTCTGGCACCATGTGATAGAACGGATTTGCAACGGCTTCCGGGCTCGCCAATACCAAGGCGCCTTGCCCAAAATAATTCAACAGCAGGCATGGCATCACGAAACCAAGCCAGGCGTAGCGAATGGGAATGCGACCGAAATGTCCCATGTCTGCATACAATGCTTCACCGCCGGTAACTGCAAGAACCACGGCACCCAGAGCAAGCCATGCCGTCTTGCCGTGCTCGATGAAAAAATTCACGGCGTAATGCGGACTCAAGGCTTGCAGGATCGTCGGGTTTTTTATGATCTGTACGAACCCCAATACTGCCAGGACGATAAACCACACAATCATGACAGGGCCGAACATTTTGCCGACTTTGTCGGTACCGCTGCGCTGAACGGCAAACAAAACTAAAAGCACAGCGATCGAAATAGGAACCACATAAGGCTTGAATGCTGGCGTTGCAACCTCAAAACCTTCGGCCGCAGAAAGCACCGACATGGCCGGGGTTATCACCGCATCACCGAAAAACAGTGCAGTGCCAAGAATGCTCAGAATGCCAACGGTATAGGTCATTGGCGACGCAATGGGCAAGCTGCGTCTTACTACCGTCATCAAGGCAAGAATGCCACCCTCGCCCCGGTTGTCAGCGCGCATGACGACCATGACGTACTTAATGGTAACCACCAGCAACATGGCCCAGAACACCAGGCTCAGAATGCCGAAAACGTTATCGCGATCGGGATGCAGGCCATAGGCATGGCCGAAGGCTTCTTTCAAGGTATATAGCGGGCTGGTTCCAATATCGCCAAACACCACACCGATTGCACCCATAACAAGAGGTGCCAATTTTTTCGAGCCATGCCCATCTTCAGCTTGTGACATTGATTTTTCCAGGCAACCTAGCTGCGAAGTGCAGATTTTAACGCTTTTCGGATGATATCTTCAGCTGAATCGCCGGTTTCCGCGATTTTCACCATTTTGCTGATTTCCGCCGGTTTGTATCCCAATTGCTGCAGGGCAACGCTGGCCTCACTGACAGGGTCGGCCGGGATCTCGCGGCTACCGGAAAACAGCACCGAGCCGGTGATTAAATCGGCAGCACGGTCGCGTAATTCCACCACGATGCGTTCGGCGGTTTTTTTACCAATGCCCGGAATACGACATAAAGCGGTCACATCCCCGCTTTGTACCAGACGCGCGAACTCATCGACACTCGAGCCGGACAAAATCGCCAGTGCGATTTTTGCACCAATGCCCGAGACTTTTTGTACTTCACGAAAAAGACGGCGTTCGTGCTCACGCATGAAGCCGTACAACGCGACCGAATCTTCCTTCACTGCGTAATGCGTAAATAGCGACACTTCGCGACCCAGTTCCGGCAAATCATAAAACGTGGACATCGGGGCTTCGAGTTCGTAACCGACACCTTGCACATCAATTACCAACCATGGCGGTTGCTTGTGGATCAGGACCCCCTTCAGACGACCAATCATTTACGTCTCCATAATTGCTGCGCAGTAACACCAACTCGCTTCACCGCAGCGCGCAAATGCGCGTGCGTCAATGCAACACCCAGAGCATCGGCGGCGTCGGCCTGAAGTTTGCCTTGCAGGTTCAGCATCACGCCGACCATATGCTGGACCTGCACTTTGTCCGCGCTGCCTTTGCCGACAACGGCAAGTTTAATTTCCTTCGCAGCATATTCATGCACTGGCAAATCGCGCATCACCGCTGCACACATGGCGGCACCTCGTGCCTGTCCGAGTTTCAAAGCAGAATCAGGATTTTTTGCCATGAATACTTTTTCGATCGCCACTTCCTGCGGCTGATATTTTTCGATGATGGCACCGAGTTCATCGAGCAAAATTTTCAGACGCTTCGGAAAATCATCGGCGCCCAGCAAGACAATCGGCGCATGAAATACGTGCACACAGCGACCTGACGGATCGGAATCGATAATGCCGACGCCGGTGCGTTGCGAGCCCGGATCGATGCCGAGGATGCGGGTCATTGGACAACGGGAGGTGGGAGGT
>JBOHYH010000163.1:0-1182 GCA_050737775.1 Arenimonas sp.
TAAAAAAGCATCAGTCAAAAGTGGAATTTTCTCGTAATCTAAGTAGAGGAGATTTCCATGAAAAAGTCACGTTTTACCGACAGCCAGATACTGGCGATTCTCAAACAAGCTGAAGGTGGGATGCTGGTGCCGGCGTTATGCCGGGAACACGGCATTAGCTCGGCCTGTTTTTACAAATGGCGATCCAAGTTCGGCGGTATGGATGCCGGGCTGATGGGGCGTTTGAAGGAACTGGAAGAAGAAAATCGTCGGCTCAAGAAAATGTATGCCGAGGAAAAGCTGAAGGCAGAGATTGTTCGGGAGGCTCTCGAAAAAAAGTGGTAAAGCCCAGTGCGCGTTGCGTGATGGCGCAGTGGGCGATTGAACAACGACATTGCACGATACGCACGGCGTGTAGTGCCTTCGCCATCAGTACGACCTGCTACCGCTACCAGGCCAAGCTAATGGATGAAAATGCCGAGATTGCTCACTGGCTGTTGCAGTTGACGCAAGCCGATCGCGACTGGGGGTTTGGCATGTGCTATTTGCACCTGCGCAACGTTCAGGGCTTTGGCTGGAACCACAAACGCATTTATCGCATTTACCGAGAATTGGAATTGAACCTGCGGATCAAACCCAAAGCACGGCTTGTACGCGAGAAACCACAGTCGTTGCGTGCGCCCAAGGCTATCAATGAAGTCTGGTCGATGGATTTTATGCACGATCAACTCAGCGATGGTCGTGCCTATCGCGTGTTGAATGTGCTCGATGACTTTAACCGGGAAGGACTGGATATGGTGGCCGACTTCTCATTGACGGCTGATCGGGTGATCCGCAGCTTGCAGCAGATTATTCAATGGCGAGGAAAACCTCAGGTCATTCGTTGCGACAACGGCCCGGAATACATCAGTCACGCGTTGCATCGCTGGGCCACCGAACAAGGCATCCGTATCGAACACATTCAACCGGGCAAGCCGCAGCAAAATGCCTATGTGGAACGCTACAACCGCACGGTCCGATACGGCTTGTTGGCCCAGCATGATTTTATCGACATCGAACACGTACAAGAAGAAAGCACCAAATGGTTATGGCGTTACAATCACCACCGGCCGAACATGGCCAACGGCGGCATCACCCCGATGCAGAAATTGCAAAGGGCGCTTCACTCCACTTTTACTGAATGATAAAAATGGGGGGATTACC
>JBOHYH010000164.1:0-4059 GCA_050737775.1 Arenimonas sp.
GCGCAGCACCTCAAAAATTGCGTAGGAGGCCGCTTGCGGGTGACGCACGAATAGAAACGCAGATCGCCCGCAAGCGGGCTCCTACGGCGACTCGCGCTTCAAACGAATCAGTGCCGAGGTATCTTCATCACCAAAGCCCTGCTGCATCAGCTCGGCATAATCAGCCAGGGACTGTTCGATCACGCTGGCGCGAATGCCGGCATCGGCGGCCATTTGTTTTACGATCAACAAATCCTTGTGCAACAAAGCGGATTTGAATCCCGGCGCGAAATTACTCGCCATCATCGTGGCGCCGCGCTTATCAAGAAACCAATTGCCTGCCGCACCTGCCGCCAGAGTCGGCACTAGCAGCTCCGGTTTCAATCCTAGTTTTTCACCAAGCGCCAGACCCTCGCAAACCGCCTGTGCAATGCCTGCGACCAATACCTGATTCACCGCCTTGGTAGCCTGGCCCGCACCGGTATCACCCATATGGGTAATTTTTGCGGCGTAGGCATTCAACACTGGACGTATTTTTTCCAGATTGGTTTCGCTACCACCCACCATGATCGACAACTTACCGTTACGTGCGCCTTCAACCCCGCCGGATACCGGCGCATCGATAAAGCCGATCTTTCTTGCCGCCAGAATTTTTTGCGCCTGCCTAGCGGTGTCCATTGAAACCGTAGAGTGATCGACCACCACTGCTCCAGCTTTCAAAACCGGCGCGAGCGCGTGCACATTTTCGAGAACATCCTTGTCTCTCGAAACGCAAAGTACGACAACATTGCAATCGGAAAAATAATGACTCGCATGGGCAGCGTTGACCGAAAATTTTTCCGCCAGCACTTGCGCCTTGGCAATTGAACGATTACCTACAACCGATAACAGACCCGCCGCATGCAAATGCCCGGCCATCGGTTCGCCCATCGCACCCAGACCAATAAATCCGACTTTCAAATGTTCGCTCATGACTTAAACATGCTCTTCGTGCAAATACGTGTACCCGGTCAATCCATCTTCAAGCGCCTGTTGCATTTGCGCCGCTTGTTCGCCGATGAATCCGGCTCCGGAAATCTTGTCGCGGTATTGTTGCCGCAAGGTATCGATGTGATAACCGACGTAATCCAGCATGACATCCGTGGTATCGCCCTTGCGGGTTTGGCTGATTTCATGGCTGCCATCGGATTTGATCCGGATGTTGGCCGAATAAGTGTCGCCAAACAGATTATGAATATCACCTAACACTTCCTGATACGCACCGACCATGAAAATGCCGAGACAATAACTTTCACCGTCTTTCAGTGAGTGCATTGGCAATGAGGAGTTGAGCGCTTCCGCTTCGACATAGGTGTCGATACGACCGTCAGAATCACAAGTCAGGTCGGCAATAACACCGCGACGATCTGGCGCTTCATTCAAACGTGAGAGCGGTATGATCGGAAACACCTGATCAATCGCCCAGACATCGGGAATCGATTCGAATACTGAAAAATTCACGAAATACTTATCGACAAGACGCTGGTTCAATTCGTCAAGCACATCGCGATGGCTTTTTTCTTCACCGGTCAATCGTGCACGTACTCCGTGGGCGATGGCATAGAAAATATCATCGAGCTTGGCGCGTTGTTCAAGCGTGATTTGTCCGAGCGAATACAAAGTCTGGCCTTCGACCAGATAATGTTGCGCTTCATGGAACAACTCGAGTGCCGGGCGTTGATCGAGCGCATGGTGCACTTCGCGCAAATGCTTCAATACCATCGGCTCGTTTTTTTCGACCGCGACGACACGACCTTGTGGTGCAGCTTCGACTTCCGACACATTCGCGATCATCACGGCATGATGCGCGGTCATTGCACGTCCGGCTTCGGTAATCATCATCGGATGCTTAAGGCCATGCTCTTCGCAGGCTTCGCTCAGCGGCTGAATCAGGTTGTGGGCGAATTGGTCTAGGCCGTAATTCATCGAGCAATAACCACGCGAACGCGTGCCTTCGTAATCAACCGCGAGTCCGCCGCCGGAATCCATGAAGCGGATGCCACAGCCCATCGCCGACAATTCAACGAAATAACGCACGGCTTCACGCATACCATTGGCGATATCGCGCACGTTGGAAATTTGCGAACCCATATGAAAATGCAGAAGCTGCAAAGCTTCCAGCATGTTGGCCACTTTCAGGCGCTCGACCAAATTCAATACCTGTCGTGGCGACAAACCAAACTTGGCTTTATCGCCGCCGCTGTTTTGCCATTTACCGGCACCAAGCGAAGCCAAACGCATACGCACGCCGAGACCCGGCATCACATCGAGATTTTTTGCCTCTTCCAGAATAATATCGAGCTCGGACGGTTTTTCGACCACGAGAAAAGTCTGCAAACCGAGCTTGCGGCCGAGCAATGCCAGGCGAATAAATTCGCGATCTTTATAACCATTGCAAATAATCACGCTACCTGGCTTTGCCAAACCCAATACCGCCATCAATTCGGGTTTCGATCCTGCTTCCAGACCAAAGCCTTCGCCGCCCTGTGCAGCCAATTCACCGGCAACACCGAGATGCTGGTTCACCTTGATCGGATACACTGCGGTGTAACCGCCGGGATAGTTCAAATCCTGCATTGCTTTTGCGAAGGCCATTTGCAACTTTCTCAGGCGATCACCAAGAATGTCGGAAAAGCGCAGCAACAAAGGCAGTTTCAAACCGGCGGAACGACATTCTTCGACCAGCCCGGGCAATGGCAAACTGGGACCTTCCGGCCCTTGCGGCAATACGCACATTTCTCCGTTTTCGTTGATATCGAAATAACCTTCGCTCCAGAACGGCACCGAATAGGTGTGGCGGGCGCGGGCTAAAGACCAAGCTGTCATGGCAAAAACCTGTCGGCAAACTAAATGAGGATGTATTGTAACGGTTTGCATCCCCAAATTTGCTGCGTTTTCGCTACAATGCGCGGCCCCGTAATCAAGCGGTTTCCCCTTGGAGCACGATATGACCCCGTCCGACACCTGGTTTTACGAAAACTTCTCCTACACCGGCTCGGCCATCGGTTTCCGCATCACACGCAAGCTCGACGAAGTGCAGTCGCCGTTTCAAAAAATTGAAATGTTCGAGAGCACCGACTGGGGCAATATCATGACCATTGATGGCGCCATGATGGTGACCACGCGCGACAATTTTTTCTATCACGAAATGATGGCGCATACGCCCTTGTTCACACACGCCAATCCGAAAAATGTCGTCATCATCGGTGGTGGCGATTGCGGCACTCTGCGCGAAGTGTTGAAGCACAAAGGTGTTGAGACTGCCGTGCAATGCGACATCGACGAACAAGTCACCCGCATGGCGGAAAAATATTTCCCCGAACTCTGCGAAAGCAATAATGACCCACGCGCAACCATCATGTTCGACGACGGCATTGCCTACATGAAAAACGCAGCGCCAGAAAGTATCGATCTGATCATCGTCGATTCGACCGACCCGGTCGGCCCGGCCGAGGGTTTGTTCAATGAAGCGTTCTACAAGAATTGTTTGAAGGCATTACGTCCGGACGGATTGCTTGTACAACAAAGCGAATCGCCGCTGGCGTTAATGCATTTAATTCACGACATGCGTAAAGCGATGAGCGATGCCGGTTTCAAAAATTTTCGCACCCTGCCATTCCCGCAGCCTTGCTACCCAACCGGTTGGTGGAGCGCGACGGTCGCATCCAAATCGGCTGCCGACCTCACGAAGTTTCGTGAAGCCAACGCTGCCGCAAAAACTTTCGCAACGAAGTATTACAACCTCGGTATTCACCAAGGCGCATTGATGATGCCCGAGTTCATGAAGACCGAATTGCCGGACTGATTAATTTGATTTTTTGATTGAAATAAAAAGGGCTGGTAATCCAGCCCTTTTTTACACCCAAAACCATCGCACAACCCCCACCGTAGGGGCGCATGCTTGCTGCGCCCAAACCACACGACAAAACCAATCGTAGGGGCGCCTGCTTGCTGCGCCCAAACCACGCGACAAAACCAATCGTAGGGGCGCCTGCTTGCTGCGCCCAAACCACGCGACAAAACCAATCGTAGGGGCGCCTG
>JBOHYH010000165.1:0-15920 GCA_050737775.1 Arenimonas sp.
AGGTTTTGCTTGGCTTCCAGATTCTCGAAAATCGCTTCGATCACCAAGTCGGCTTTTGCAACGCCATCACCTGCGACATCGGCATTCATGCGGGCTAGGGTGGCCGCGCGTTTCTCCGGATTCTTTACTTTTTTCTCGAATAATTTTGCGGCACGATCCATTGCCGGCTGGATGTATTGCATTTCGCGATCCTGCAAAGTGACATCGAAACCGCGAAGCGCACACCAGGCTGCAATATCACCCCCCATCACACCCGCACCAACCACATGCACATGTTTGATACCGTGATCCTTGCCGCCCAATCCTTTCAGTCGATCCATCATGAAGAAAACACGGATCAGATTTTTGGCCGTCGGTGTTTTTGCGAGTGCGGTAACCGATTTTGCTTCTTGTACCAGGGCTGCACGAACCGGCATGCCGCCGCTGCGAGCCCAGGAGTTGATCAGTGAAAATGGAGCCGGGTAGTGTTCCTTGCGGGCTTTGCGGCTGACTTGCTTAAGCATTTGCGGTGCAAGAAATTTACGACCCAAAAAAGAATTGCTGGCCCAGACTATCAATCCTTGTTTGAATGGACGCTTGGTGCCACGCTGAATCAAGCCGAGTGCCGCTTCTTGCAAACCGGATGGGTCGGTAACTTTATCCACCAGACCAATGGCTTTTGCCGCCGAGCCAGAAAGTGTGCGGCCGGTCAGCATCATGTCCATCGCAGCGGGGGCGCCTACCAGTCGCGGCAAACGAACACTTCCACCCCATCCCGGATAGATGCCGAGTTTTACTTCGGGTAAACCGATACGTGTATTTTCTTCGTTGCTGGCAACGCGGTAACGGCAGGCGAGTGCCAGTTCAGTACCGCCACCCATACAAGGGCCGGTAATAATCGCGACAGTCGGGCAGCGTAGGTCTGCGAGGCGCTGGAATATCAATTGACCACGACGAATCGATTCGTACACCGTACCCTTGGCATCGAAGCTTTCAAATTCCTTGATGTCGGCACCGTGGGCAAACCCGGTTGTTTTGCCGGATTTGATAATCAGGCCTTTCGGCATTTCCAGAGGTAAGCGTTCCAGAATGGAATCGAGCTGGTCCAATACCGCCTGGCTAAGCGCATTCACGCTCTGCTCGGCGCGATTGAGGGAAAGCACAAGAACACCATCGGCACGGCTTTCAATTTGCCAGTGCGTGAGGCGAAGTCCGTCGAACATGGCGGCTCCAGCAATTTAAGGATTAAGCCCGTATCATCAGGGGTGGATTTAGAGTGGTCAATCTTTTATGCCGGGAATTCGGATTGCGAATGAACTTTCCCGACAAATGCAGGTCTTTCAATCGGCCCCAACGGCCGCAAGCACGGGATAGCGGTTTCAATGGGTGAGAACGAACTGGACCTGGAATTGGTCAAGCGTGTGCAAAGTGGTGACAAAACGGCGTTTGATGTGTTGGTACGCAAATACCAGCACCGCATTGGTGCCGTTATTGGCCGCTTCGTGCATGACTACGCCGAAAGCCAGGACATTGCACAGGAAACATTTATTCGCGCCTACCGTGCGCTGAATAACTTCCGTGGTGATGCCCAGTTTTATACCTGGCTTTACAGGATTGCCGTGAATACTGCCAAGAATCACCTAGTTTCAATGAAGCGCCGTCCCCCCACTTCCGACGTGGATGCCGATGACGCCGAGCATTTCGAGGGCGCCTATCGAATGCACGATAGCGATACGCCTGAACACGAGCTGCTGCGGGAAGAAATCGCACGAACCGTATCCGAGGTGGTTGCCGAATTACCCGAAGAACTCAGACAGGCCATTACCCTGCGTGAAATGGAAGGCCTGTCTTACGAAGAAATTTCCGAAACCATGGATTGCCCGATTGGTACGGTGCGATCCAGAATTTTCCGTGCACGCGAAGCAATTGATTTGCGTTTGCGACCCTTGATGGACAGTGAAAGAGTACGCCCATGAATTCTATGAATACATTAGACGATAAAATTTGCGAACAACTCTCCGCCTGGATGGATGGTGAATTATCCAAAGGCGAAGCGATGTTTCTCGAACGACGCTTGCAGCACGATGAAGCCCTGCAGGCCATGTATTCGCGCTTGCAAATGACTTCGGCCTGCATGAAAGGTCAATCGGCACTACTTATGTCGAATACGCTTTGTGCCAACATCAAGCAGGCATTGGCTGAAGAATCGTCACAGAAGAAATCGCGTAGTCCAATTTTCGCCTGGGCAGCCGCAGCCTCTCTGGCCTTTGCCGCGATCGTCTTTATTCCCGGCATGATGCAAAACAATTCCGGCTCTCAACCGGCGTTCGCAAACAAGGCCGAAACCCTTGCTTCGCCCAATACCCCCGCGACTTTTGCTTCTGCTGACCTGATCGCAAACAGCGAGGCTACCGTTGGCACATCGATTGTTGCAAGCTCATCGGTTTCGGCGACTCCCATAAGCCCGACGATGAATCCCTCATCAGCGGAAATCGCAGCAGGTGTCATGTCACCCGAAGATTTCCCATTGGTGGTTAGTACTGAAAAGAAATCCTGGCCTCGGTCCCCGGTGAATGCGAACAGCGACCCGGCACTTGAAGCCTATCTGGTTCGACATAACCAGATGATGGCGCAAGACGGTATGGGTGGTTTTGTGCCCTATGTTGATGTCGTCGCCCAGGATGCGGGGCAACCGAATGCGGAGAGTCTCGAAAAAAAGGATGAAAATCCGGGTGGCAGTAAGTGATGTTGCGAATTTTCATGGGTGTTTTTTTGTCATTGTGTGCAATCAGCACGCAGGCACAAGCTCAAACATCCGAATCCGAAAAGCAGGGCTGGATAGGCCAGGCCAAAGCTTGGGTGAGTGAAAAATTCAATCATGAAAATGCAAGTGATTGGCTGAAGCGAATTGGTCCTGCCTTGCGTAAACAAAATTATCAAGGCACTTTCGTCATGGTGGCGGAAGGTCGCATTGAAACCATGGCAGTTTTCCACGCCTTTAAGAACGACCGTGAACGCGAACGTATCGTTGCATTAAGCGGGCTTCCTAGAGAAGTTATTCGTGATAATAAAGTGGTAGTCAGTACAAACTCGAAAGACGGATCGGTCGGCTATGAAGCCGCCGCCTCGGACCGGTGGAATCCCACGCAGCAATTCGCGCTTGCCGACAATCTGGATGGCTACGAAGCAAAGCTTGGAAAAACCGAACGCATAGCCAACTTTGAGTCCCAGGTGGTCGAAATTCGTGCGCGTGATAAATGGCGCTACGGTTATCGGCTATGGCTCGAAAAATCGTCCGGTTTTCCGATGCGAATCGATCTGATCGATGAAAATGGCGCTACGCTCGAAAAAATGGCCTTTACCGACCTGCAGCTTGGCAAGGTGCCGAAAGATTCCGATCTGGCGTTTCCGAAAAATACCGATTTCCATCGCGTCCAAAGCATGGTTTCCAACAGTCAGGTCGACCCGGGCTGGCGCGTTAAATCGCCACCTGAAGGCTTTGAGTTGCGGGCGGCCCGTAGCTCAGGGAACGGCGTGCATCTTTTGTATAGTGACGGCCTGGCGTTTGTGTCGGTTTACATCGAGCGGGCACCCCAGCCACAAAAAGGCCAGAGCTCGATGCAGCGTGGCGCCGTGAATGTATTTGCACAATGGAATATTGGTCGCCGCGTTACCGTGATTGGTAAAGTGCCGGCCAGAACGGTGGCTCAATTTGCACAATTGGTGGCCCCCGAAAAATAATTTTTAGTCTGTCACCCGAGGTAAGTTGTATAAGCACGGAACTTTTGTATATTTGATTATCTAAGTAAGCAGGTTGTGCACTTTTGGACAATCCTTTTTTCTGAATCATGACAAACGAGCGAGTTCTACTTCTTATGAAACCTGTATCCCGATTTGTTTTGGGCTTTTCTACTTGTGCCTTGCTGGTTGCCTGTTTCTCGCAGGTTCAACAACCGGTTGCCGCGGCTCCTGCAGAAACTTTCGTCGGCCAGGCCGTTAGCAGCAATGCCGCATTACCACTGGTAAATTTGCCGGATTTTTCCATGCTGGTGGACCGCACGGGCCCGGCAGTCGTCAATATCGAGGCCAGCGTCAAACAGACATCGGCAAAAAATGCTTCCGCCGATCCTTCGGAAATGCCGCCAGGCGCAGAGGAAATGCCGGAATTCTTCAAACGTTTTTTTGGACAGCCAGGCATGCCTATGCCACAGCAACCACGAGGTGGTACTTCGTTCGGTAGCGGCTTTATTATTTCCTCCGATGGTTACGTTCTCACCAATCATCACGTCATTGCCGACTCTGATGAAGTCATTGTGCGTTTGGCGGACCGTCGCGAATTCAAGGCCAAAGTTGTCGGCAGTGACGAAATGTCGGATGTCGCCTTGCTGAAAGTCGAGGCAAGTAACTTGCCGGTGCTGCAAATTGCCGATTCTGCAAAAGTGAAGCCCGGGCAATGGGTGATCGCGATTGGTTCGCCTTTTGGTTTTGATCACTCGGTGACGGCAGGTATCGTCAGTGGTCTGGGACGGCCGAGCATTGATGGTAGTCAGCGTTATGTACCTTTTATCCAGACCGATGTTGCAATCAATCGTGGTAATTCCGGCGGCCCCTTGCTGAATACCGCTGGCGAAGTAGTGGGTATCAATTCGCAAATTTTCAGCAACTCAGGCGGCTATATGGGCGTGAGTTTCGCCATTCCGATGGAAGTTGCAATGAATGCAGTCCAGCAACTTAAGCAGACCGGCAAAGTGACTCGCGGTCAGCTGGGTGTGCAGATTCGTGATGTCAGTCGTGACGAAATGAAAGAACTCGCATTGCCGCGCACAGGTGGCGCATTCGTGAATGGAGTCATGACCGGAAGTGCCGCACAAAAAGCCGGTATTTTGCCAGGCGACGTGATTCTCGCTTTGAACGGCCGAGAAATCGCCCAATCTTCGATGTTGCCGCCAATGGTGGGTGCACTGCCGCCGGGCGTGAAAGTGAACGTTGATTTGTTCCGGAACGGCAAGGCAAAAACAGTCGTCGTCGTGCTGACGGCACTGGATGAAACAGCAGCTGTCACAAATCAGGGTAATAATCGTCGACCTGAAGCGTTAATCGGTAATGCATTGGGTGTCAGCGTTGTCGCAGTTGATGCGAAAACAAGAGCCCAGTTGGGCTTGTCGGAAGGTCAGGGCGTGCAAATTACACGGGTGAATAATCCGGCTGTTGCTCAGGCAGGCCTATCGCCTGGCGATGTCATTTTGCAGGTGGGTCGACAAGCAGTTGGCAATGTCGCCGAGTTCAATGCTGCAATAAAAGCTTTTAAATCAGGCGATCGGGTACGTTTACTGGTACGTAATAGCCAAAGCACTGGCTTGGTAACGCTCGAAATGCCCTGATTTTTCAGTGTGGGTGGTCGTGGTGCCGGCCTTCGTTTGTTCAGGGCGAACGAAGGTCGGTACTGCGTGGGCGGTCCGGCTATGAGATAATGGCGCGTTAATCCTCACCAAAAGACGGCGCCGCCGGCCACATGCAGCATATTCGTAATTTTTCCATTATTGCCCACGTTGATCACGGCAAATCCACTTTAGCCGACCGCATTATCCAGCTCTGCGGAGGTTTGGAAGCACGCGAGATGGAAGCACAGGTGCTCGATTCCAATCCAATCGAACGCGAGCGCGGCATTACCATCAAGGCGCAATCGGTTTCCTTGCCCTACAAGGCAAAGAACGGACAGATTTATCAACTCAATTTCATCGATACTCCCGGCCACGTTGATTTCAGCTACGAAGTCTCACGTTCGCTTGCTGCCTGCGAGGGCGCTTTATTGGTGGTCGATGCTGCACAAGGCGTTGAAGCACAATCGGTGGCCAACTGTTACACAGCAGTTGAGCAAGGCCTCGAAGTCATTCCGATTCTGAATAAAATCGATTTGCCGACCGCCGATATCGAGAAAGTCAAAAAAGAAATCGAAGCGGTTATCGGTATCGATGCCGAAGAAGCTGTTTCCATCAGTGCTAAAACCGGTTTGAATATCGACCTGGTACTGGAAGCGATTGTTGAACGCATTCCGCCGCCAAAACCACGTGATACCGACAAGTTGCAGGCATTGATCATCGACTCCTGGTTTGACAACTATCTTGGTGTTGTCTCCCTGGTGCGAGTGATGCAGGGCGAGCTGGTACCAGGCGCAAAAATGCTCGTTATGTCGACCGGCCGCACGCATCTGATTGATTCGGTCGGCGTGTTTACTCCTAAACGCAAACCACTGGCGAAACTGGCTGCCGGCGAAGTAGGCTGGATTACCGCCTCAATTAAAGATGTTCATGGCGCGCCGGTGGGCGATACCCTGACATCGGCATCCGACCCCGCCGAAAAACCTTTGCCCGGCTTTCAAACCGTGCAACCGCGAGTCTTTGCCGGCCTGTTTCCGGTCGATGCCGATGATTATCCGGACTTGCGTGTTGCTCTTGAAAAGCTGAAGTTGAATGATGCGGCCATGCAGTTTGAACCTGAAAGTTCGGAAGCCATGGGCTTCGGTTTCCGCTGCGGATTTCTGGGCATGCTGCACATGGAAATCGTGCAGGAACGATTGGAGCGCGAATACGATTTAAATCTGATCACAACCGCGCCTACTGTTATCTACGAAGTTCTGAAAACCGATGGCAGCGTTATTCCGATGGATAATCCGGCAAAACTTCCGCCGACTACCCTGGTCCAGGAAATTCGCGAACCCATTATCCGTGCCAATATTTTGACGCCGCCGGATTACGTCGGAAACGTGATCAAGCTATGCGAAGAAAAGCGTGGCTCGCAGATCGGCATTCAATACCTGGGCAGTCAGGTACAAATTTCCTATGAAATGCCGATGGCCGAGGTCGTGCTCGACTTCTTTGATCGACTCAAATCGGTATCACGAGGTTATGCCTCGCTGGATTATCATTTCCTTCGTTTCGAAGCCGGTCCGTTTGTGTTGCTGGATACCCTGATCAACGGGGATCGAGTCGACGCATTGTCCAGTATCGTCCATCGCAGCCATGCCGACCGCCGGGGCCGCGAGCTATGCGAAAAAATGCGGGAACTAATTCCAAGACAAATGTTCGATGTAGCGATTCAAGCTGCAATTGGAGCTCAAATCATTTCACGCTCGACCGTAAAGGCTATGCGTAAAAACGTATTGGCAAAATGTTACGGCGGCGACGCAACACGTAAAAAGAAATTGATCGAGAAACAAAAAGAAGGTAAGAAGCGGATGAAGCAGGTCGGACGGGTGGAGATTCCGCAGGAAGCTTTCCTGGCCGTGCTCAAAATGGATAACAACTAAATAGTTCCAGAAGGATAAAACGTGAAATTTGATTTTGCTTTGTTATTGACAATTCTGACCTTGCTTAGCGGTTTTATCTGGCTGATCGATAGTCTGTTTTTTGCGAAAAGTCGCAAACTGATGCAGAAAGAAGGCGAGGAAGTGGCCGATCCCATCGTGGTGGACTATGCCAAATCCCTGTTCCCCGTTCTTTTTGCGGTCCTGACTCTGCGTTCTTTTATTGCCGAGCCTTTCCGGATTCCATCCGGCTCGATGGAGCCCAATCTGATGGTGGGCGATTTCATTCTGGTCAATAAATACAATTACGGCATTCGCTTGCCCGTACTCAATAAAAAAGTCATCGAAATTGGATTGCCGAAGCGCGGCGATGTGGCGGTATTCCGCTATCCCGGTATGCCGGGAGTGGTCGATGACCCAAGCATTGGTGTCGATTACATCAAGCGGGTTATCGGTTTGCCGGGTGACGAAGTCACCGTCGTGGACAATCGGGTCAGTATCAACGGGGTCCAGGTTGAATATGCCCCGACCACCAACTATCAGGTAATCGAGAATTTGCCGGGTAAACCGCATGTTATGCAGGAAATCCCGAATGGCAATATCACCAAAAATGGCATCTGGAAAGTTCCGGAGGGTCACTATTTCATGATGGGTGATAACCGCAATAACAGCTCCGACGGCCGTGAATGGGGCTTTGTACCCGAGGAAAACCTGGTCGGCCGCGCCATGTTTATTTGGCTGAACTGTCAGAGTATGCTCAAAGCTTGCAAAGACGGCTTCGATTATTCACGGATTGGCGATACTATTGAATAACACTTTCGCGACGGGGGATTTATGACAATGCAAGCTATTGGTAAGCAACGCGGCATCACATTGATGGGGTTTATCATGGTGCTGGCAGTGGTCGGTGTTTTTGCTTTTGTTGGGTTCAAGCTGTTTCCGGTGTATGCAGAGTATTACAGTGCCCTCACCGATCTTAAAGCTTCGTGCAAGGAACCTGATGCGGCAAAAGCAACTCTTCAGGAAATGCGGAACAAGCTTGATCGTCGTTTCAATATCAGTTATGTGAGCAGCATCAATACTGCCAAAGATGTGAAGCTGATAAAAAATGGCGATGTGAAATCAATTAATATCAAGTATGAAGTCCGTAAACCACTCATCTACAACCTGGACTTTGTTGCCAAGTTTGATGTCACAGAACCGATGACTGGCGGCGGTACGGGTGCTCCGTAAAAGTATCGGCTACAACTTTAATCAGCCCGCGCTGCTGCAACAGGCCTTACGCCACCGTAGCGCGGGTGCTCCACACAACGAGCGGCTCGAATTTCTAGGTGACTCGCTGGTCAACTTAATGGTGGCCGAGTCATTGTTTTCGCATTGGCCGAAAGCAGATGAAGGTGCGTTGACAAGAGCGCGTGCCAATCTGGTTCGCGAGTCATCACTGGCAGCCATTGCACGTCAGCTGGATATCGGTGACAAGATAGAGCTTGGTACCGGCGAAATGAAAACAGGCGGTCACCGCCGTGATTCCATTCTCGCAGATACTCTCGAAGCGATTATCGCTGCCATTTATATCGATTCAAATTTTGAAACCTGTCGTACCACGGTGTTGCCTTGGTTTGAACAGCAAATTCGCGATGTTCAGCCCGGCAAGGTCGAAAAGGACGCGAAAACCCGTTTGCAGGAATGGCTGCAGGCCAAACAACTGGCTAGACCCGAGTATCAATTGATAGAAAGTCGTGGTGAAGACCATGCCCGAATTTTTATTGTGCGATGTGCAATATCGGAACCGGAATTGCAGGAACAGGCCGAAGGCAGTTCGCTGCGATTGGCTGAAATGGCTGCGGCTGAAAAACTGATGAATAAACTGGAAGTAGCAAAGCAATGAACTCCGATTCAGAAACGCCCGGCTATCGCGCCGGTACCATCGCCGTTATCGGGCGTCCGAATGTCGGTAAATCGACACTCGTGAATGCCTTGGTAGGTGCAAAGATCAGCATCGTATCGCCAAAAGCGCAGACGACACGCCATCGCTTATTGGGGGTTGCGACCTTTGCCGATGGGCAATTGATGCTGGTCGATACCCCCGGTATTCATGGTCGCCAGACACGCGCCATGAACCGCTATATGAATCGTGCCGCGCGCGGAGCAGTGAGCGATGTCGATGCAGCCGTGCTCGTAATCGAGGCAGGTCGCTGGACCGAGGATGATTCCCTGGCCATGTCGGCTTTGAAAGAAAGCAAGGTTCCTTGCATATTGGTGGTCAACAAGGTCGACAAAGTCGTCGACAAGAATTCGTTGTTGCCTTTTATTGCAAAAATTTCTGCGGAGTATGAATTTACTTCCGTGCATCCATTGTCGGCGCTGAAAAACAAGGGGACCGACGCACTGGTCAAAACCCTGATTGCATTGATGCCTGAATCCGAACCACATTTCGGCGAGGATGAAATTACCGACAAGAGCGAAAGATTTCTTGCCGGTGAATTGGTACGGGAGCAGTTGATGACCCGTCTGGGTGAGGAGTTGCCTTATTCGACGACGGTAGAAATCGAGAAGTTCGAAGAAGATGGTCAAATGCTTCGTATCTCTGCGGTAGTTTGGGTAGAACGCGAAAGCCAGAAACCTATTGTCATCGGCAATGGCGGCGAGAGAATGAAAGCCATTTCAACCGGCGCCCGTATTGGCATGGAAAAACTGTTCGGTCGAAAGGTTTTTCTGGAAACCTGGTGTCGTGTACGTGAAGGCTGGTCGGATGATGAAGCGGCACTTAGACGCTTTGGTTATCTTGATTGATGATTTATCGTTTGTTCTGTTTCAAAAAAAGCGGATACAAAGGACATAAAGCTTTCACAAAGCGCACAAAGATTCGTCAGGAGACATGTTTTCTGGATTCTCAATGAGCGAAAAACCACATTCCCTTCTTCGTGTTCTTTGTGAAACCTTGGTGATCTTTGTGCTTTCTCTTCGCTTTCGCTTGTCAAACCGATGAGAATTTCAGATCAGCCGGCCTTCGTTCTTCATGCTCGTGCCTGGCGTGAAACCAGTTTTATCGTTGAAGTATTGACACAGGATTATGGCCGTCTTGCGCTGGTTGCCCGAGGCATGACAGGCGCAAAGAAACATAATCAACGTGCAGCCCTGCAACCCATGCAGTTTGTACGTCTGGACTATCAATTAAAAGGCGAAATGGCCAGCCTGCAGCAGGTGGAAACACTCGATGTTGCGCCAAGGTTGCAGGGTGACTCGCTGCTTGCCACTTTTTACGTCCATGAATTGCTATTGAAATTACTGCCACGGCAAGATGCTGCCAACGATGTGTTCGAACTTTACCGGCAAACCCGAGGTCGTCTTGCGTCAGACGATTCATTGGCCTGGACTCTGCGTCGTTTCGAGCGGGATCTGCTGGAAGCCATCGGGGTCGGATTCGCTTTCGATATCGCACACGATGGTCAGGCCTGTGATCCGGCAGCACGCTATCGCATCGACATCGAGCATGGACCAGTGCGTGATAACAGGCACACTGCAAGCAGTGTCAGCGGCGCTGCTTTGATTGCCCTGGCGAATGACCAAATGCCGGTCAGCGAGCAGTTGCAAGAGTTACGAGGTGCCTTGCGCTGTCTGATCAAGGAACAGTTGGGAAATATCGAACTGAAATCCTGGGGTTTATTGAGTGAACTTGCTCGTGTCGGAAAAGCTACTTAATGATTGGCTAGACATCGTTTTGCTTGAAGCATCACTTCATCCGCATTTTCAATCACATCCGGTTTTTCGGACAACTGTTTAACGGCATAGCTCAGGCTCGCAGCCCCGACGAAACCACAGGCTGCCAGCAATTTATGGCATTCGGCCTTGAGCTTGGTGACGTCGTTTTGAATGAAAGCTTGTTCGATTGTTTTCATTTGCTGCGGAAGATCGGTCAGAAACAGGTTTCTCAGGGCCGACAAGGTTTTTTGATTATTGCCCACAGCACGCAAAGCTGCCGCTTCATCCCAAAGTTCGGTAGAAATTAAAATTTCTCTACCGACTGTTGTTTTATGAAGCCTCAAAAGCCGGGATACATTATTTTGCAAAACCGCCATGGCAATAGGCTTGCTCCAGACTTCCCGATAGCCGATTGCCAGCAAATGTTTGGCAACATCGGGGCTGGGTTCTGCGGTGATTGCAATGGCAGTAGCTGTGCTTTGCAACTGCCTCAAGGATTGAAAAATTTCGTCTGGTTCACCATCCGGCAAGTGCACATCGCATAAAAGCAGGCGGTGACTATGCATTCGTGCCAGACGCATTGCGCCGGCCAGCGTTTCGGCGACATCGATCGTTATTTCCAGCGACAGTAATGCCTCGTAGAGAAACTCCCGACTGATCGCATTGTCTTCGATCAGTAATATTCTCGGCAATATTCCGTTGTTCATCAATTATTCTTTCAAAAACCACTATGCTACGCAGCATGCAAGTATTCAGGCACATCATCAAGACCCTTCCGCTTTTTTTATTGCTGGGAGCCGGAACGGCGCATGCCGAAGTCATGAAAATGAAAATTGCCAGAATCAAGGCCGGCATCGGTACTTTGCAGGACGTGCAAGTCGACTTGAACTGGCCTAGGGATGCCAGGCAAGGTGAGCTGCGGATTCGTGCAGCGACACTTGATTTCCCTCTTATTTCGTATCGGGAAAAAAATATTGATTGGCAGTGTCCGCTTGTTCGTACCGAAGACGCTGGCTGGCACTGCCTTGGAAATGTCCGTGGAAACGCGAGTCCGGCTTATCCCCTGGCACTGGACTATTCTGTGGCTGGGACAACGGTTGATTTGCGAATCAATGATAAAAAAATCCGTTATGAAAATTCCGTGGCAGCACCGGACTTGTCGAGAATCGAACTGGAAAAAATACCAGTGGCGTGGCTAAAGGCCTATCTTGCCGGTCTGTGGCGAGAAGGCAATTGGACGTCTGGCAATATCGGCGGCCGTATTGATGTGTTGACACCTTCAAAAGCACCATTCCAGGTCACCACCGATTTGCAATTGAATGATGTCGGGCTTGAAACTTCCGATGGCTGGCTGGCGGCCGCCGCCATGAAGGGCCGGCTGCGTCTGGATTATCGCGAAGTCGGCAAACAGACGACGATTCAAACACGCTACACCGCAAATGGCGGTGAATTTCTCGCACAGGGACTGTACGTTTTATTTCCGAAAACACCGGTGGAAATCGAAGTTAAGATGCAAAAGCAGGGGGCTGGCTTGTGGCTGATTCCAGCGATTACCTGGCAGGACCCGGGCATACTGGATTTGAAAGGTAATGCTGGTTTGAATGCCAAAGGCGAGCTAGCCGACTTGAATCTGGATTTGAATTTGCCCGATCTTGCAACAGCACGCGACCGTTATCTATCCGGATTTTTAGCCCCGGCAGGATTTCCGGATTTGATTTTGAGCGGTGGAACCCGTGCGTCATTAAATTTGCGAGACAAGCAGCTTGAGCTTCTCGAGACTAAATTCAGTGGCGTGAATGCCATTGACAGCAAGGCGCGGTTTACGTTTGCCGGCATAAACGGTGATGTCCGCTGGACTCAACAAGCGGGCAGTATTCAAAGTGCCTTCACTTGGGATAGTGCCGCGATGTACGGCATCGGTCTTGGCAAGGCGAAGTTTGCATTTGACAGCGCCAACGGCAGTTTGAAATTAAGCCAGCCCGTAAATATCCAAGCCCTCGAAGGCATTATTCGGGTGGATCATTTTCGCTGGCAACCGCCGAAAGCCGAGTTAAGTACACGATTCGAGCTTGGCATGAGCATGGATAAACTGGATATGGCAAGTCTCTCGCAGCGTCTTGGCTGGCCTGCGTTCACCGGTAGCATCAGCGGGAAAATTCCCAATGCCCGTTATCAGGACAATATGCTCAATCTTGACGGTGGTTTGCAGATGTCGGTGTTTAGCGGTGAAGTGGGGCTATCGAATCTGGTCATGGAACGGCCATTTGGGGTTGCGCCGACTTTATCGGCCGATGTTGCACTCAATAATATCGATATGGAGCCGATGACCAGGGCATTCGAGTTTGGTTCGATTACCGGCAGCCTGGATGGCTATATCAGGAATCTGCGTCTGGTTGATTGGTCGCCGGTCGCTTTTGATGCCAGGTTTTACACCGATGACAAATGGAAGGGCAAGCGGCGTATCAGTCAGAAAGCCGTACGTGATATTTCCAGTGTTGGCGGTAGCGGTTTAATGGCCGGTCTGCAGAATCAGGTTCTGAAGGTTTTTGATGACTTCGGTTATGAAAAAATCGGTATCAGCTGCAAATTGAAAGACAATATTTGTACGATGGATGGCATAGGTTCAGCTGGAGACGGCTATATCATCGTTGCAGGAGGAGGTTTGCCACGCATTCAAGTGGTAGGCTTTCGACGTCGGGTGGATTGGCCAACCCTGGTTTCGCGCTTGGAAGCAGCAACCGAAGGGCAGGCACCGGTGATTCAATGATTATCAAAATGGAGAGTGGTATGCAAAGTGTCAAACGTTCGAAGTGGAAACCCATGTTGTTTGCAACGGCACTGCTGGCGCTTAGCGCATGCGTCACTATTAACGTCTACTTCCCGGCTGCTGAAGCCCAGGAGGCCGCTGCCGAGTTTGTCGGCAAGGTCATCAATGCCGACAAGGCAACGCCGGAAGAAAACAAAGCTGCCGATCCCAAGCCCATGCCGCAAGCTTCGCGTCAGCCTTCGTTCAATCTGATGTCATTCTTTATCAGTGACGCGGCTGCTCAGGAAGTCGATATCACTATCCGTACACCGGCGATTCAGGCAATCCAGAATCGCATGTCGGATCGTTTCAACAATTCCTTGCGCCAGCATTTTGATGGCGGTGCGCTTGGCTTTAGCAATGATGGCCTGATCGTCGTGCACGATGCCACCAAGGCGCCTTTGAAAGACCGCGTGACCTTGAATCAGCATGTGGCCGAGGACAATCGTGACCGCAAGGCGGTGTACCGTGAAATTGCCGTTGCCAATGCTCATCCCGAGTGGGAAAACCAGATTCGCGATACTTTTGCCAAACAATGGATTCGTGATGCCAAGGCTGGCTGGTGGTATCAAAATACGGCGGGTGATTGGAAGCAGAAGTAAGTACGGGATGAGCATATCCCAAGCAGGCCATGGATGGCAGACGAATGAGGATCCGGGTGGTCATTGAAGCCTGAACTTCGACGGATAAAATAAATCACACAGAAGGGCGTGGATTTGAGAAAATTCACGCCCTTTCGTTTTAATGAAGAATGCCGTGGGTCGCAGCAGAACAAAGATAAATCGGGAATTTGAACTCGACATTCATGGCCTGGCCCATGATGGGCGGGGTGTTGGCCGTCTGGAAGGAAAGGCCGTATTCGTATCGGGTGCCCTGATGGGCGAAACCGTTCGTGCCAAACAAACTGGCCGTAATCGCCATTTTGATGAAGCCGTGACCCTTGAAGTTCTCAAGGCATCAGAGGATCGCGTCGAACCGCGTTGTCAGCATTTCGGTGTCTGTGCCGGCTGCGTGTTGCAGCACCTGGCCGAAGACAAACAGATCGAAGCCAAGCAGCAAGTGTTGATAGAAAACCTCGCGCGTATTGGTCATGTTGAGGCAGAAACGATTTTGCCTCCTATGATTGGTGACGCTTGGGGTTATCGCCGCAAGGGCCGTTTGTCTGTTCGCCATGTTGAGAAAAAAGGAAAAACCCTGGTTGGGTTTCGCGAATTGGATTCGCGTTTCGTTGCTGATTTAAGCATATGCCATACCGTGATTCCTGCGCTTGGAACTCGCTTGCCGGAACTGTCTGCTCTGGTGGATTCGCTTGATGCCAAACGTACGATTGCCCAGATTGAATTCATTGCAGGCGATGGCCCCGTCGCGCTGATTTTCAGAAATCTTGAAGCCTTGAGTGACACCGACAGCGAAAAATTGAAACAGTTCGCCATGGATTCCGGGTTCGCCGTCTTTCTGCAGCCGGGCGGCGTGAATTCGGTGCTTGCCTTGTGGCCACTGGAAACCCATCTTGAATTTGCAATTCCCAAATACGATATTCGCCTTGCGTTTAAACCACTGGACTTTATCCAGGTCAATGCAGCACTGAATCAGAAAATGATTGATCAGGCGATTGCCATGCTTGATCCGCAGGCTGGCGAGCGCGTGCTGGATCTATTCTGTGGTCTCGGCAATTTCACGTTGCCGCTGGCCCGTGTAGCAGCGACAGTCGTGGGCGTTGAAGGTGAGGCAGGCTTGGTGGCCAGGGCCCGTGACAATGCGGTGCTGAACGGACTGACAAATGCCGAGTTCTATGCAGCAGATTTGGCGAAGGACCTGAGTGGCGAAACCTGGATGCAACAGGGCTTCGATAAGTTGTTACTCGATCCGCCACGTGCAGGCGCTGCCGAAGTATTGGCGCAAATGCCGCTGAAAAATATCCGTCGTATCGTGTATGTCAGTTGCCATCCGGCTTCACTGGCACGCGATGCCGGATTCCTGGTGAAAGAGCGTGGCTACAAACTAGTGTCTGCCGGAGTCATGGACATGTTTCCGAACACCGCGCATGTTGAATCCATCGCGTTATTCGAGAAATAACATGGGTATCGAGATCGAAAAAAAATTTCTGGTCGTCAATGATTCGTGGAAAGC
>JBOHYH010000166.1:0-5186 GCA_050737775.1 Arenimonas sp.
ATGTTGTACAAAGGCACCATCGAAAACGCGAACACGAACGAACACACTGAAATCAGTGCGATGTTCTTAAGCGTTTTGCGGATTTCGGCCTGCTTCATTACAAAATTCCCGTTACTTGATTGCCACGCTCAACAAAAAGCCGGCATACACGGCCAATGCAACCAGGCCGACGATCAACGCAGTACGCCGCGCTTTCGCGCGGCCTGCCGCAACTGTATTTTGATCAGGATTAGCCATTAGTGCGTGATATCGCCGTGGGCCAGATCACCATCGCGAATAACCGGCGGTGTGCTGAAGCTGTGGTGCGGCGGCGGCGAGGACAAAGTCCACTCCAGACCTTTTGCGCCTTCCCACGAACGTGCTTCGGCTTTTACGCCACCGCGAATGGATTGCCAGATGATGTAGGCGAACAGCAATTGGCTGAGGCCGAAACCGAAACCGCCAATCGAGGACCACATATTGAAATCGGCAAACGCCGGATTGTAATCAGGCACGCGACGTTGCATACCGGCCAAACCCAGGAAGTGTTGCGGGAAGAACAGCAGGTTCACGAAAATCGTGCTGAGCCAGAAATGCCATTTGCCCAGGGTTTCGTTGTACATATGGCCAGTCCATTTCGGCAGCCAGTAATACACACCGGCCATAATGCCGAAGATAGCACCGGTCACCAGCACGTAATGGAAGTGCGCGACCACGAAATAAGTATCGTGATATTGCATGTCGGCCGACACGATCGCGAGCATCAAGCCCGAGAAGCCGCCGATGGTGAACATAATCACGAAGCCGAGTGCGAACAACATTGGGGTTTCAAAGCTAATCGAACCGCGCCACAAAGTCGTTGCCCAGTTGAACACTTTCACGCCAGTTGGAATCGCAATCAACATCGTCGCGTACATGAAGTACAACTCGCCACCGAGCGGCATGCCGACGGTGAACATATGATGGGCCCAGACAATGAAGCTCAGGAACGCAATCGAAGCAGTCGCGTACACCATGGCCTGATAACCAAACAATGGTTTACGGGAAAAAGTGGGAATGATTTCAGACACCACACCGAACGCGGGCAGAATCATGATGTAAACCTCGGGATGCCCGAAGAACCAGAAGATGTGTTGATACATCACTGGATCACCGCCACCAGCCGCATTGAAGAAACTGGTGCCGAAGAATTTATCGGTCAGCAACATCGTCACCGAACCAGCCAAGACAGGCATCACGGCGATCAGCAAGAATGCAGTGATCAACCAGGTCCAGACGAAGACCGGCATTTTCAGCAAATCAACGCCAGGCGCGCGCATGTTCAATACGGTGGCGATGATGTTGATCGCACCCATGATCGAGCTGACACCCATCATGTGAATGGCGAAAATGGTGAATGCCGTGCTGGTGCCGCCTTGCAGCGACAACGGCGGATACAGCGTCCAGCCACCGGCAGGGCCACCACCGCCAATACCGAAACCTTGCAGGATCAAAGGCAGCAGCAGCAGGGTGAAAGCGAATGGCATGATCCAGAACGACCAGTTGTTCATGCGCGGCAGCGCCATGTCCGGCGCGCCAATCATCAAGGGGATCATCCAGTTCGCCAGACCGACGAAGGCCGGCATCACGGCACCGAAGATCATCACCAATGCATGCGTGGTCGTCATCTGGTTGAAGAATTCCGGCGCGACCAATTGCAGGCCTGGCTGGAATAATTCGGCACGAATAACCATCGCCATCGCACCGCCAATGAAAAACATCAGCAAGGAGAACAGCAAATACAAAGTACCGATATCTTTATGATTGGTCGAATAAAACCAACGCTCGAAAAAACCTTGCTTGTGGTCGTCGTGATGACCGTCGTGAGCAGCGGTGTCGTGTGCCATGGCGCGTGCCTCTTAAGTAAATTAGGGTTGGGTGCTGACAGCAGGAGCGGCAGCTTCATCGGCTGCGGCGTCTTCTGCAGGTACAGCATCGGCATCAATCGTTACGGCTTCCGGGGCTGCGGCAGGCGCGGGATTAGTCACGGCCTTCTGTGCGGCCAACCAGATTTTGTAGTCGGCTTTCGAAACCACTTTCACCACGATCGGCATAAAGCCATGGTCTTTGCCGCAAAGTTCGGCGCAAACGCCACGATAAGTACCGATTTTCGCCGCCGGCACTTCGGTCCAGGCTTCATTGATCACACCGGGAATCGCGTCTTGTTTCCAGCCCAACGCCGGCACCCACCAGGCGTGAATCACGTCGTCGGCGGTAATGACAAAACGTACGCGGGTATCGGCTGGAATTACCAATGCGTTGTCAACGTCACGCAAGTAATGTTTATGCGCCTTGATTTGTTCTGCAGTGGCATGCTTGTCCTGGCGTAAACGGTCGGATTCACGATCCAGACGCGAGGTGAATTCCACGCCTTCGCCTTTGTACTCATAGGTCCACAACCATTGCTGTCCGGTCACCTTGATTGTCATCTCGAAAGGTTTCGCTGAATGGTTGGCGTTGTAGAGATCCATCACCATGCCGGTCGCCGGAATCGCCGAACCAATCAGGATGATGATGGGAATACCGGTCCACAAGACTTCCAGAAAGGTACTGTGGGTGAAATTGGTATCGGCTACCGCGCCCTTGGACTTACGAAACTTGAACATGGCAACAGCCATGGCTCCGAATACGATAATGCCGATCACCACGCAGACCCAGAACATCAACATATGCGAGTCATAGGCATTCTGTGAGCTGGTCGTCACGCCGTCAGTCATATTCAACTGCCAGAGCTGTGGCTCCTTGGTGTCGTCGGCAAATGCTGCCAAAGAAGCAACACTGGCCAACAGGCCGGTCAACATTGCCGTGATGCGATTTGTTTTCATCATGTCCGCCTCAATCCCCGTGCATCAAACCTAAAATCCGTTAAGCGCGATGTGTCGCCTGCGCCAGTAATACCTTCAATTTTGCGGCCAGATCGAGGCGCTCATCCGGCGCCAGAAAAGATCCGACCTCACAACTTTTGCCTTTTGACGCCAGCACGATGCGCGGTGCTTCCTGCGCTTTTTCAAGCAGCATGCGAACCCAGTAAGGGTGCGCGTCAAATGCCAATTCTTCCCGCCCCGAACGCGATACCGTGCAATGTTCCGCATCCAGTTCGATTGTTTCAACGCGATTACTTTCCAACCAAACCCAGCGCAACGATGCCGCAACGAACACACAATCCAGCAAGGCAAACACAGGGGCAAACACGTTCCCCATGGTGTAACTCAGTATTGCCAGCACCCAGGTTGCCGTCGCAATGACGGTAAATAATCCAATGAACTGTGTTTTTGTCATGGCCCGACGCGGACGCAGGACCAGGGCACATCGACTGTTTTCCGACAAAAACTGCTCGATCATCGAAAATCCTTATGGCTGGCAACCGTTAACCGCAGGAAATCCCGCTGATTTTACCCGCTAGACCGCCTTACCGGCAACAAGAATACTCGCCAGTACGGACAGTTAGGTGAAGAATGACGCTCTGCCCAGAGGCCTCGCAAAGCCGTAGAATTGCCGTCTCGCTTTCCTCTCCTACCCGCCAGGTCGTCTGTGAATCCCATTCTCATCTCTGAGTTACCCGAGCGCTTTTCACCTTTGATGATGCGCATCACTGCAGCCTATGCGCGGGATGAAGCGGAACATTTAAGTGAGTTACTCGAACAGGCACGTCTTGTCGACACCGACCAGGCACAGGTACAAACCATGGCAGCCGGCCTGGTGAGGAAAGTGCGAATTCGTGCGGCAGATCCCGGTTTGGTCGAAGCGTTCATGCGCGAATATGATTTATCCAGCGAAGAAGGCGTCTTGCTGATGTGCGTGGCCGAGGCCTTATTGCGCATTCCTGACCAAGCGACCGCTGATAAATTGATTCGCGACAAACTCGGCGATGCCGATTGGGATTCGCATGTTGGTCAATCGAGCTCCTTGCTGGTAAACGCCTCGACCTGGGGTTTGATGCTGACCGGAAAGATCGTCAGTCTGGCGGATGAAACCCAGCGCAATTTCGGCGGTGCATTCAAGCGACTGGTATCGCGAGCCGGTGAGCCCGCCATTCGTTTGGCCGTGCGCCAGGCGATGCGGATCATGGGGCATCAGTTCGTGTTGGGCCGTACGATTTCCGAAGCACTGGAACGTTCGCAAAAAGGGGATGGTGCGAATTACCGTTACTCGTTCGACATGCTTGGCGAAGCCGCTTTCACCGCCGCCGATGCCGAACGTTATTTCCAGGCTTATAAAAATGCGATCGATGCGATTGGTGCCGGCGGCCCCTATCCGAATATTTTTGCCGCGCCTTCCATATCGATCAAATTATCGGCATTGCATCCGCGACTGGAAGTCGGCAAGCGCGAACGCGTAATGAATGAGTTGGTGCCACGTGTTTTAGAGTTGGCACAACAGGCGAAGGCCGTTGGTATCGGCTTCACGATTGACGCCGAAGAATCCGAGCGTCTGGAATTGACCCTGGAGCTTATTGGAAAGGTATTCTCCGATAAATCCCTCGATGGCTGGGAAGGCTACGGGCTTGCGGTACAGGCTTATCAGAAGCGTGCACCGTTCGTACTCGATTACCTGATTGATCTGGCGAAAACGACCGGCCGCCGCATGCCGATCCGTCTGGTCAAAGGTGCCTATTGGGATTCGGAAATCAAGAAAGCGCAGATGGAAGGTTATGCCAACTATCCGGTGTTTACCCGCAAGCCCAATACCGATGTGAGCTATATCGCCTGCGCGAAGAAAATGTTGCAAGCCAGCGACGTGATTCATCCGATGTTCGCGACGCACAACGCGCATACGATTGCCGCGATTTACCAAATCGCAAAAAATGTCGGCCTGCCAGATTATGAATATCAGCGCCTGCACGGCATGGGCCATGATTTGTATGCCGAAGTGATCGGTAAAAATGATTTGGCGATTCCCTGCCGTGTTTACGCACCGGTGGGTTCGCACGAAGATTTATTGCCGTATCTGGTACGTCGCCTGCTGGAAAACGGCGCGAATTCCAGCTTCGTCAATCGCATCACTGATGAAAACGTGAAGCCGGAAGATCTGGTCGCCGATCCGGTTGCCGCCGTTACCGGTTTTGCCAGTAAAGCACATCCCCGCATTCCTACCCCTGGCCATTTGTTTGGCGATGAGAGAAAAAATTCTATGGGCATCAACTTAGCCAATGATTCCGCTTTAGCCGA
>JBOHYH010000167.1:0-2478 GCA_050737775.1 Arenimonas sp.
CGGATGGCAGCATTGCCAGCACCACTGATCAACTTGGTAGCACTACCACTTATGAATACGATGTCATGGGCCGGTTGAGCAAGAAAAACCTGCCGACAGGCGATACCAATCCATGGGTTTCCATGAACTACTGGTTTCGTAAAAAAAGCGATGGCAAGTGGGCGCATTCCACCTGGAATGATCGTTATGCCAAGGAAGTTATTGTTGATGATTTTTGGCGCCCGTCCCTGCAAACAGAATGGGACTTGGCAAGCCCCACTGCCACGGTAAGGCAAACTGTCTGGCGTTACGATGCAGAAGGCCGCGTGGTCTTCCAAAGCTATCCCTTCAAGGGCGTGACGGATTTCAGTACCTTGCTCGGCATTCACACCGAGTACGATGCACTGGGCCGTGTTACCAAGACCAAGCAGGACGCTGAATCCGGCCCCGGGCTAGGCCTGCTGACGACCACGACTGAATACCTGAGTGGTTTCAAGACAAAAGTCACCAACCCGCGTGGCTTTGCCACGACGACCAGTTATCAGGTATTCGATACCCCGGACACCAGTCGCCCGGAAATTATTGTAGCGCCAGAAGGGCAAACCACGACTATTTTGCGAAATGTATTTGGCAGTCCGTTAAGTGTTACTCGGAGCGGTATCTGGAATGGATCGCCACTCAGTAGCACTCGCAGCTATGTCTATGATGCACAACAGCGTTTGTGCAAGCGTATTGAACCTGAAACCGGCGCGACCATCATGGATTATGATGTCGTGGGTAATTTGTTGTGGTCGGCTCAGGGTAGTGCACTTACCAGCAATAACTGTGATCGGACTAGCGTTGCAACGATAGATAAAACCGTGCGCAGCTACGACACCCTAAGTGGACGTCTGCTTGCCGTGGACGTACCGGGAACAACCAACGATCTGGGCTACAGCTACTTTAATGACGGCGCTTTGAAATCATTGATTAGCGGCACTAGTCGCTGGGATTACACCTACAACAAACTGCGCTTGCCTGTCACCGAAACACTGACTATCGATAGCCTTGTCAAAACACTGACCCATGCCTATAACAACATGGCGCAGGAAAGCAGCCTGACGTATCCGAGTGGCTTGGTAGTTGCAACAACTCCGAATGCCCTGGGACAAGCCACGCAAGCGGGCACCTTTGCAACGGGTGTCAACTATCACGCCATGGGCGGCATGAGCATCTTCAATTATGGCAACGGCATCGTGCATCGAATGACACCGAATATGCGCATGTTGCCCACTCGCAGCTGGGACATGAATGGTGCGGTTGCCATTCTTGATGACACCTACGTGTTCGACGCCAACGGTAATGTCGCCAGCATTATCGACGGCACCGCAGGTGCGGGTGGCAACCGCAGCATGACCTACGACAATGCTGATCGCTTGATTCAGACCATTGCACCGAACCTTGCGTGGATGAGTAATACTTTTAGCTACGATGCCTTGGACAATATTCGCACTAATACCTTAGGTGGCCGCAGCCATAGTTACAAGTACAACGTGACGACCAAACGTTTGGATCAGTTGACTCTGCCGAACGCCAGCGTCGCCAGAAATCTTGCCTACGATGCACGGGGCAACGTCACCACCAATGGTGCGCAGAGCTATGTGTTTGATAAAGCCAACCGAATGCAAAGTGTCACTGGCAAAGAGAGCTATCAATACGACGGTCATGGCCGTCGGGTCAAAACCACTCGTACAAGTGACGGAAAAATCAGCTATTCGATTTACAGCCTGGAAGGCAAACTAGTCACTGATGAAGACCAACGCAGCAATAAAACCATTGATTATGTTTATCTAAATGGAAGTTTGGTCGCGAAGCGCAGTTCAGCCATAGGTGGCACTACGTACATCACCAGTTATCAACATACCGATTCACTGGGTAGTCCGGTAGCGGAAAGCGATGCGGCGAAAACGGTCACCTATATCAAGCGCTACACACCTTATGGCGAACCGAGTGATCAAAATTATGTTCAGGGGCCTGGCTTTACTGGTCATGTGACGGATGCGGCGACGGGGCTGACGTATGCACAGCAGCGCTATTACGATCCCATCATAGGACGGTTCTTGAGTGTTGATCCGATGGCATCGGATATGAATACGGGTTGGAATTTTAATCGGTATAACTATGCCGCGAATAATCCGTATAGGTTTATCGATCCGGATGGCAGAGCTTGTGACAGTCCTACTGGCGGCGGATGTGGGGTTCCAGTTGATGGTGGTTACAAGACGACAGGTACTATGGCGCAGGCATCTATGTCTAGCCTTGCTGCATTGGGCATTGTTTTAACGTGGGAAGTTTCGGTCCCAATTTTGCTGACAGCAGGTTCCGATGCCGCTGTAATAGGTCCGACAGCGGCAGTGTATGCGAATGCGGAAGGTCTTACGGTGGTCACTGCAATTGCTGCGGAAACAACAGTGAGCGTTGCTAGTGGTGGTGGGATGCCAAGTCCAGCCAGTACACTTG
>JBOHYH010000168.1:0-10760 GCA_050737775.1 Arenimonas sp.
TTTCGAGCGGCAACACGGCAACGCAATTGGATTTCACGCCACAATCGCCGCAACCTTCGCAAACCGCCGGATTGATGAAGGTGCGTTTTGCAGGATCGACCATCTTGCCGCGCTTGCGACGACGGCGTTTTTCAGCCGCACAGGTTTGATCGAAAATGATGACGGTCGTACCGGGAATATCACGCAAACGTTTTTGCACGTTGTCGAGTTCATCGCGATGCAAAAATTCTACGCCATTCGGGAAAATTTCCGGGCGGCTCCATTTTTCGATATCGTCACTCAGCACGACAATCGTTTGCACGCCTTCGCTGCGAACCTGATGCGCTATATCGGGCACGGTCAATGTTCCATCGACTGGTTGACCGCCCGTCATGGCGACGGCATCGTTGTACAAAATTTTGTAAGTGATATTGACCTTGGCTGCGATTGCCTGGCGTATCGCCAGCGATCCGGAATGGAAATAGGTACCGTCACCAAGATTCTGGAACACATGCTTTTCGTTGGTAAATGGCGCCTGGCCACACCAAGTCGTGCCTTCGCCACCCATCTGCGTAAAGGTATCGGTTTTGCGATCCATCCACGTCACCATGTAATGGCAACCGATACCGCCAAGTGCACGTGAACCTTCCGGCACGACGGTCGAAGAGTTGTGCGGACAACCGGCGCAGTAGTGTGCCGGACGCGGGAATACCGGACGCGGCATCGCCAATTCTTTTTCTTTCGCGGCCAGGAAGTTCAGTCGGTCGGTAATGTGTTCGCTGGTGAAGAAACGCGACAGGCGTTTTGCAATCACGCGCGCGATACGCGCCGGTGTCAGTTCGTTGGTGCTTGGCAGAATCCATTCGCCGCTTTCGTCGTATTTACCGACAACACTGGGGCGTTCCGCATTTTCCCAGTTGTACATGTATTCCTTCATTTGCGATTCGATGAAAGAACGTTTTTCTTCGACAACAATAATGTCTTCGAGGCCACGAGCGAATTCGCGAATGCCCACAGGTTCCAACGGCCAGGTCATACCAACTTTGTAGACGCGAATACCGATGTCTTCGGCTTCCCGATGACCGATGCCGAGATATTCGAGTGCCTGCAGCACATCGAGATAGCTCTTGCCAGTGGTAACAATACCCAGACGCGCTTTAGGCGAATCGAAAATGGTCTTGTCGATTTTGTTCGCACGCGCAAAGGCAATTGCTGCTTTGACGGCGTACTGATGCAAACGCATTTCCTGGTCCAGCGGAGGATCCGGCCAGCGAATATTCAAGCCGCCGAACGGTATTTCAAAATCGCCCGGCAACACGATATCGAGTTGATGCGGATTGACGTTGACCGATGCGGAAGATTCCACGGTTTCGGCAATGGTTTTGAAACCGACCCAGCGTCCGGTAAAGCGACTCATCGCCCAACCGAGCAGACCCATGTCGAGAATGTCCTGCACGCCGGCAGGATTGAGTACCGGCATCATTGCCGAGACGAATTCCAATTCCGAACCATGCGGCAAAGTGGAAGAACGGCAAGCGTGATCATCGGCTGCCAATGCCAGCACACCACCGAATTTCGACGTGCCGGCAGCATTGCCGTGTTTGAATACGTCGCCGCAGCGATCAACGCCGGGGCCTTTGCCGTACCACATCGAAAACACGCCATCGTATTTGGCGCCATCGAACAAATTGGTTTGCTGCGAACCCCAGACCATCGTGGCGCCGAGATCTTCATTCAAGCCGGGAGTAAATTCGATACTGGAAGCGGCCAGATGTTTTTTCGCTTTCCACAATTCCAGATCGAAACCACCGAGCGGGCTGCCGCGATAGCCGGAAATAAAACCGGCGGTGTTGATGCCGGCCGCGCGATCGCGCATTTGCTGCATCAAGGGCAAACGAACCAGGGCTTGCACGCCTGATAAATAAATCCGCCCTTCACTGCGGGTGTATTTGTGTTCGAGTGAGTATTCTTTATCGATCATGGGGGCAGACATGGCAGAACCTGTTGTGGGCCTAGAGCAAAGACTCTCAATTATAACCCGAGCCGGCTCCTCACGCCCGCAAGCGTGCACCGGGCAACCGGTTAGGCCTGCCGGGGCCCGCTAATGCGTACCTTTGTCTATGTCACAGTGAAAATGATTCATCTTTCACCAAAGCCGCGTTACAGTGAGGTCAGGGGATAGGGAGTAAGTAGATGAGCGTGCGTGAATTACACGTTATGTTGGTCGAGGACCATGCTTTCCAGCGCCGTCTGGGCTTGCGCCTATTGACCGATTTGGGGCTGACGCGTCTGGAAGAAGCTGCCGACGGCTTTCAGGCCCTGGAAATTTTGCGCGCCGCACCCGAAAAACCCGACGTCATTCTGGTCGACCTCGACCTGCCCGGCATGGACGGCATCGAGTTTATGGGCTTCGTAGCGCAAGAACGGCTAGCCAAATCCATTGCTGTGGTCAGCGCCATGGACCCCGCCTTGTTGCACACCGTACAAGTCATGGCCAAGGCCTCGGGCTTGCGGGTCTTGGGCGCGGTTGAAAAACCCCTGACGCCCGGCAAACTTACCCATGTGCTTTCGCTGTATGAAAGCGGGCCGACGCCAGTCGGCGAAACTCCGGTTATTCTGGTCACGATCGAGCAGTTACGCCAGGCCTTGCGCAATGGCGAAATTTTTCCGATGTTCCAGCCGCAGGTGGAATTCGGCAATGGCAAGGTCGTCGGTGTCGAGGCACTCGCCCGCTGGCGCACCAGTGATGGCCAGATGGTACCGGCCGGGCAATTCATCCCGATGATTGAAAACGGTGGCCTGATCGAGGAACTGACGCATTTGATGTTGGTACAGAGCTGTGAATGGCATCAGCGCTGGAAAAAGGAAGGTCTGCACTTACGAGTGTCGGTCAACGTTTCGGCCCATAATTTGACCGGACCGGAAGTCGCTGATCGCTATGAAAGAGTTTTACGCGAACATGGCGTCATGCCGGAAGACATTATTCTGGAAATTACCGAAAGCTCGGTCATGGGCGATACCGCCCGAGGCCTGGGCATGCTGGCGCGTTTGCGACTGAAAGGTTTCGGTCTCAGCGTGGATGATTTCGGCACCGGCTATTCCTCACTGGCGCAGCTTTCACAAATTCCGTTTACCGAACTGAAAATCGATCACGGCTTCGTTAACGACTCGCCAAATCAACCCCGTAAACGCGCAGTAATTGAAGCCAGTCTCGATCTCGCCCGCAAACTTGATTTGCATGTGGTCGCCGAAGGTGTCGAGACCATGGAAGAATGGCAATTGCTCGCGCAACTGGGCTGCCATTTTGCACAAGGCTTTCTGATTTCGCCCGCAGTGGCGGGCGATAAACTCAATGATGCCATTCAAAACTGGCGCAAGGCACATCACTAAACCGATTCCGACTTTATGCTGAAACTTGAAAAAACCTTCAGCATTCGCAAGCAGCTGCTTGGCTTATTCAGCCTGATGGTTTTCGCTTTCGCCGGCTTGTTATTGCTGGATGAATGGGAGCGACAAAAAAATACCGCCGCTCTAGAACAACTTAAAAATGATTCGCTTAGTTCGCTGCGCCGTATCAAGGCAGTGTCGGATGCCTTTGGTCTCGATGTCGTCGATACCACGTTCCGTGTTCGTAACTACCTGATCAGCTGGGAAGAAGGCGTGCAGGTAGTCGATTCTGCCAATCTGCGAATCCAGGAACATTGGAAAGCACTTTTACAATCACAGCAAAATCCCGAGCAGGCTGCCTTGATCGAGCAGATAAACCGGGCCAAGGTTCGCGCCGACAAGGCCGCGGTAAAACTCAAAAGCATATTATTGAAAAAAGACATAAGCGCCCTGGGGCAATTTGCCGACACTGAGCTCTATCCCGCGATTGATCCGGTCACCACGCGACTGAAACTGCTGAGCGATCTTGAATTGATTCAGGCTGACAGACGGGTACGCGCCGAAGCCGAGCGTTCGCAGCGTTCGGCCTGGTTCCGCATTGTCATGGTGCTGATTTTCCTTCTGCTCATTGTGTTGATCGCGCAAGCCATCGTACGCAACATTTACAAAGGCGTGGAGAGCCTGCGCGACCTGGCGGCACAAATGCGTCGCCATGATTACAAGGCCTTGCCGCGCTTTCGTTCCGAAGGCGAGCTTGGCGAAGTTCTGGACACTTTTTTATTGATGCGTGACGATGTCCAACGTTTTGAAAACGAACTGAACGATCAACTGCTCAATACGGAAAAGGTACGTGCCAGCCTGCAGCAGAGCGAGGTGTTTCAACGTTCCTTATTTGCTGCGGCACGGGTTGCAGTGATGTCGCTGGACTTGCAGGGTCGCTTCACCAGCTTCAATCCCTTTGCCGAAAAAATGACCGGTTTCCGTTCCGAAGAAATGATCGGGAAACGCAGCCTCGACAAAATCATGTTGCAGGAAGAAATCCAGAAAATCGCCGATCAGTTGACCGCGGCACTGGACAAGAAAGTAAATGCCGACAATCGTCTGCTTCCCATCCTGATCGAGGCCGGCACCGAGCCAATGGAATGGACGCTGGTCAAAAAGGATGGCAGTTTCGTCACCGTCTTGCTGGCAACCTCCGCCATGCGCGATGGCACCGGCAAGACGACCGGTTATCTCGGCGTTGCTACGGACTTGAGCCAGATCAAGCAACTCGAGAAAAAATTGCGCGCCAGTGAAATAAGCGCAAGAGAAGCCAATATCGCCAAGAGCAGTTTCCTGGCGGCGATGAGTCATGAAATTCGTACGCCGATGATTGGCGTCACCGGCATGCTGGAAGTATTGACGCACTCAAACCTCGATACCGAACAGCGTCGCACCGTGCATGTCATCCAGCAATCAGCGGCATCGCTATTGCAAATCATCGGCGACATTCTGGATTTCTCGAAAGTCGAAGCCGGTCGCATGGAATTGTCGCCCACCGTGATCAGTCTGCCGCGTCTGCTGCAATCGACTGCTGCAAACTTTACCGGTTCGGCTTCCAGCAAAGGCCTGGTGTTGACGGTAACGATTGATCCGAAAATTGCACCGGCACATTTCGCCGATGGCCTGCGCTTGCGCCAAATATTGTCGAATTTCCTGTCCAACGCAATCAAATTTACCGACAACGGTTTCGTTGAAGCTGCTTTGGAGTTTGTCGAGAAAAACAATAATCTGCAGAAAGTGATTTTCCGCATTACCGATACCGGCATCGGCGTTACCGTCGATCAACAAAACAAACTGTTCCAGGCCTTCCAGCAGGCCGAGGGCAGCACTACCCGAAAATTTGGCGGCACCGGTCTTGGTCTCGTCATCAGCCGCCGTCTGGCCGAAATGATGGGTGGGCAAGTCGCCATGGAAAGTACGCCCGGTGCTGGCACCACCATGCGCTTGACGGTGAGTTTGCCGATAGGCAACGAAGCAGAAATCGAGGATGAAGGAGTAATCACGGCGCCACAAAGTTTTACCGCCCGCGCACTGCCCAGCATTGAGCAAGCGGTGACTGAGAACAGTCTGATTTTATTGGTGGACGATCATCCGACCAATCGTCTGGTGGTCTCACGTCAACTGGCATTGGCAGGTTATCTCTGCGAAACCGCTGAAGACGGCGTGCAAGGTCTGGAACGCTGGCAAACCGGTCGGTATGCGCTGGTCTTGTCCGACATCCACATGCCGGTGATGGATGGCTATCAAATGTCGCGCGAAATAAGACAAGAGGAGCAAAAGCAGCATAAATCGCGCACGCCTGTTGTGGCATTGACGGCGGCAGCATTGAAGGGCGAATCCGAGCGCTGTCTTGCCGCTGGCATGGACGATTACCTGATGAAGCCGGTAAGTATTTCGCAATTGGTTGCCTGTTTGCAAAAATGGTTGCCGCACACGAGAAGCCTGCAAAATAATGGCGCTGCACAAGCCTTACCAGCTGCTGTGCTACCACAAACCAACTTGCCGCCAACGCCGCTGGACAAAACCGTTCTGAATGAACTGACCCGTGGCGATATGAAAGAAAATCGCGCATTGCTCGATGATTTTATGCAAGCCACCGACCAGGATACTGCCGCCATGCAATACGCCCGCGAACAAGGCGATCTGATTCAATTGAGTCGCGAAGCTCACAAGATCAAAGGCGCTGCAAAATTGGTCGGCGCCATCGAGTTGGCGCATGCCGCGATGGAGCTGGAACTAGCGGTCAAATCCGAAGACTGGTCGCAGTTATTGCCCTTGTGTGCAGATGTACATACCTGTGCCGAACGTTTACGGCAATTCGTCAACGCGAATTACCCGGCATCGTAGGAGGCCGCTTGCGGGCGACGGGAGTAGTAAAAGTGTCGCCCACAAGCGACCTTCTACGTGAAGCAATCAACGCATCTGAAACGCACAATTGAAGGCGACCGTAATGCGTTCGCCTTCGCCATAAAACGGCATCACGTAATGCGGAATCCAGGAGGGGAACAAAACCAGTTGCCCGGGGGCAAGTGAATATCCCATATTTCCCATATTGAACGGATTTTGCAAAGCGGCCGATCCGGGATCGACATACATATTGCCAGTGATATTGGGGTTTACGAAACTCAATTTCCCGCTATCGGCCTGATCGGCATCATGCTGCCCCGGTGCCACGCAATACACACCGGACCAGCTTGCCATCGGGTGATTGTGCACACCGAAAAAACCATTACGCCGCGTGATATGAAACCAGGCATCGGTGGCGATGTTGATCCGCTTCATTGCCGCCATATCGTAATTATTCAACTGCGCGACCATGCGCAACAAATTCGATAGACAAAACTCGCGCAGCTCGGCAATGACCGGTTCGGGCCAATCGAACAAATCGAAATGGCTCTCAAATAAATCTTTGTTGCGAATGGTATAAGGATTAGGATTGGCGTACTTGGCACCCTCGGCCTCGCGTTTCAAGAATAATTCACGCAACGCCTGATTCAATGCGGCGGGATTAGGGTGTTGCTCGAAAGCAAAGGGCACGGCGAAATGCGGAATAATTTGGTACATATTCAGTTCACGGAGAAAACTATGAAGCGTCAAGATTACCTCAAGATGAACCATCGGCCGAGCCTGAACATTGTCCTTTTTGCCTTGTTGAGTTTTATTTCCGGTGCCGGCAGTGCCGCTGACCGAATAGCCGGCCGCGCTTTTGCTACTCGCTCCGAAGTCATCGCGCCGCAGGCAATGGCCGCGACCTCGCATCCATTGACCACACAAATTGCGCTCGATGTCATGAAACAAGGCGGCAGCGCCATAGACGCGGCCATCGCCGCCAATGCCGCGCTTGGCTTGATGGAGCCGACCGGAAACGGTGTCGGTGGCGACTTGTTTGCGATTATCTGGGACCCGAAAACAAAAAAACTTTATGGCTACAACGGTTCCGGCCGCTCGCCAAAAAATCTGAGTCTGCAATGGTTCATCGATAAAGCTTACAAGGACATTCCATCGCATGGTCCCCTGCCGGTCACCGTACCAGGCGCGGTAGACGCCTGGTTCGCCATGCATGAAAAATTCGGCAAATTACCCATGCAGCAAAATCTCGCACCCGCTATCCGATACGCTCGAAACGGACATCCGGTTGCAGAGACCATTGCCTATTACTGGAATTTATCGGTACCGCGTTTATCAAAATATCCCGGCTTCACCGAGCAAATGACGATTAAGGGCAAGGCACCGAAAAAGGGCGAGCTTTGGCATAATCCGAATCTTGCCAACACACTGGAAAAAATTTCCCGCGAAGGCCGCGATGGTTTCTATCAAGGTAGTACCGCAAAAACCATCGCCGACTATATTCAGGCGCAAGGCGGCTTCCTGAGTGTCGAAGATCTTGCCACGCACAAGGGCGAATGGGTGCAACCGATTTCCACCAACTATCGTGGCGTCGATGTCTGGGAATTACCACCGAACGGACAAGGCCTTGCCGCCTTGCAGATTCTAAATATTCTTGAAGCCTACGATTTTTCAAAAATTCCGTTCGGCAGCACCGAACATGTGCATCTGTTTACCGAAGCGAAAAAACTCGCCTTCGCCGATCGCGCGGCCCTGTATGCCGATCCGGCTTTCGCGAAAACACCGGTCGAAAAGTTGTTGTCGAAAGATTACGCTGCGGAGCGCCGTAAACTTATTTCCGAGCGTGCCATGCAAAGTGTCGATCCCGGCACAGCGCTAAATCAGGGCGATACGATTTATATGACGGTCGCCGACAAGGACGGCATGATGGTATCGCTGATTCAATCGAATTATCGCGGCATGGGCAGCGGCATGACGCCACCCGGTCTCGGCTTCATCCTGCAAGACCGCGGCGAACAATTTGTCCTGAAACCGGGTCATCCGAATAGTTTTGAACCCGGCAAGCGCCCATTCCATACCATCATTCCCGCTTTCATTACCAAAAACGGCAAGCCTTGGATCAGCTTCGGCCTGATGGGCGGCGCGATGCAACCGCAAGGTCATGCACAAATCGTGATGAACCTGATCGACTTCGGCATGAATCTGCAGGAGGCCGGTGATGCACCGCGCATTCAACACGAAGGATCAACCGAACCAGCTGGACAAAATAGCGCGATGACCGATGGCGGCGTGTTGAACCTGGAATCAGAGTTTTCTTACCCGGTTATTCAGGCACTCATGCGGAAAGGCCATAAAATTGAATTTGCCGACGGACCTTACGGCGGCTATCAAGCCATCATGCGGGATCCGGAAACCGGCGTTTACACCGGTGCGAGTGAAAGCAGGAAAGATGGGCAAGCGGCGGGGTATTGAGATTCGGGTAAGGCACAGCTAGATATCCCACGATGGACATTCCGTAGCTTATTTCGCGTCCATGCATTGTCCTCGGGCATCGGAAAAATATGCCTAGCCGAACGCGAGTTTGGAATTTGGCGTCGCCTCACCATATATTGAATTACGATATAGTCGACGATCACCTCGAGTAATCCAATGAAAAAACTTGCAAGCAATATCTTGGGCTACAGCGCATTACTGACGGGCGCTTTGCTACTTGGCAGTGGAATGATGGCCGGCTCATATGCGCTTTACCTCAAAAGCACGGGTTCCTCGCCGCTGGACAAGGCCAATAATGAAAAATTGAATCACAGCCTGACGCGCTACATGGAACAACTGCAAGTATCGAATAATCCGCGAGATATTGTGGTTGCTGTGCAATTTCTTGATTTCCACGAGTCCGGCAACCAAACCGCGAAACCCGTCAGCGCAATGTTCGTCAAGCAATTAAAAAGGGCGATAGCGCAAAGTACCGACGACTCCGACATTGCCTGGGTCGAGGCTATGGGTTGTGGCCGTCTGGAAGCTGCCTGCGATCCCGAAAATGCAATTGCCCGCCTGAAACGACTCGAGCCCGACAACCTCGCCGTTTATCTGCTCGCATTTAGCAGGGCTGACCGAAATGGGGATGCTGCAAGTCGTAAAGCCGAGCTAGCGGCGATGGCAAACAGCCGGTATTCGGATATCCATTATTATTCGACCGGAAATCTTTATCTCGAATCGCTTCGAGGCTGGCATTCGCCAATGCCAATCAGTGTTTACGCTTTATTCGGCGATGATATCAATCAGGCGCCGGTCACTGACGAAGAATCGCGCAAAGTAGTCGCGGCAGGTTACAGCCTGATGATGAGCTTGCCACCGTTATCGCCACTGTCGGAATTTTGTAACAGCGAACAACTGCCCATAGACGAATTGCAGGCCTGCCAGAAAATCGCCACCCTGATGGTCAAGGATAAAACGCTGATCATGCACAGCGTTGGCCTGCGCATTGGTCTTTCGGTATTCCAGCAGGAGCCCGAGGCAACGCAATGGCGTCAAGCTTTCCGAACCCATACCTGGTTGAATTTGTATCGTCCGAACAAGAAGTCTACGCATTCGCTTCGTGATGAAATGAACGCATGGCCGCATGAAGACGAAGTGGCGTACTACCACAAGCTGCGAGCGACCGAAGGAATTTCCCCGACGCCTCCGGATGGCTGGCAACCTGATGATAAAGCCTACCGAAAACTGCTGGCAAGCTCGATAAGCTCGAAACAGTAGACATCACCAATGATCAACAACGACCTAGACTTTGAAGGCTATCGAATCGACCTCGCCAGAAATACGCGGGTACAGATTCCGGATTTTCTACAGTTGGATGCTGCCGAGCGTTTACGTTCTTGCCTGCAGCATGAAGTGCCATGGACTTTGGCAGAACGCAGTGATGGAACCTCAAAAACTGTTTCTGCTGCCGATTATTCCGCGATGGACGAACTGGCTCGCACCGAGAATTTACGAAAAGCCTACGAGCGCGCCAAAACCGAATTCCAGTTTGTCTATGAAAGTTACATGATGGTGAAAGCGGCGATTGAAGGTCGCGATCCGGCTTTGATGCTGCATGCGATTCTCGACTTCCTGAATTCCGAAGAATTTATCGCGTTCGCTCGCTGGCTGGTGAACGATCCGAAAATTACCCATACCAGCGCGCAAGCCACGCGTTATCGGGCCGGCCATTTCCTGACACGGCATGAGGACAAGGACAAGAATGAAGATCGCGCCTATGCCTATGTCATCGGTTTGACAAAAAACTGGCGAGCCGATTGGGGCGGTTTATTGCAGTTCGAAAATAGCCAGGGCGAAGTGACACAAACTTTGATGCCACTATGGAATTCATTGTCCCTATTCAAGGTACCGCAATCGCATATCGTCAGCCTGGTGTCGCCATTCGCGAATGAAGATCGTCTCGCAATTACCGGCTGGCTGCTAAGACCAAAAGCGTAGGGGCGCTGCTTGCTGCGCCCTGTATCAGCATT
>JBOHYH010000169.1:0-7478 GCA_050737775.1 Arenimonas sp.
CCCACAAGCGCATTGTCAAAATCGCGTTCCGGGCCTGCCAATGACAAGGGGGAGGGAGCCAAACAGGCAGGCCCGGGCGCGAAAACCTTTACAAAATACTTCAGGTGTATTGCTTCATATCCGGCGATGGCACTTTGAACCAAGCTGCGTACAAAGCCGGCAGGAACAGCAAGGTCAAGGCCGTTGCCACCAGCAAACCACCCATAATCGCAGTTGCCATGGGTCCGAAGAACACACTGCGTGAAAGCGGAATCATCGCGAGCATCGCAGCCAGCGCAGTCAACACAATCGGACGGAAGCGACGCACGGTCGCATCAATTACCGCATCGGCTGGTGAATGGCCACTCGCAATATCCTGATCAATCTGATCGACCAGAATGACCGAGTTGCGCATGATCATTCCAGACAACGCGATCGTACCCAGCATCGCCACAAAACCGAATGGCACCTGGAAGATCAGCAGGAATAATGTGACACCGATAAAACCTGGGGGTGCGGTCAACAAGACCATGAAAGTGCGCCGGAAACTTTTCAGCTGGATCATCAGCAGACTGAATACCACCAATAAAAACAATGGCGCGCCTGCTGCTACCGATTTCGAGCCTTTCCCGGAATCTTCCACCGTACCGCCGGTTTCCAGCAGGTAACCAACAGGAAGTGCTGCACGAATGGATTCGAGTGTCGGTAAAATTTGTGCGGTGGCTTCCGGTGGTGTGATGTTCTTGTAGATATCACCACGCACAGTCACGGTAGGCAGGCGATTACGATGCCAGATAATGCCTTCCTCAAAACCGTATTCCAGCGTCCCGATTTGCGAAAGAGGCACTGCACGACCATTCGCCGTCGGCACTGCCAAACTACCCAGCAAGGACAAACTTTCACGCTCCTGATTCGGGCCACGCAAGGCGATTTCTATTAACTCGTTACCTTGACGGAAGGTGCTGACATGGGTGCCTGACAGTGAGCCGCGCAGGAACAAGGCAACTTGCGCCGAACTTACACCGAGCGCTCGAGCGCGCTCTTGGTCGATCTTGATACGCACGACTTTGCTGGGCTCATCCCAGTCAAGATGCACATTGTCGACATTCGGATTGGCACGTACTTTTTCAGCTACCTGCTGAGCCAACTCACGCACTTTGTCGATGTGTTCGCCCGAGACCCGGAATTGAATCGGATAGCCGACTGGAGGCCCATTTTCCAGACGGCTGATGCGCGCCTGCACATCGGAAAAATCGGTTTTGAATTTTTCGATCAACCATTTTCTGATTTCTTCGCGCTCTGCATTACTTTTTGTGGTCAGGACATACTGGGCAAAGTTTGCCTGTGGCAGTTTTTGATCCAGCGGCAAATAGAAACGCGGCGAACCGGTGCCGACATAGCCAACGAAATTATCAAGCTCGCTGCGATCCTTGATCAATTTTTCAAAACGCTTGGCAACAATCTCTGTGGCCTCGAGTGAGGCACCCTCTGCCAATTCAAGATCCACCATCAACTCCAAACGTGTTGACGATGGAAAAAACTGTTGCGGGACGTATTTGAACAGGAAAAAAGAAGATACGGTTGCCAGGAAGGTCACCAGAATCACGGTCTTCCGGTAATTTACACACCATGCCACCAGGCGGCGGAATTTCTTGTAGAACTTGGTATCGTAAACTTCATGATGGCTTTGACCGTGTTCCAGCGGCTTGGGATCCGCCAACAAGCGCGCACCCAGATACGGAATAAAAATAACCGCCGCAATCCAGCTCAATATCAATGCGATGGTCACGACCTGGAAAATCGAACGGGTATATTCGCCTGTGCCCGATTGCGCGGTGGCAATCGGCAGGAAGCCTGCTGCGGTGATCAATGTGCCGGTCAGCATCGGAAATGCGGTACTGGTGTAGGCAAAGCTGGCGGCCTTGAATCGATCAAGCCCCTGCTCCATTTTTACTGCCATCATCTCGACAGCGATAATGGCGTCATCCACCAGCAAACCCAGAGACAAAATCAGGGCGCCAAGAGAAATCTTGTGCAAGCCAATACCGAAGTAGGCCATCGCCGCAAATGTCATTGCAAGCACAAGTGGAATAGACAGCGCTACCACTGCACCAGCGCGTTTGCCGAGCGAGAAAAAGCTCACGGCCAAAACGATAATGACGGCTTCGGCCAGTGAACGCACGAAGTCACCGACCGAACTGGATACTGCGGCAGGTTGGTCGGAAACTTTTCGCAATTCCATGCCAACCGGCAAGCTTTCTTTCAGTCTTTCAAAATCCGAATCGAGATTTTTTCCCAACGCAATAATATCGCCACCCGGGCGCATCGACACCGCAATACCGATGGCATTTTCACTCATGAAGCGCATGCGCGGTTGCGCCGGATCGGTGAAGCCGCGCTTGATTTCGGCGACATCGCTCAGACGCAGGCTTCTGTCGCCGACACGAATCGGAAAATTCTTGATTTGTTCAACGCTGTCGAATGCACCATCGACTCGAAGTTGTACGCGGTCACTACCGGTTTCAAAAAATGCTGTTGGTGTAACGGCATTTTGCTGATCGATGGCTTCCTGCACCTTGTCCATCGGGATGCCGAGCGTTGCCAGCTTGGTATTGGATAATTCAATCCAGATTTTTTCATCCTGCAAGCCAAGCAGATCGACCTTGTTCACATCGGGAACACGATGCAGTTCAAGCTCGATGCGTTCGGCATAATTTTTCAGCGTGGCGTAATCGAAACCATCACCCGACAAGGCATAGATATTGCCAAAGGTATCGCCGAATTCATCATTGAAGAAGGGACCTACAACCCCTTCCGGCAAGGTCGGTTTTATATCGCCGGTCTTTTTCCTGACCTGATAAAACAACTCAGGCAACTTGTCGGAAAACATCGAATCTTTGGCCATGAACATCACCAGCGATTCGCCCGGGCGCGAATACGAACGGATAAATTCGTAACTACCGGTTTCCATCAATTTCTTTTCGATGCGATCGGTGACCTGCAAAGACACTTCTTCCGCCGTTGCACCCGGCCACATGGTGCGCACTACCATGATCTTGAAGGTAAAGGGCGGATCTTCCGATTGACCAAGGCGCTGATAACTGACAACGCCTGCAATCGCAAGCACCATCATGATGAAGAGCACCAGAGTGCGATTATTCAGCGCCCAGGCCGAGAGATTGAAATTACTCATGATGGACTCAGTTGCTTGCTGTTTTGCTGGTGGATGCGGCATTGAAAGCTGCTGCAACTTCGCGGTTATTATTGTCGACAGCTCGAACCGGCTCACCTTCGCGCAACAGATGTACGCCGGCAATCACGACCCAATCGGTGGTGCTCACACCCGATAAAACCGGGACACTGGTTTCGCCATACGGACCGATCTGTACCGGCACCAAGTGCACTTGCTGTTCACGCTGGCTTTTTTCTGCCATTAGCTTTTGTTCTTCTTCGTTCAGCGTTTTATCTTTGGGTGTAGAAAGTTTACGCAAGACCCAAACCGCCGGCTTGCCATTCAATTGATGAACCGCCGACAGCGGCAAACTCATTTTGCTATCGGTTTCGTCTTGTACGTACACACGAGCACTTTGGCCTACTTCGGCTTTCACGCCGTCGGCCTTGAAGCTGACTTTGGCTGCAAAGGTACGGGCAAGTGGATCGGCAGAGGGCGAAATTTCCCGTAACGTAGCGGGAAATATTTTGCCCGGAGCCGCCCATAATTCCACATTCATTTTTCGGCCGGGCCGGAATTGTGAAACGAATTGTTCAGATACGCTGATGGAAATTTCACGCGCCCCGTCGGTCGCGAGCACGAAGATGGTTTGTCCAGCGGCGACAACTTGTCCGGCTTCCGCCATGCGTTGTGCAATTACGCCGTCTTTAGGCGCGCGCAAAATTGCATAGCCGGTTTGATTCGAAGAAACATTGGCAGCGGCGCGTGCCTGCCTGACTCTGGCTGCGGCTGCGTCATAAGCCGAGACACGGGTTTCATATAAAGAGCGGCTGACAACCTGTTTGTCGACCAAGGCTTTGTAACGCTCGAGTTCGGATTTGGCTAGGGCCAAGTCAGATTGCGCTGACGCCAACGCTGCCTGTGAAGACTGGGATTGCAAAGTCACATCACTGGCATCCAATTGCGCCAATGCCTGTCCGGCTTTCACCGCCGTACCGACATCGACGAAGCGTTTGGCGATTTTTCCGCTGATCCTGAACGAGAGTTGCGGTTCTTCCAGCGCGCGCACTTCACCGGAATAGACGCTATTGGAGGTGATTCCTGCTCCCGGCTGAACGACCAGTGCCGGGCGTGCTGGTTCGGCAAGAGGCTCGTCTTTGCAGGCTGTCAGCAGCAAAAGTGAGGAGATCAGGGCAATGCCAGCGGCTTTGTGATGCAATTTCATGGGATATCTCTATTACTGAACTTCGCGGTATAGTATATTTAGTTTACCGGTCAGTTCAATAACTATTTATACTATTTCGCAATGAACCTCGTTTCCCGCCCCAATGCCCCCGGTCGTCCCAAGGACCCCGAAAAACGCGCAGCCATTTTGGCCGCCGCCCAAGCCCTGTTTCCTTCAAAAGGCTATGACGCCGTCAGCATGGACGCCATTGCCCAGGCCGCCGGTGTCTCGAAGCTCACTCTCTATAGTCACTTCACCGACAAAGACACGCTGTTTGGCGCTGCAGTGGAAGAGTTCTGCGAGCATCAGTTGCCGCATCAGGCCTTTGAATTGCACCCCGAGCTCAGCCTGCATGAAGCGCTGCTGCATATCGCCAAGGGCTTTCTGGAGCTCACGATGGACGAATGTGCGATCCAGCTTTTCCGGATCATGGCGGCGCAGGCTGCGCAAAACACCAAGCTTGCCGAGATTTTCTTTTATGTCGGCCCGCGCCGTACCTTGAAAGACATGGAAATGTTTTTAAGCCAACGCTGTGAAAGCGGCGATCTGGATATTCCGAACCCAAGCAAGGCCGCAGAACATTTTTTTGTGATGTTGAAAGGCGTCAGACATATGCGTGCTCTGGTAGGTGTTGCGCCTTTGCCAGATGCAGAAGAACGTTTGGCGCACGCCGAAGAAGTGGTCAGCGTATTCATACGTGCCTATGGAAGACGCAACCTGGACGGCACTTTATGCATCTACTGATGGATTATCGAGAATATGCCGACAGCATGACTCTGGTCCCGATGACTTCCGGCACTGAGTGCTGGTGTTGTAATACGGCATTATTTTCACCAGCCAAGCTGCTTCGAGCGTAAAATACTGCTCTTTGCGCACCAAGGACCCCTGAGTATGTCAGTGAATTTTGAACAAGCCCGATTCGCCATGGTAGAGCAACAGGTTCGCCCCTGGGATGTGCTCGATCCGCGCGTGCTCGATGTTCTGCATTTGCTTCAACGCGAAGATTTCGTCGGTACCGAACACCGAAACCTGTCCTATACCGATATCGCACTGCCACTGGCACATGACGAAGTCATGATGAAGCCGGTACTCGAAGGTCGCTTGTTGCAGGCGCTGGATTTGAGTTCGCAGGACGACGTCCTGGAAATTGGTACTGGCTCCGGTTTTGTGACTGCTTGCTTATCGCATCTGGCACGCGAAGTTGTCAGCCTGGACATTCATGCCGATTTTATCGAGCTGGCAAAACAGAGATTGAACAATGCCGGTCTTCGCAATGTCCGTCTTGAATGTGCCGATGCGCTCGCCTGGCAAAACGACCGCCGCTTCGATGCGATTGCCGTTACGGCCGCAGTCACCCATGTTCCGGAAATCTTTGCTCAATGGTTAAAGCCGAATGGTCGCATGTTCATCATTCGTGGCCATTCGCCGGTGCAGGAAGCGTTACGCGTTACCCATCGCGGTGACAGCTTGCACGAAGAAAGTTTGTTTGAAACCGATGTGCCGTATTTACGCGGCGCCGAACCTAAACCCAGCTTCACTTTATAAATTTTTATAATTTCAAAGGGATTCACTATGCGTTTGCACCCTCTCGCTTTAGCTTTATTACTGACCGGAATCAGCGCCCAGTCGCAGGCCACCGATTTGCTTCAGGCCTATGATCTGGCACGCCAAAGCGACCCGCAATTGTCTGCTGCTGAATCACAGAAAAATGCCCAGGGCGAAGGCGTTGTGCAATCACGAGCTGCTTTACTGCCGCAACTCAGCGCAGAAGCATCTTTAACTAAGAGCACCGGTGACAGCAGTTCGGTCGACTCCAATCCTGACGGTTCCGGCGGCGTAACATTTGGCCCTTCCGAAGGTTCCAGCGATACCAAGACACGAAATTACGGACTGACTCTTCGCCAAAGCATCTACGACCACAGCAACTATTCTCGCCTTGGCGCAAGTAAATTTCGCGCATCGCAAGCCGAAGCAGATTTAGATGCCGCCAGTGATGCACTTGTTGTCCGTACTGCCGATGCTTATTTCAATGTGTTGACTGCAATCGAAACACTGGCATCGTCCCGCGCCGAAGAACGGTCTGTAAAACGGCAACTTGATCAAGCTGAAAAAAGACTTGAAGTCGGTCTCGCTCCCATTACCGATGTACATGAAGCTCGTGCACGTTACGACAGTGCGCGCGCTAATGCGATTACTGCGGCCAATACGCTAGATGATGCCCGCGAAGCACTTGCGGAAATTACCGGCCAACCCATCGAAAATATCCGTGGCCTTGCCCCAACCTACCAACCCGAAAATAACGATGTCAGAACGGTCGAAGAGTGGGTAAGTATCGCACTGGAATCAAATCCAAGCCTTCAATCCAAACAAAAAGCACTAGCTGCTGCTGAGAAAGACATTCAGACTGCACGCGCTGCGCATTACCCGACGCTCTCTGCGACAGCAAGTTATTCCGACCGTACCACTTGGGGTACTCGTAGCTCGGATACTTTCACTTTTCCGGCCGATTCGATCAACACCGGATCCAGTGTTGGCATTACTTTATCCGTGCCGATTTTCAGTGGCTTCGCGACCCAGTCGCGTGTTCGCCAATCCATCGACCAACGTGATATTGCAGCCGATCAACTCGAACAACAGAAACGCTCAATTACCAGACAAACCCGTAACGCCTATCGTTCCCTGATTGCAGGCTTGTCGGAAGTTGAAGCTCGACGTTCTGCCGTTGTCTCGGCAAAAGCAGCCTATGAAGCCGGTGAAGCTGGACTGGAAGTCGGCACACGCACCATCGTTGACGTGCTTATTGCTCAGCAACAGCTCTACACGGCACAACGCGAATACGCCCGTGCCCGCCATGCCTTTCTTGTGAATACATTGCGTCTTCGCCAAGCGGCCGGTGTACTCGAATTGAGTGACGTACAGGCTGCCAACCGCAGTTTAACCGTAGATGCTGAAGCGTTATTGATCAATAACTGACAACACTACTGTCCGGTTAAAAATCAAACAAAATCAGCTGGTTATCGGTCGAACCTGAAATTCCTCGGTTAGCCTCGTGCTGCAAGGCGCATTCTAGTTGGGTTTTTTCGAATAACGAGACGGAAATAA